>DASZWD010000030.1:0-300000 GCA_035546775.1 Acidimicrobiales bacterium
CGACCTCGGGGCCCGAACAGTCGGCCAGCTCTGCGGAACGACCGGCACGAACGACATCACCGACGCGTCGGTGGCAGTCACCGCCCGCCAACGCGAATTGCGCGTGATCACGTCCGACCCCGACGACATCCGCCGCATCGACAGCCGTATCGACATCGTCGCGGTCTAGTTCGTCGACTGGTCAGACCAGTTGATGTCTGGCTACAGTTGGCCGCGTGAACCTGGCACCGGTGGCGCGTCGGTCGGTGGTCGACGGCGCCTACGAACAACTGGCGGCGGAGATCCTCGACGGCCGGCTCGTGCCCGGCGAGGTCCTGCCGGCGGAACGAGCCCTCACCGAGCTGCTGGGCGTCAACCGGCAAGCCGTCCGCGAAGCGCTGCAGCGGCTGGCGCAAGACGGCCTCGTCACGATCCAGCACGGCGGCGCCACGCGGGTGCGCGAATTCCGGCAGACGGGGGCGCTGCACCTGCTGCCGCGCTTGGTGCTGTCCGCCGATGGGAAGGTCGACCGCAGCGTGATCCGCTCCGTGATCGAGATGCGCCTCGCCATCGGTCCAGACGTCGCTCGGCTCGCCGCGCAACGGGCGCGGCCCGAGCATCTGGCGCGCGTCGCCGACGCCGCCGCGGTGCTCGACGACGGATCGGTGCCGGCGGTCCGTCGCAGCCACGTCAACCTCGACCTGTGGGACGCGCTGGTGGACGCATCGGACAACATCGCTTACCGCTTCGCCTACAACAGCCTGCGGGCGTCGTTCGAGCCCGTCGCCGGTTTCGTCGCCGACTACCTGACGAGTGAGCTCGACGACGTGAAGGGTCGCCGCCGCCTGCTGACGGCGGTGCGCGACGGCAAGCCCGAAGCCGCCGAAGCCGCAGCGCGCAAACTGCTGGCGGCGTCGAGCGCCGCGCTCACCGGGTTGGTGGCGCAGTTGCCCGAGGAGTTCGTCAAATGACGGCGACCACCTACGAGTATCCCGACTCGCAGAGCCTGGCGAGCCACGCCCGGCTGTTCCTGCGCCACACGCCGCCGCGCCTCATCATCCTGGCGCTGACCGCCGCCGTCGTCTATCGGGCCACGCTCGGCGGCTGGGGCTGGCGCGACCTGCTCGGTCCGGTGATCATCACCGCCCTCGAGCCGTTCACCGAGTGGACGGTCCACATCGTCTTGTTGCACTTCCGCCCCCGCACGATCGCCGGGCGCATGCTCGACCCGTATGTCGCGCGCAAGCACCGCGAGCATCATCAGGCGCCGCGGCGCGTCTCGCTCGTGCTGCTGCCGACGCGGGTGGTCTCGATCATGCTGCCGACCGCCGCGATCATCGCGGTGGCCCTCGGACAGGGCAAGCCCTCGTCGTACACCACGCTGGCGTTCGCTTACCTCATGCTGCTCGCCTACGAGTGGACGCACTTCCTGATCCACTCGAAGTACCGGCCGCGCCGCTGGTACTACAAGACGATCTGGCGCAACCACCGCAATCACCACTTCCGCAACGAGCACTACTGGTTCGGCGTGACGAGCGACGTCGGCGACCGCCTGCTGCGCACCGCCCCCGAACGTGATGCTGTTCCCGTGTCGCCGACGGCGAAGGATCTGGCCGCGGCCTGGGATTGACTCAGCTGGCGTAGGCGAGTTGCGTCGGCGGCGGTGTCGCGAGGAAGCGGCGGAACTTCGCGGTGGTTGCCACGCGGCCGGAGTCGTCGACGGTCAAGGCTTCGACGCCGAGGCCGACGACGGTACCGAACCCGTCGCCGCGCAGCAGCAACGTCTTGGCCAGCACCTCGGCCATCCACGCATGACCGGCGACGACCGAGGCGGTGTTCACGACGCTGGCCGACGGGACGCCGGTGTGGGGATCGATGAGGTGATGGGCGTCGCCGGCCGCGGTGTGCCAGCGGCGCCGCAGCGTGGTCGACGTGGCGACGGCGCCGGTGCGCAGCCCGACGCGGCACACCGGCTCGGGGCGCCACTCGTGCACCACGTCGATGGTCCAGTCGGTGCCGTCGGGGGCGACGCCGGCGACGGCGACGTCACCCCCGAGATTCACGCACGCGCCGGCGGCGCCCGCGGCGATGAGTTCGGCGAGCACGATGTCGGCGGCGAGGCCCTTGCCGATCCCGCCCGGGTCGAAACCGACGCCGGCGGGCAAAGCCACGTGATGTCCGGCGACGACGATGCCACCGCAACCGCGGGCGAGGCCGCTGGTGCCGCTGCCCGCCACCTCGGCGAAGGTGCGGGTGTAGCCGGCGCGCAGCACGTCGCCCAACACTGTCGGGTCGAACCATCCTTCGGACAGCCGCCACCCTTCGATGGCGCGGCGGACGAGCAGCGTCGTGTCGTCCGATACGTCGAGCGAGCCCAGCTCGTTCAGGCGCGACACCTCGCTCGTCGAGCGAAACCGGCTCCACTTGGCCTCGAGATCCTCGACCCGCTCGATGGCGGCGGCGAGCAGCGGGCGCGGTGCGCCCACGACCATGATGTGGGCGTAGCTGCCCATGGCGGAGAACCCGGCTTCGTGCATGCGGTGATGCTCAGCCCGCAAGCTGTGAGTTCGCGGAGTGCCGGATGCGGGTTCGCGGCGAACCTCGCCACTTTGCGCGCGCGCCGGCATACCGTCAGTTGCATGACACAACGGCAGCACCCCGCTCAGCGGGCGCGTGACGTGACGCTCGGTGCCAGCGTGGCGGCGCTCGTCGCCATCACGGGCTACGTGGGTCTCCACTCGTCGTCGCGCGCGACGACCACCTCGAGTACCACCGCCAACACCGCAAATGTGTCGTCGCAGCCGAACTTCGACGACGGAGGGCCTCAGCCCGGGGTGGCCGCCAACAACGGCAACACCCAGAGCCGCGGCAGTTAAGACGAGCTAGCCGACGCGCTTGAGCGTGTTGGCGTCGGTGTGGGCGAACACTTCGCCGCCCATCACGAACATGCGCAGCGCCGTGGACTCTTCGTAGCTCCACGTGCCGTCGTCGTTGACCGTGATCGTGAGGTCGTAGGAGACGGTGGCCGCGTTCTCGGCGAGGTACTTGTTCTCGCCGATGGCGTACTGCGGGTCGCCCTGCTTGGCGTGCATCGTCCACGACTTGGCGTCGGCCGCCGCAGTACCGCCCGCCAGCACCGTGATGCCGCGGGGCACGACGAAGCCGCGCAGGACTTCGTTGGTGGCCGAGTCCCACAGCCAGTAGCCGACCTCGGTGTGGAACGGGTTCTCCTCGTCGTCGCGCCACATGGCCGTCTTGTAGTCGAGGCCGTAGAGCGACTGCTTGCCGTTGTCAACCGGGCCGAACGGCTTGAGCGTCAGCTTCTCGAGATACGGCGTGGCGATGACCTCGCCCTTCGAGTTGGAGTACGCGGTGTCGAGACCGCCCGTGCCTTCCCAATCGCCTGCCAGTGCGTCCAGAGGACCCCATTCATTCGCCATGGGGCGACTCTAGCGAAAGCTATGCCCAGCGAAGAATGGCGCCGATGCCGCCTTCGACGGGCCCGGCGGCCGGGATGACCCGCACGCTGGCTCCGGTGGCGATGGCGTCGTGGACGAGGTTGTCGACGATGCCGGCGCCGTCGGCCAGCAAGTCGCGATCGTCGTGCACCAAAAGCACATCGACGGCGGCGCGCTTGAGCGCGTCGGCGGTGGCGTTGATGCCGTCGACCGCGCGGTCGAGCTGACCTCGCTCGGTCTTGAACTTCTCGAGGACGGCGACGGTGTCCTCGGCCACGGCGGTGTTCACGATCCGGCGCACTTCTTCGTCCCGGAACTCCTCTGATCCGTCGTTGGCCCGGCCCGGGTCGATGATGTGGACGTCAGCGTCGCGGGGGAGATGATCGGCGAGCATGTGCGTGGCGCGCACGTCGCCGCCGACGATGATCGTGCGGGCGTCGACGCGCTCGGCCATCTTGCGCACTTCCTCGGCCGCGTCGGCCGCGTTCTTCGCCCAGTCGTTCTCGGCGCGGTGGGCGAAGCGCGGCTGTGACCAGCCGCCGGGTGCCGACTTCGGCATCGGGTCGCCGTCGCCGGCGGTCTTCTCGATCACGCGGTGGGCGCCATAACCGGTGACGTCGGCGCCGCCGTGATCGGCCCACGCAGTCACGAACGGGATGCGGCTCTGGCGCGCCTTGATGATCGGCACGAGGTCGGCCACGGGGCCCCATGAACCGCGCGGCGCCGGTACGGCTTCCGGGAGATAGTCGACCACCTGCACGCCGTCGGGCGTGGCGATCACCGCCAGCGTCTCGCCGCGCAGGTGAGCGTCGGGTACGAGCGGGTCGACGTGCGCCAGCGCGTCTTCCGGCGCGCCCTGGGCCAAAAGCTCGGTGCGCAGCGTCCGCCACTCGGCGTCCGAACGCGGGGTGGCGTTGGCCACGGCGGACTCGGTGGGCACGTACACGCTGAGGAACGGGCCGTCGATCAGGTGTTTCCAATCGGAGAGGTCGACGCCGCCGCTGGGAGTCGTTCCGGCAGTCTTCATATGAAGGACGGTACCCCGGGCTGTCTACGGGGAGACAGGGCCGAACGGCCCTGTCAAACGATCACGAAACCGGCATAGCCGTTGCTCGCCGCCTGTGCGCAGCGCTCGTTGAACGCCGGCACGCCGCCGACGTAGACCAGGGAGTTACGCAGCGTGCCGTCGAAGCCGGCGCGGCGGGCTCCGGTGAACCACGACGGCACCTTCGTGAACAGCATCCGCTCCGCGCTGGCGATCACTTCGTCGTTCCACTCCTCCTGCGCCTCGACGGTCGGCTCGACCGATTGCTTGTGCTGGGCGCGCACGTGATCGATCAGGTCGACTATCCAGTCGCTGTTCGTTTCGATGCAGCGCGTCATGTTGCAGAACCCGCCCGCCTGCTGCGGGCCGATGACCATGAAGAAGTTCGGGAACCCGGCGGTCATGAGCCCGAACAGCGTGCGCGGTCCGTCGGCCCACGCGTCGCGCAGGGTGCGTCTGTCGCGGCCCCGGATGTCCATGCGGTCGTACGGTCCGGTGATGGCGTCGAAGCCGACGGCGTAGACGATGACGTCGAAGGCGCGCTCGCCGTCGCTCGTAACGATGCCGTCCCGGGTGATGCGTTCGATCGGCGTGGCCCGCAGGTCGACGAGGTCGACGTTCGGTCGGTTGTACGCCTCGTAGTAGTTGGTCTCCATCGGCACGCGCCGGGTGCCGAACCCGTGGTCGGTCGGGATCAGCTTCTCGGCGAGCGCCGGGTCGTGCACGCGGGCGCGGATCTTGTCGGCCACGAAGTCGCTGATGAGCTTGTTGGCTTCCGCGTTGACGAGCGTGTCGCGGAAGTTGCCCATCCAGATGGCGAAGCCGCGCTCGGCCCACAGCCGCTCGAACAACTCGGCGCGTTCGGTGGCGCTGACCTCGAGCGCCTTGCGCCGGTCGGCGTCGTGGACGAAGGCGCCGAAGGTGGTGCGGCAGCGCTCGAACAACTCGCCGTAGCGCGCCTTGAGGTCGGCCTGTTCCTCCGCGGTGATGGGCGCGTTGCCCAGTGGCGCGCACCAGTTCGGTGTCCGCTGGTAGACGGTGAGGTGGCTCGCCACCTTCGCCACCTCGGGGATCAACTGCACGGCAGTCGCGCCCGTGCCGATCACGGCGACGCGCTTGCCGGTCAGGTCGAGGCCTTCGGGCCAGTCGGTGGTGTGGAACGCGGTGCCGGCGAAGTCGGCGACGCCGGGCCAGGGCGGCGGGTTGGGCGCGGCGGTCAACACGCCGATGGCGCCGATGACGAAACGCGCTGTGTCGGTCAAGCCGTCGTCCAACGTGACGGTCCATTCGGCGCGGCGGTCGTCGTAGATCGCCGAGGTGACGCGGCGACCGAAGGTGATGTCGCGGCGAAGGTCGAAGCGGTCGGCGACGTGTTGCAGGTAGCGCAGCGTCTCGGGCTGGGCGGCGAAGTGCTCGGACCAGTCCCACTCCTCGAGCAGTTCGGGCGAGAACGAATACGCGTAGGTGTAGCTCTCGGAGTCGAAGCGGGCGCCGGGGTAGCGGTTCTTGAACCACGTGCCACCGACGTCGTCGTTGGCCTCGTACACGTGGGCGCTGATGCCGCGCTCACGCAGGCGGTGCAGCGCGTAGAGCCCGGAGACTCCGGCGCCGATGATGATGACGTCGGCCACGGGTCCTACCGGTGTCGCCCGAGGAAGTCGAGGATGGCGCGGTTGAAGACCTCGTTGCGGTCGCCGGCGACCATGTGTCCGGCGCCGGCGACGTCCGCGAACTCGGCGTGGGGCACGAGGGCGAGGAACTGATTGGCCGTCTCCTCCCTCACGATGTCGCTGCTGCGGCCGCGCACCAGCAGCACCGGGATGCGCAGGGCGCGCGCCGCGTCCTCGCGGCGCTCCTCGCTGACGAGGCGCGTGCGCGTCTCGTCGACGCCTTGGAACATGCCGGTCATGAAGCGCGGGTCCCAGTGCCAGTACCAGCGGCCGTTGCGCTCGCGCACGTTCTTCTTGAGGCCCGACAGGTCGGTCGGGCGCGGCCGGTGCGGGTTGTAGGCCTGGATGGCGTCGGCGACGTCGTCGAGCGTGTCGAAGCCGTCGAGGTGGCCCGTCATGAACTCGATGATGCGGTCGCGGCCGGCACCTTCGATGCGGTGGGCGACGTCGACGAGCACGAGGGCGCGGGCCACGTCCTCCTGCCGTGGTGCTTCGGCCACCGCCAGCAGCGATGCCAAGCCGCCCAGCGACGCGCCCACCAGCACCGGCGGCGTGCGCAGTTGCCGCGAAACGGCGACGACGTCTTCGGCGAAGGCCACGTGTGAGTAGTCGCCGTCCTCGGGCCATTCGCTGTCACCGTGGCCCCGCAGGTCGAGCGAGACGGCGCGCCAGCCGGCGTCGACGAGCACCTGCCACGTGCCGTGCCACGAGTGTCGCGTCTGGCCGCCGCCGTGGAGCAACACGACCGTCGGCCCGTCCTCGGGTCCGCCGACGTCGGCCGCCAAGTGGACGCCGCGCGCACCTTCGAGCATCGTGGTCACAAGGGTTAGGTTCGCGCATGGACTTCGCTCCGAACGAAACCCATGACGCCATCCGCGAGGGCGTGCGCCGGGTGTGCTCGAAGTTCGACGACGCCTACTGGCGCAAGGCCGACCACGACCACGAGTTCCCGTGGGCGTTCTACGACGCCATGGCGGCGGGCGGTTGGGTCGGCATCGCCATCCCCGAAGAGTTCGGCGGTGGGGGCCAAGGCATCACCGAGGCGTCGATCGTGCTCGAAGAAATTGCGGCGTCGGGTGCGGCGATGAACGGGTGCAGCGCGTTGCACCTGTCGATCTTCGGCATGAACCCGATCGTCAAGCACGGCTCGCCGGCGATGCAGGCGAAGTACCTGCCGCAGGTGGTGGATGGGTCGCTGCACGTCGCCTTCGGCGTCACCGAACCCGATGCCGGCACCGACACCACGTCGATCACCACGAGCGCCCGGCGCACCGACGGCGGCTACCTCATCCGCGGCCGCAAGGTGTGGACGACCAAGGCGCTGCTGTGCCAGAAGGTCCTGCTGCTGGCGCGCACGACGCCGCTCGAGGAATGCCAGAAGCGCACCGACGGCATGACCTTGTTTCTCGCCGACCTGCAGAAGCCCGAAGTCGACATCCGCGCCATCGACAAGATCGGGCGCAACGCTGTCGTGTCGTGCGAGGTGCGCTACGACGACCTCTTCGTCAGCGAGGACGATCGGATCGGCGACGAGGGCAGCGGTTTCAAGTACCTGCTCGACGGCCTCAATCCCGAGCGCATCCTCATCGCGTCCGAGGCGCTCGGCACCGGGCGCGCCGCGATCGCGAAAGCCGTGCAGTACGCCAACGAGCGCATCGTCTTCGGCCGTCCCATCGGCCAGAACCAGGGCCTGGCGTTCCCACTCGCCGAGTCGCACGCGCACCTGCGCGCCGCCGAACTCGTCATCCGCGAGGCGAGCTGGCGCTACGACCACGGGCTGCCGTGCGCCGAGCAGGCCAACAGCGCCAAGTTGCTCGCCGCCCAGGCCGCCTTCGACGCGGCCGACCGCGCCCTGCAGGTCCACGGCGGGATGGGCTACGCCGAGGAGTACGACGTCGGCCGCTACTGGCGCGAGGCGCGGCTCATGAAGATCGCCCCCATTTCCCAAGAGATGGTTTTGAACTACCTGGCCGAGCACGTCCTCGGCCTGCCGCGTTCGTACTGACCGCGCGGCAAGGTTGCGGCAAGGTCCGCTTGCGACGATGCCCCCGTTATCGGATCGATCAAGGGGACGGGCATGCGGCGGTACTGGTGGACGGGTCTGCTCATCGCGCTGTTGACGGCTGGCTTGGTGCCTGTGGTCGCGGCCCGGGCCGACGATCCGCAACCTCCGGGGACGGACACTGGCGGCGGGGTCGTGCTGCCGCCCACCGGGCCTTTGCCCGTCGGTGAACTGCATCTGTCCACGGTGAAGACGGGCTTCACGCATCCGACGGCCGTGCGCGTCGCCGCCGACGGCACCGTGTTCGTGGCCGAGCAGCGCGGCGTACTGAAGTGGTTCGACGATGCGCATGAGCCGCAGACGGTGCTCGACATCGAGAACGAGGTGCACTACTCCGCCGACCGCGGCCTGCTCGGACTCGAAGTCGACCCGAACTGGCCCGCCGAGCCGTGGGTGTGGATTTACTTCGCCAAGGACGCGGCGCCCGGCGGGCAGGCGCCCCACTGGGGTCCCGGCGGGATCCACGACGGCGAAGACAATTGCCCCGGCAAGGACCCAGACGGGGGTGGCTGCGTCAGCACCGCGTCGTTGTGGCGGCTCGTGCTCGACCCCGTGACCAAGGAGGTGAAGGAGACCGTCCCGCTGATCGACGGTATGTGGTGCCAGCAGTTCGTGAGCCACACCGGCGGCGGCTTGCTCTACGGCAACGACGGCGCGCTCTACGTCGGGGGCGGTGACGGCGGCAGCTGGCAGAGCAGCGCGATCGACGTCGGTCAGCACGGCGGTGACGATCCCGACGGCCCCCAACCGAAGAACGTGTGTGGCGATCCGCCGGGGGCCGTCGGCGAAACGCCCGACCCGGTGACCTCCGAGGGAGGCTCACTGCGCGCCCAGGATCTGCTGACACCGAACGATCCGGTCGACTACGACGGCACGATCCTGCGCGTCGACCCCGCGACCGGCGAGGCTTTGCCCGACAACCCGCGCGCCGCTGACCCCGTCGTCGGCAATCGACGCGTCGATGCGATGGGCCTGCGCAACCCTTTCCGCCTCGCGCAGCTGCCGGGCACCAGCGAGGTGTGGAGCGCTGACGTCGGCTGGGACGACTGGGAAGAGATCAACGCCATCGCGCAACCCACGGCGTCGCTCAGCAACTTCGGTTGGCCGTGCTACGAGGGCGCCGCTCCGCAGCCCAAGTGGCAGGCCGCGAACAACGCCTTGTGCAACCAGCTGTACGCGAGCGGCGCCGCCGTCGCGCCGGCGTATCAATACGCGCACGACGTCCCGCCGGTGCCCGGCTGCGGCGACGGCAGCGTGATTTCGGGGATCGCCTTTCCGCCGCTCGGCCTCGGGCCCGAGTTTCGCAACTCCGTGTTCGTGAGCGACGCCTATGCCGGATGTATCTGGGCAATGCGCTTGTCACCCGCGGGCCCGGGCAACCGGCTCGTGCCCGATCCGTCGACGATCCAGCTCATCGCCGGCAATATCGGGGCGACGGACTTTTCCGCTGGGCCCGGCAACGGCAGCCTCTACACGGTGGATTTCACCGGCTCCGTCGAGCGTTTCGATCGGGTGCAGACGTGTCCGCCCGACGACGTCTACGAGCCCAACGACACATTCCAGTTCGCGGTTCCGATGCACGACGCGGTGCGCGCCATCGCCTGTCCGAACGATGCCGACTGGTTCATCTTCGACGTGCGCGCCGGGCAGATCGTGAGTGCCCAGGCGACGTCGCTGCGCGGCGGCAGCGCGCCAAGTGTGCAGCTCTACGACCCGGCGGGGAACCAGATACCAGCCAACGCCGGCCGCAAGGCCACGGCCGACGGCGAGTACGCGGCGCGGGTCACCAACCCGTCTTCCGCTCCGATCGAGTACACGCTGACGGCCGGTGGCTGCAGTGACGACGCGTTGACCAACACCGGATCGAAGCGCGCGCCGCTGGCGCCGCACGTCGACGCCGTGCACTGCCCGGGCGAGACGGAGTACTACGACGGCGAGTTCGTCGGAGGCTCGCTGGTGCAGGTCGACGTCAAGGAGGCGATCAACGCCCCGAAGGTTTCGCTCACCGACTACGACGGGAAGCTGCGGTTGTTGCAGCACCTCGAGAGCGACGGCGAGTCCCACTTCGTGTATGCCGTGCCCAAGACCGGTACCTACGACATGCGCGCCTTCGGCTCGTTGCCCGACAGTCGTCGTCCTTACACCGTCGACGTGTCGGCCATCCTGACGCCGTGCGGCGAACCCTTTGGCGGCGATGCCTTCGAACCCGACGAAGACATCGGCACGGGTGCGGCTTTACCCAAGACGTGGCCGATTCAGGGCACGCTGTGCGGTGCCGGCGATACCGACGTGTACGCCGTCGACGCGCCCGCCTCTCCGCTCACGGCGTTCCTCGCGCCGAACACGTTCAACACGAACCTCGAGCTCCTCGACGGCGACGGCAACGTCGTCGCGGAGGCGGCGCGTAAGAAGGTGGCGGCGGGCCCCTACGACGAGCTGCACTACACGCCCGCGGTGGCGGGCACCTATTACCTGCGCGTGTCCCAGCCGGAGGACCACGACCTCGACTACATCCTCAACGTGTTACCCAACGACTTCCGGGAAGCGGCGTTCAACACCAAGGTCGTGAGCGCTCCCGGCACGGTTCCGCTCCGACCGTGGTTCCCCATCACCGCGTCGATTACGAGTCACGACGACTCCATCATCGGCGTCGCCCTTGACGAACCGGGGTCGCTCGGCGGCGGCTATCTGCCGGTGACGGCTACACCGACGGTGGGGCCCGCGGGCAACAACGTCACTGTCCAGATCGCCAGTTCCGTCGTGCCCCCGGGCCAGACGGCGCGCACCGTCCACCCCGTCGTCGACGGCTCGCCGGTCCACGCGTGCCCGTGGAGCGATCAATGCCTCGACTCGGTCTCCACGAGCGCGTCCGGTCTGACCTTCCGCCTGGTGGCGCGGACGTCGCGGACGTACCGGTTCTTCGCGGACGGCGCCGGCCCGACGTTGACCAGCACGACCCCCGCCGACGGGGCGACGTACACGGTGGGCGACATCATCAGCACGGCCGCGGCGTGCACCGACGCGTCGGTGCCGTATTTCGCCGCCGGTTCGTGCCGCACTGACGTGCGCAGCGTCCAGGTGGTGCCCGGCTTGAACTCGCTGCGATTCCAGGCGGTGGATGCCTTCGGCAACACGACGGTCAAGACCATCCACTACCGGGGCGTGTACGACTTCGAGGGCTTCCTCGATCCGCTGCACGCCGCGCACAACGGCGCCGATGCCGGTCGGATTGTTCCCCTGCGCTGGCGGCTCCACAAGTCGACCGGCGGTAGCTTCGAGGCGGCGCCCTCCCACCTGCTGTCGTGGACGCGGACGCCCGTCGATTGCCCGCTGACCAAGACCCGCTACATCACCGAGTACGGCATCCGGGAGGGCTTGCACACCGCTGGCGACACCACCACTTACGAACTCGGGTGGAACGCGCCGGTGAGCTACGCCGGGCACTGCTACCGCGCCACGATCAACCTTGACGACAACACCCGCCACTCCGTTGTCATCCGGTTCCGCTAGGTACGCTGCGGCCGTTCGTACGAGCAACCGATCCGGGGGCGTCGAGATCGGCCTCTTGGGGCCGTTGGAGGTGCGCGTGGCGGGCGCCGAGGTGGAGGTCAGCCGCCCGCAACACCGTCGCATCCTGACGCTGCTGGCGCTGACGCCGGGTGCGGTGGTGCCGCTCGACCGCCTCGTCGACGTGGTGTGGGACGGCGCGCCACCGGAGAACGCGCCGTCTCTCGTGCACGCGCAGATCTCGCGGCTGCGCGCCCTCGTCGGCAAGGACACGATCGTGCAGCGGCGCGACGGCTACGCGCTCGACGTTGCCCCCGAGGCCGTCGACGTGGCGCGCTTCGAAGCCGCGGCGGCGAGCGCCGACTACGTGCGCGCGCTCGCCGAGTGGCGCGGCCCGGCGTTGGGTGACGAAGCGGCGGCGCCGTGGGCGCAACCGACGGCGACGCGCCTCGAGCAACTTCGGCTCACCGTGCTCGAGGACCACGCCGACGCGCGGCTCGCTCGGGGCGAGCACGCCGAGTTGATCGGCGAGCTACAGGCGCGGGTCGACGCCGAACCGCTGCGCGAGCGCGGCTGGGCCCAGCTGATGCTGGCGCTCTACCGCGCCGGCCGGCAGGCGGACGCGCTGCGGGCCTTCCAAACCGCCCGCGCCGTGCTGGCGGAGGAGGTGGGCATCGACCCGTCTCCCGACTTGGTCGAACTCGAGGCGCGCATCTTGCAGCAGGATCCGTCGCTGCGCGCGGCCCGCGCCACGCGGTCGAACCTGCCGGCGCCGATCGCCCGGTTCTTCGGGCGCGACGACGACATCGCGGCGCTGCACGGCTGGATCGCCGAAGGCCGGCGACTGGTGACGCTGGTCGGATCGGGCGGGATCGGCAAGACCGCGCTCGCCCTGGAGGCGGCGCGTCGCCTCGACGATTTCGACGGCGACGTCTGTCTCGTCGAGCTGGCGCCGACGGCGTCGCCCGACGGCGTCACCGCCGCCGTCGCAGCGGCGCTGCGCGACGACGCGAGCGCGGGCGACGGCGACCTCGACGACCTCGTGGAGATGGTGGCGGACCGGTCGGTGCTGGCGATCGTGGACAACTGCGAGCACGTCGTCGACGTGGTGGCGAAGCTCGTCGAGGATCTGCTCGGACGCTGTCCGGGATTGCGCGTGCTGGCAACGTCGCGCGAACCGCTGCGGGTGAGCGGTGAAGTGGTGATGCCGGTCGAGCCGCTCGGGGTGTCGGCCGCCGCCGAGTTGTTCGTCGATCGAGCCACCGGCCGCGACGCCGGCGCGGCGGCGCGCTCGCCCCAGCAGGTGCACGACATCTGCGCTCGCCTCGACGGCATCCCACTGGCCATCGAGTTGGCCGCCGGCCAGCTGCTCGACAACACACTCGACCAAGTGGTGGCCAAGCTCGACGACCGTTTCGCCCTGCTCACCGGTGGTCGCCGCACCCTGGCGCGGCACGAGACGATGCACGCCGCGTTGGAGTGGAGTGTCGAGCTGCTCGACGCCGACGAGCGGCGGCTCTACGCCGCGCTGTCGAGCTTTGCGGGCGGATTCTCGAGCGCCGCCGCCGCGTTTGTTGCGCCGGATGAGGCGGGGCGCCTGCCGGCGCTCGTCGCCAAATCGCTGGTGGTACCCCGCGCCGACGACCGCTTCGGCATGCTCGACACGATTCGGGTGCGCGGCGGGCAACTACTCGACGAGCAACCCGATGCCGCCGCGTTGCGCCAGCGCTTCCGGGCGTGGGTGCAGGAGGTGGTGGGTCAGCGTCGCGACGGGCGGGGGGCCTCGTTCAGCGTGCTCGACGCCGAGGCCGACAACGTCCGCTCCGCCGTCAGGGAGGACGACGCGATCTCCGTCGCCATCGCGCCGGCGATGTGGGAGTGGGCCGACATGCGCGGCGTCGCCCGTGAGTGGCTGGCCATCTACGAGCGTCTGGAACGCGTCGACCCGGACGAGCCCGAACTGCTGCTCGCCCTCGGGCACACCTACGAAACGCTCGGACGCCTCGACGACGCCCTGGCCATGCTCGAGCGCGCCCAGCCGCTCTACGCGGCGCGCGGCAGCACGCGGGGCGTCGCCGGCTGCGTGAACGGCATCGCCATCCTGCTGGCGCAGCAGGGGAGGTACGACGAGGCGCGCCCGTACTTCGAGACCGCGGCCGAACTCGCCGACGACCCGAACGCGCAAGCGGCGGTGTACGGCAACCTGGCGTCGCTGCTGCACCTGGTGGGCGACTTCGCCGCCGCCCGCGTGGCTGCGCAGCGCGCGGTGGCCGCTGCCGAACACGCCGACGACGCCAACGCCCGCGCCTACGCCATCGGCACGCTCGGGCTCGCGGAGCTGTCGGCGGGTGATCACGTGGCGGCGCGGGCCGCGCTCGGCGACGCACTGCGAGGCAGTGTCACCAACGCCGACGACTACTTGCTGGTGTCGGTGCTGCGCTCGTGGTGCGCCCTCGACGGTGTGTCGCCGGAAGACGTCGCGTTCACCGTCGGCGCGATCGAGGCATTGTCGGACGCCGCCGGGTTCGTGTTGCCGCCCAACGAGGAGGAGGCGTGGCGCGGCATCGTCGCCGGCGCGCAGGCGGCCCTGTCGGCAACGGCGTACGCCGTCGAGGTTGCTGCGGGCACGGCCCGGGCGACCGAGCCCGCAGCAATTCTCGAGCGCCTGCTCTAAGTCCGCACCACGCGCTCGCACCTGACCACGCTGCGATCGGCGGTGTCGCGCCGGCACGTGTCTGTTCCGGAGCCGCCGTCGAGCGTGTCGGGTCCGGCGCGGCCGTCGAGCTTGTCGTTGCCGCCGTTGCCCTTCAACGTATTGGCCGACGGGTTGCCCGTGAGCGTGTCGTTGCCGCTCCCGCCGAGAACGATCTCCACGTCGCCCGCGACGTTGTCGCCTTCGGGGGCCACGTACACCGCTCGCGGCACGCACACCCTCACGCCGAAGCGGTTGATGTGACATACCTGCGTGAGCTCGGTGTAGCCGAGTTGACCGTCGTTGGGGCTGCCGTCGAGGGTGACGTCGATGGCGCGCCAGCGCGCCGAGTAGTCGACGGTGTCGGTGCCGGCACCGCCGGAGATGACGTCGCCCTGGTTGATCGGCGCGAGGTCGGGCGCGGGGCCGGCGAGGATCGTGTCGTCGCCGTCCTCACCCAGCAGCGTGTCGGCGCCGGCGCCGCCGTCGAGCGTGTCCTTGCCTGCACCACCGTGAAGCGTGTCGCGGTTGTCGCGGCCGGTCAGCGTGTCGTCGCCGTCGTCGCCGAAGAGCACCGAGCCGACGGTCGACGCCGTGAGCGTGTCGTTGCCCGCGCCGCCAGACAATGTCGTGGTCGACGACGCCGCGTCCATATGGTCGGCGAAGGGAGAGCCCACGACCTGTTCGACGTCGGAGCGGACGTTGTCGTGCTCGCCGCTGACGCCGTCGTTGCCGGTGGCGCCGTCGGGTTGGTCGTCGGCGGTCACCGACACCGCCGCGCGAGCGGCGGCGTAGGTCACGACGTCGCTTCCGGCGTCGCCGTGGAACAGGTCGGCGCCGGGGCTGGTGAGGAGCACGTCCTCGTCGCCGCCGCCGTGGTACTCGTCGTTGCCGCCGCCGCCGTCGAGGGTGTCGAGGCCGCCCTGGCCGAGGAGGGTGTCGTTGCCGCCCTCGCCGAACAACGAGTCGGCGCTCGGGCCGCCGTCGAGGGTGTCCTTGCCCTCGCCGCCGCGCAGGGTGTCGTTGCCCTCGTCGCCGTTGAGCGTGTCTTCGCCCTTGCCGCCCCGCACGACGTCGTCGTCGTACATGCCGGCGATCACGTCGCCGCCGTCGCCGCCGTCGAGATCGTCGTCGCCGACGCCGCCGAAGAGGTAGTCCTTGCCGTCGCCACCGTCGATGCAATCGGCGAAGGGGTCGTCGTGGAACGGTGAGCACGGCCCACCCGGTTGGGCGAAGCCCGGCCCGCCGTCGCCGCCGCCGACGCAGCGTGCCCCGCCCGCTTCGGTTTTGGCGTCGGGGTCGACGCGGCCGGCGCACTGCGACATCGGCAGGCTCGGCGACGGGTTGCCGGGCACGACGCCGTGGGGCGCGTCGTCGTTGTGGCCGGGGAGACCGACCGAACGCATGCGGCCGTACACGTCGTTGACCGATGCCTGCCCGGCGGCCAGCACCGCCGCCAGCGTGTTGCCGGCGTCGTCGCGGTGCACGTCGCCGCCGTCGCCGAAGACGACGTCGCCGCCGTCACCGCCGATGATCCGGTCGCGCCCTTCGCCGCCGGCCACGTCGTCGAAGCCGGGGCCGGCGTCGACGGTGTCGTCGCCCGGGCCGGCCTCGACGATGTCGTCGCCGACAAGGGTCAGGTCATCGGGGTCGTCACCGGCGAGGTGGTCGACGCCGCCGTCGCCGCACACGTTGTCGTTGCCGGCGCCGCCGACGAGGTTGTCGTCGCCCGGCCCGCCCGCCAGCAGGTCGTCGCCGGCGCCGCCCCGCACCGAATCGTTGCCGAACTGGTCGGAGGGATCGAGCAGCGGAGGTTGTGCCGCCGGCTGGTCGGCGTCGTTGGGCGGCCCGCTGAGTTCGAAGCCGGTGTCGCCCCGCGGCGGCGTCTTGCCGTCGGGCGTCTGGATGCCCTCGAGGTCGCCGTCGCGATCGGGCACGGTCGCGGAGGGATCGGGACTGAGCGCCGGGTCGATCGTGCCGCACACCACCGACGTGCCGGTGGCACCGATGCTGGCCCCGGTCATGTGGTCGTCGCCGGGCCCGCCGTCGAGCACGTCGTTGCCCTGCCCACCCACGAGCGTGTCGGTGTCGACCTCGGTGGAGGTCGGCGTCGAATCGGCGGCGCCGAGCAGGGTGTCGTCGCCCTCGTTGCCGAGCAGGAGGTCGGCCCCGGGTCCGCCTTGCACGGTGTCGTCGCCGGGGCCGGCGATGACGGTGTCGCCTCCGTCACCGGCGTCGACGACGTCGTTGCCCGAATCGCCCGTGGTGCCGGAGTCGGCGGTGATGCTGTCGTCGCCGGCGCCGCCGACGATGTGGTCGTCACCCTTGTTGCCGGTGAGCGTGTCGGCGCCGTCGGTCCCGATCAGCGTGTCGTTGCCGTCGCCGCCGGTGAACACGACGTGGAAGTCTGTCGCCATGCCTTCTTTGTGACCGTCGGCCGACGGCGCGAACTCGAGGATGTCGTTGCCCTCGCCGCCGTCGCCGGTCACGACGTCGAACAGGCCGGGGTGGTCCTCGACGCGCCCGCCGCGGCTGACGCGCAGCCCGCCCTCGATCGGACGGACCGTCATGTGGTCGTCGCCGCTGGTGGTGTTGAGGCTCAGCGTGTGCGGGTTGGTGTTGTGCTGGTCCGTGGCGAGATCCGGAGCAGGTCCGCACTTCCAGTCGGTGAGCGGGACGTCGGTGCGCGGCACGATGTCGAGGTTCGAGCGGTGGCTGCCCACGAGGTAGTGCACCTCGAGGAAGGCGCGCAGGAAGTAGAAGGCGGAGAACTGCGTGTCGAACCAGCACAGCGGCCCGCGCGAGTCGAGCTCGTCGAAGCGGACGTGGCCGTCGTGGTTCGGGTCCTGCAGGTTCAGGTCGAGGCCGAGCCCGACGCCGCCTTCGATGCCCGCCTTGGCCACGAACGCGTTGACGGCCGCCTGGCCACTCAGCGTGGCGTCGACGTGTAGTTCGGCGGGATCCGACGGGTCACCGTGGAGATCGTCGAGGGCGAAGCCCCGCAGCAGCCCGCTGACGTTGCCGCCGTCGACGACCGACCGGAGCCCCGCTGTGTCGTAGGAGACGCCGAAGTGGCCGGCCACGTTGAGGTCGATACCGACCGACAACGTGACGGGGATGAAGCCGACGGGGATGGTCGTCGACGGGTGGGCGCCGAAGGACGCGTGCAAGCACGGCGGGTTGTACGCGACCAGCGTCGCGTCTTTGCCCACGAGCAGCGACGCCAGCGACGCCGGGCTGTCGAGCACCGGGAACGACAAGCCCGTGACGCCGAGCTTCTCGGGGACGTCGTCGGAGGTGGGGCACGGATTCGGCGTCGGAGGCTGGCCGAACCCGACGTCGCCCGTGTGGTGCCGCCGGCACGTCGGCGCCGCTGTCCCGGGCACGAGGGTGGCGTCGGTGAGGCTGCAGACGCCGATGTCGCTCGCGCCGATCAGGCTCGTCTCGTTGCCCTGGGTCGGCGGGTGCGTGGCGGCGGTCGCGGTGTCGATGCCCAGCGTGCCCGGTTGACCGTTGAAGCCGAGCGGGATCAGGGTCGTGTTGGTGCCGTGCGAGGTGAGGGCGCGCGCCTCGGCCACGATCCCCGTCACGCTGTCGATGAGGCCCTTGTCGGTGGCGCTGCCGAGCAGCCCGAGCAGGTTCGGCGGGTCCACCAAGTGGAGATCCGACACGACGGGCAGCGGCGCCTGCAGCAGGTCGAACACCGGCACGATCGGTTCGACCAAGTCGTTCAGCTGGTTGATCACGGGGCCGGCGAGCTTGTCGATGGCGTTGCCGGGGTCGATGTAGAGCTGATCAAGGCTGAGCGTCGGCGCCCTCGTACCAGTCGGCGACCAGTGCCCGTCGATGCGGCCGGCGAGCGACGGCAGGCCGTCGTTGCCGTCGATGCCGGTGCGGAAGCGGAGGTTGAGGTCGGCGCCGCCGGTGACCGTCGGCGTGACGTCCACCGTGCGGGTGCTGAAGTCGCGCAGCGGCACGCGCTGGCGGTTCTCCGCGTCGAGGGCGCCGCCGCTGACCGCGAGCGACGCGTCGACGCCGATGCTGGTCTTGGGAGAGTTGACGCCGCCGTCGCCGTCGGCCAGTTGCGCCGTGAGGAGGCCGAGGCGGCCGCGGATGCACCGGGTGTTGTCGTAGCCAGGCAGCTTCTTGATGACGGGCGCGGTCGTCGAGCACGGCGCCTCGGCGGTGCCGAGGCCGGCGTTCACGCCGACGTGGAGCGCGGGCGCGCCATGGGGGAACGACACGTAGGGCCCGTCGTCGCGGCTCATGCCGAAGGTGACGTCACCGTCGAGGCCACCGAGCACGCGCACGGTGCCGCTGGTCGAGAGCGGGAAGCCGGGCAGGCCGAGGTTGAACGGCTTTGCGACGTCGATCGGCTTGTTCGGGGAGAAGTGGACCTGGAGGTCGGTGACGTCGACGAGGTTGGTGTCCTGTTGCGACAGGCACGTGCCGGTGCCGCAGTAGAACGTGGCGTCGCTGCCCGGCAGCTTCGTCTCGATCGTCGACTCGATGGTGCCCATGTCGGGTGGGAGCGTCGCCAGCTGGTCGCGCAGGTCCTGCACCGTTGCCTGGAGTTTGCCGACGGCGTCGCTGCCGCCGTCGAGGGCGTCGCCGATGACGGGCAGCGTGTGGCCGGTCCGCATCGCCGACCCGAGCGTGCCGGTGAGCGCGTCGAAGCCCTGCAGCAGCGTCGTGAAGTCGAAGGTCAGGTGGCTGAAGTCGAAGTCGGGCGCGCTGGCGTCGACGGTGTGGCCGTCGTCGCGCAGCACGGCGCCGAGCTGGCCGAGCGCGCCGAGGTCGAGGCGGGCGCACGCCAGCCCGTCGAGCGCGGTGATGGTCTGATGGTTCGTGACCGTGCCGCAGTCGACGCCCCCGCCGTCGGACAGCAGCTGGACGCCATGCGCCGGGTCGGCCGCGATGTGCAGGTCCAGTGCGGCCTGGCCGCTGTCGATCGGCAGCATGAACGGGCCGACGCCGACGTGGCTGTGGTCGGGGAGGGTGATGTCGGCGTCGAGGCCGGCTTCGAGACCCGCGTCGCCGAGCGACGGCGGGGTGCCGTCGAGGGGAAGATCGGCCTCGAAGTGCACCGCGCCCGACGGCGCAAGGTGCACGAGCGCGCCGCCGAGGTCGAAGACGTCCGCGCCGCGGTTGCCGAACGCCGCGCTGAGGGGTACGTCGATCGCGTCGGGCGCCAGCGCGTCCTTGAACTCCGCCTTCAGCACGCCGTCTTCGATCGCCAGCGTGATGGCGCCCGCGGGCAGATGCAGCGCCGTGGTAACGGCGTCGGCGAGATCCTGCAGCGTCTGGGGCGCGGTCGTGCCCGGAGCGCCGCGCAGCGCGGCGAGCTTGGCGCGCGCGTCGCTGATGTCGCCGATGAGGGACGCGGGCGACACGCCGACGAGCGGCAGCGGCTTTCGCAGCTCGGACGAGTCGAGGTAGCCGGCGAGCGCGTCGAGCTGGTCGAGGATGGCGCCGAGCATGACCTTCGGGTCGCCGGATCCGTACGTGCGGAAGGGATTGAACGCCGACCAGTCGCCCGAGATCTCCGGCGCGCCCGTCAGCACGTCGGGCCATTCGAAGCTCACGTGGGCGCCGAGCGCCGAGACGCAGCCGTCGGTCGAAGCCGGGCACGTCGAGTGCGCGCCGGCGTGCACTCCCACGGCGAGGTCGCCGGTGGCGCCGAGGGCGATCGTCGCCGCCAGGGCGTCGGCGGGACGGTCGACGAGGGCAGGCAGCGGCCACGCCTCGGGCCAGTCGGTGCCGGTGCGCTGGTTGAGCGCGACGTGCAGCGCGTTGGTGCCGGTGGGAGAGCCGAGGCGGAAGTTCGTCAGGGTCGCGTCGACGCCCAGGAACCCGACCCGGCCGGTGAGCTTGGGGTTCGCCGGCGCAGTCACGGTGGCGGCGCCGATGTTGAGCAGACCGGTGCCGGGGTCGACGACCATCACCCGGTCCGCCGAGCCGGCGGGCAAGTCGCCGGTCGGCGGCGCCATCACCAGACCGAGCCCGACGCTGAGTTGGGGCGCGGTGAGATGCACGTGCGCGATGGCGTGGTCGGCGTTGAGACCCACCAGCCCGCTGGCGTGCTGGCCGCCGCCGTCGCCGGCGAGCACGTCGCCCACGGCCAGCGGCACGTCGGTGTCCACGTCATGGGCCGCCGAGGTCTGCAGGCTGGCCACGAGCGCGGTGTGCGCCGCGTCCCAGCGCAGGTCCACCGGCACGTGCGCGGTGTCGAGCGCCGCTTGCATCTCGTTGATGCTCTGCGCCGCCAGGCCGGCGAGGTGCGATCCCGCCGCGTCGCGGTAGGCCACGTGGACGTCGGGGACGCCGGGGCGCGTGAGTTCCACCAGCACGTCGTGCAGCGGGGCCTGGCCGACGGTGCCCTCGACGGCGCCGTGGACGTCGGCACCATCGGCGCGCCAGTCGATCGACGAGATGGCATCCGTGGCGCGGGCGATCGCGGCG
The DNA here is from genome assembly GCA_035546775.1 of Acidimicrobiales bacterium. Taxonomy (NCBI): domain Bacteria; kingdom Bacillati; phylum Actinomycetota; class Acidimicrobiia; order Acidimicrobiales; species Acidimicrobiales bacterium. The sequence goes on from DASZWD010000030.1 coordinate 20,876, forward strand.
CGGCAGCGCAGGATCGTGCCCGCCGGCAGCGGTGTGCCGTTCGGCACGGGTTCGCCGCCGTCCTTGTTGCACACCACGGACTGGGCGTCGAGCGCGCGGACCAGCCGATCGACGATGCCCGTCGCGTCGGCGAGGTTGCCGGAGAAGCCACTTGTCGGGTCGTCGCCGAGGAACGGCACGTTGTGGCCGGCCACGCTGCCGGCGGTCCGCAGGATCGCGGCCAGCTTCGAGAGCGCGTCGCGCAGGTTGTCGGCGTGCAGGAGGTCGAAGCGGCTCAGGTCGCCGAGCGAGCCGGTGACCGTCGGCGTGAAGGTGCCGTCGGTCATCGTGCCCGCGGCGTGCAGCGTGGCGGTGGGGCCGTCGTCGAGCGCGGGTGTCGTGAGGTCGAGGTCGAGGGCGGCGTCGCCCGACGGGCTGGCGCCGGGCGTGTTGAACAGGTCGCCCGGCCGCAGCGTCTCCCATTCGGCGCGCGTGACGCGGCCGTCGCCGTTGGGGTCGCGCAACGTCACGGGTGCGGTGAAGTGCGAGTGCCCGTTGACGGTCGCGTCCATGTCGACGATGCCGAGACGCAGGGGGATGTCGACGTGGTCGAACACGGCGTCGGCGCCGAGGTCGATGACGGGGGCGCGCCCCGCGGAGGAGCCTTCGAGCCACGTGCCGTCGGCGGCGGTCATGTCGCCGTACTGGCGGCGCAGCCGCAGCGTCGTGCCGAAGTGCATCGACACGTCGATGTCGCGCGTCGTCGAGGTCAGCATGTTGCTACCACCGTCGGTCGCCGCCGGGATGAGGAGGCTGGCGTCGCCGGACGGAGTGCCGTCGTCGCCGTGGCCGGGGCGCGACACGTCGATGGGTAGGTCGAGGCGCAACATTCCGCCCGGAGCTGACGGCAGCGACACGACGACGGGCGTCGGGCATCCGTCGTCGCCGGGCGGGCAGCCGAACTGGACGACGACGCCGTCGTGGAGGGTGGTATCGGCGTGTTCGAGTTGACGCTGGAGTGACGACGCGTCGGTGAGATCGTCGGCCGCCGGGATGCGGTCGGCGAGGTCGCGCAGCAAGTCGGCGGGCCGGGCGTCGGTGAAGGGCAGCGACGGCGCGAGGTCGGCGATGTCGGCGGCCGAGCGGATCATGCCGGTCGCGCTCGTCAGCATGTCGAGGGCGTCGAGCACGCCCTGGTCGGGTGCGGCTTGTGCCCGCAGCGGGATGACGACGAGTGCCGTCGCGATCATCAGCGTCGCGGCGAGCGCGGCGCGCCAGTGAGTCGTCTTCATCTACCCATCCCCCTTGGGAGCGTGAAACCGGCGCCGAACGGCCCGGCAAGTGCCAACCGGTCGAGGAGTTCGTCCGCCTCCTCGACGCGTCCGATCTGTGTCCACGTGGCGGCCAGCGCGCGGGTGGCGGCGACGCGCAGCTGCGTGAGGCGCGTGGCCTCGGCCCGGGCGAACTCCTCGTCGCTGAACTCGGCCAGCGCGTCGCCGTGCCATTCGCCCAGCGCCGCCTCGAACGCGTCCGCCGCCCCGGAGGCGTCCTCGTGGCGCGTCAGCTGGCGCGCCCGGGCGAGCTGCTGCTCGAAGCGGACGATGTCGAGGGAATCGGGTGCGGCGTCGAGGCGGTATCCCGGCCGGGTGTTCACGACCAAGCCACGGTGGCGCCCGAGCGAGCGCCGCAGCTTCGAGACGTGGGCGAAGAGCGTCCCGACGGCGTTGTCGGGAGGGTCGTGGCGCCACAGGGCCTCGATCAGTTGATAGGTCGTCGCACCGCCGCGGCCGGCGAGCGCCAGGACGGCGATCAGACGGCGCAGCTGCAGCGGCAGCGGCACCGGGGCGCCGTCGACGCGGACCTCGGTGCTGCCGAGGAGGCGGAGTTCGAACACCGTGACAACGTGGCGGAGGGGCCTTGCCGCAACCTTGCCAACGGCTCATCGCGCCGACTGACGTCGTACTCCTCACCTTCTGGTGTCTTCACGACAGGGTCTTTCTGTCGTAGCGACGCCAGAAGGCGAGCGGCTACGTCCATACCGTAAGGTACGGCGCTATGGCTGACGAAGAACCCGTCCTGGTCCGCGAGCAGCGCGGCAATGTCCTTATCCTCCGCCTCAACCGACCCGAAGCCCGCAACGCGCTCAACGGCGCGCTGATGGGTGCGCTCGGCGAAGGCATTCACGAAGCCGAGTCGAACCCCGACATCCGCGCCATCGTCCTGACGGGCACGGGCGACCGCTCGTTCTGTGCCGGCATGGACCTGCGGGCGTTCGCGTCGGGTGAGTCGACCGCCCCGCAGGCGAGCCCCGAAGGCCAAGCGGCGTTCGGTCGCTTCTTCGGCGGCGGCGACGTGGACGTGCCGATCGTCGGCGCCGCCCAGGCGACCGCCGTCGCCGGTGGTTTCGAGCTGCTGTTGAACTGCGACCTCGTCGTGGCGGCCGAGACAGCGCAGTTCGGCATCCCCGAGGTCAAGCGCAGCCTGTTCGCCGCCGGCGGTGGCGTGTACCTGAGCGAGCGCATCCCGCTCGCCGTCGCCCTCGAGCTCGGGCTCACCGGTGACCCGATCGACGCCACCCGCGCTCAGCAGCTCGGCCTGATCAATCAGGTGACGTCGGCCGACAAGGTGGTCGCCGCTGCGGTCGAACTCGCCGAGCGCATCGCCAAGAACGGCCCGCTCGGCCTGGCGGCCACCAAGAAGATCCTGCGGGCCGCGGCGAGCGACCACGCCAAGGCGGCAGCGATCTTCGCCGAGTGGCAGCCGAAGGTCTTCGGCTCCAACGACGCTCGGGAAGGCTCGCTCGCCTTCGTCGAAAAGCGCGAGCCGAAGTGGACCGGCACCTGATCTGAGCTTTTGGTGATGCTGAGCCAGAAAGACCCTGGCTCAGCATCACCAAAAGCGGATTGCTAGTTGATCAGCGGGTCGCGGGGGAGGCCGAGGATGCGCTCGCCGATCTGGTTGCGCTTGATCTCCGACGTGCCACCGGCGATCGACATCGCCCGGTGCAGCAGCACCAGCATGCTGGCGATCATGCCCTCGCCTTCGGTGAAGGCCGCGTTCTCACCGGCGAGCTCGCGCAGCATGTCGGCCGCGTCGTGGCCCTGCTCGGACAGCACGAGCTTGGTGATCGCACCTTCCGGACCGGGGCCGGACTCGAGGACGGCGCGGTTGACGCTGCGCATGTTGAGCGCGGCGAGCGCCTCGTTGGTCGACAGGTAGCGACCGATGCGCTCGACGCCGCCGGGCAGCCGATCCGGGTCGGCGTCGAAGGCCGGCAGGAGGGCGTCGCCGCCCATGCCGCCACCGCCGCCGCCCGAACCGATCGACACCGATTCGTTGCCGAGCGTGGCGCGGGCGACGGTCCAGCCGCCGTCCACCGGGCCCACGACGTCCTCGTCGGACACGAACACGTCGTTGAAGAAGACCTCGTTGAAGTCCGACGAACCCGTCGGCTGCTTCAGCGGACGGACCTCGACGCCCTCGGCGTGCATGTCGATGACCATCATCGTGATGCCGTCGTGCTTGGGCACGTCGGGATTGGTGCGCACGGTGGCGAAGCCGTAGGACGACACGTGGGCACCCGACGTCCACACCTTCTGGCCGTTGACCAGCCAGCCGCCGTCGACCTTCGTCGCCTTGGTCTTGACGCCGGCGGCGTCGGAACCCGCGTCGGGCTCGGAGAACAGCTGGCACCAGATGTACTTCTGCTTGAGCGCGTCCTCGACCCAGCGGCGCTTCTGATCCTCGTTGCCGTGCTGGATGATCGTGAGGATGTTCCAGGCCGTGATGCCGTATTGCGGCTTGCGGATGCCGGCCTTGCGGAACTCCTCGTCGATGACGAGCTGCTCGACGGGGCCGGCGTTGCGGCCGTAGGGCTTGGGCCAGTGCGGCTGGGCGTAGCCGTTGTCGACGAGGAAGTCGCGCTGCTCGTCGCCCGACAGCTTCAGTGCCTTCTCGACGAAGGCCTGCACCTCGGCGCGGATCTCCTCGCCCTTCTTGCCGAGATCGATCTTGCGGTTGAGCTTCACGCCGTTGCGGGTGAGGTCCACGACGGTCTGCTTGGCGTCGTTGGCGTCGACGATCGCCTCGAGGGCGGTGGCGCGGCGCATGTAGAGGTGGGCGTCGTGCTCCCAGGTGAAGCCGATGCCGCCGTGCACCTGCTGGTTGAGGTTGACGCACAGGTCAGCCGACGGCAGCGCCAGCGAGGCCGCCACCGCAGCCGCCAGGCTGAAGTCGTCGGCGCCGTCGCCCTGCGACTGCTGGATCGCCGCGTCCCACACCGCGGCGGTCGACAGCTCGGTGGCGACGGCCATGTTGGCGCAGTGGTGCTTGACGCCCTGGTAGGTGGCGATGACGCGACCGAACTGCACGCGCACCTTGGCGTACTCGGCGGCCATGTTCGTGGTCTCGCGGCAGATGCCGACGGCTTCGGCGGCGACGATGAGCCGCGCCAGGTCGATCAGCTTCTGGGCGCCGCGCAGCACGGTGGTGGCCGCTGCGTTGGTCAGCGTGACCTTCGACGCCGTGCGCGACGGGTCGATGTTGGCCGGCGTCTCGATCTTCACGCCCGGGTCGTGGGCGTCCACGATCAGGATCGACGTGTTGCTCTTGACGACGAGCACGTCGGCGAACCTGGCGCCGAGCACCACGCCGGCGTCGCCGGTCGCCTTGCCGTCCTTCACCTTGACGTTGCCGCCGAGCGCCACCGCCCCCTTGAGCGTGCCGTCGGCGAGGCCGGGGAGGTACTGCTTCTTCTGCGCCGGCTGTGCGGCGGCGTTGATGACGGCCGACGCGATCACCGTCGGGATGAACGGCCCCGGCACGAGGCCGCGGCCGAACTCCTCGGCGACGACGACGAGCTCTTCGAGGCCGTAGCCCGAGCCGCCGAACTTCTCCGGAATGTGCAGCCCCAGCCAGCCAAGGTTGGCGATCTCCGGCCACAATTCGGGCAGCGTCTCCTCGGCGCCGTCGACGAGCGCGCGGCAGGCAGCACGGGAGCCCTTCTTCTCCAGGAAGTCGTGGACGGTCTCGGCGAGGGCTTGATGGTCCTCAGTAATGGCGATCGACATACCCGCGAGTATGGTCGTTTTGGCCGTCCCGTGCAGGGTCGGCGCCCTGGGCGCCGCTGGCGGGTCTTAGGACGCGGTCGCCGGGTCTTCGCCGAAATCGGCGGCGTTCATGCGGGCCAGGGCGGCGTCGATCACCTTGATCTCGGCGAAGTTCATGCACGAAGTCGCCAGTGCCACGGCGGCAGCGGCGTCCTCCGCCGCGTCCTCGGCCGTGCGACGGGCGCGCTCGGCTTCGGCCTCGTGCTGGTGCTCCGCCAGCTCAGCCTTCGTCTCGGCGACCTGGTGGGCGAGGGCGTCCTTGGTTGCGTCCCACCACGCGCGGCTGGCGCTGGTGATGTCGCGCACGATCGACTCGAGATCGTCGACGCTCATTTTCAGGGCGGCTTCGATGTCGGTGCGACGCTCCTCGAGCGCGGCGCGGTTGGCCTTCATCGCCGCCGCGGTGGCGTTCTGGAACTTCGCGTTGTTCTCGGCCAGTTCGTGCAGCAGGTCGGGCATCGCCTTCATGGTTCTCACTCCTTCGCGGCCGCTTGTGGGGCGGCAACCATCACCGCCCAACCGTGAGCGCCGGGCGGCCCTCGGGGCAGGGCCGGAAGTCCTGCCGTTGTGCCCTATTGGCACGGCGTTGTCGGGCGAACACTCACTCGCAGCTCCGCGGGAGTGAGCGTGCCGACCCGGCACGCGTGTCTAGAAGAGGCATGTTCATGAATTCAGCGATACGGCGGTTGTGTACCGCGTCGGTCGGCGTGGTCGCGGTTGCAGGCCTGCTGGCGGGTTGCGGTTCGAACAACAACAACAGCTCCAAGAGCAGCACCTCGACGACGGCGAAGAAGGTTTCGGTCTCGGCCACGTCCTTCACGCCCGACTTCAGCGTCATGAAGCAGCTCACGTCCCTCGCCGCGCAGGGCAGCGGCAAGATCGGCGTGCTTCTGCCGGACACGGCGTCTTCGGCCCGCTACGTGGCCTTTGATGCGCCGCTGCTCGAGCGGGCGTTCAAAGCCGCCGGCCTCACGTCGGCTGACTTCAAGATCGACAACGCGCAGGGCAGCGCCGTCACGCAGCAGCAACAGGCCGAAGCTGACATCACCGAAGGCGCAACGGTCCTCCTGCTCGACCAGCTCGACAGCGGTAGCGCCGCGGCCATCGAGACCAACGCGCAGGCCCACGGCGTCAAGGTCATCGACTACGACCGCCTGACCAAGGGTGGTGTCGACGGGCGCTACTACGTGAGCTTCGACAACGTCACCGTCGGCAAGCTCATCGGCCAGGGCCTCGTGGACTGCATCTCCTCGTGGAACGTTGCCCAGCCCCAGGTGCTCGAACTCGACGGCGACCCGACGGACAACAACGCCACCCTGTTCGCTCAGGGCTACAACTCGGTCCTCCAGCCGAAGTTCGACAGCGGCACCTACGTCAAGGTGGCCGAGCCGGGCGGTACCTGGAACAACCAGACGGCACTGACGCTCTTCGAGCAGCAGTACACCGCCCACGCCAACATCAACGCGGTCGTCGCGGCCAACGATGGCCTCGGCAACGCCGTGATCTCGGCGCTCAAGACCCGCAACGTCCCGGCGAAGAAGATCCCCGTGACCGGCCAGGACGCGACGGCCCAGGGCATCCAGAATGTGCTGGCGGATTACCAGTGCGGTTCGGTGTACAAGCCGATCCAGGTCGAAGCCCAGGCAGCCGCCGCGATGGCGCTGTACCTGCGGGCGGGCCAGACGCCGCCGAAGGCGCTCGTCAACGGCACGACCCATGACCCGACGGCGAACAAGGACGTCCCCTCGGTCCTGTTGACCCCGGTCTGGGTGACGAAGGCGAACATCAAGGCGACGGTGATCAAGGACGCGTTCCTCAAGGCATCCGAGATCTGCACGACCGACACCGCCACCGCGTGCAAGGACGCAGGCATCTCCTGATGTCGGACCTCCTGCGCCTGCGCGGCATCAACAAAAGCTTTGGTGCCGTGCGGGCGCTGGCCGACGTCGATCTCGACGTACCCGCCGGCCAGCTCACCGCCCTGTGCGGTGACAACGGCGCCGGCAAGTCGGTGCTGATCAAGTGCGTCGCCGGGATTCACACCCCCGACAGCGGCGAGATCTACTGGAAGGACGAGCAGGTGCACATCCGCTCGCCCAAGGACGCGGCGGCCCTCGGCATCGAGACCGTGTACCAGGACCTCGCATTGTGCGACAACCTCGACATCGTCCAGAACATGTTCCTCGGGCGTGAACGGTTGCGACACGGGCTGCTCGACGAGGAGAACATGGAGGCCGCCGCGCGCGACACCCTCACGAGTCTGGCGGTCACGACGGTGAAGTCGATCCGCCAGCCCGTGAAGTCACTTTCGGGCGGCCAGCGCCAATCCGTCGCCGTCGCCAAGGCGGCGATGTGGAACTCGCAACTCGTCATCATGGACGAGCCGACCGCGGCGCTGGGCGTGGCGCAAACGGCGATGGTGCTCGACTTGTTGCGCCGGCTCGTCGACAGCGGAGTGGCCGTCATCATGATCTCGCACAACATGAACGAGGTTCTGCGCGTCGCCGATCGCCTGGCGATTCTCTACCTCGGGCGGATGGTGGCGGTCGGGCCGGTGGCCGACTTCGACCGCCAGATCATCGTCGACTACATGACGACCGGCACGACGACGAGGAGCGTGGCATGAGCGTCGCCGCGGTGCCCAAGACCGAAGTGGCGACCGGCTCGCTGCGCGAGTACGTCGCGGCGTGGGTCGTGCGGGTGCGCGGCGGCGAAACGGGCATGCTGCCGGTGCTCGTCGGGCTCGTCCTGATCTCGACCATCTTCCAGTCGCTCAACTCGCACTTCCTGACCGCCGGCAACCTCGTGAACCTGCTGGTGCAAGGAGCGGTGTTCATGCTCCTGGCGATGGCCGAAGTGTTCGTCCTCCTGCTCGGCGAGATCGACCTGTCCGCGGGATTCGTGGCCGGACTCGGCGGCACGATCGCCGCCGAGCTGGTCAAGCAGGGCACCGGGTGGCCGTGGTGGGCCGCGATCGTGGTCGCCCTCGTGTGTTGCGCCGGCATCGGCGTCCTCCAGGGCACGATCATCACGCGGCTCAACCTGCCGGCGTTCGTGGTGACACTTGCCGGGTTGCTGGCGTGGCAAGGCGTGATGCTGTTCATTCTCGGTACCGGTGAAGGTCTCGTGCCCATCAACAACCGCATGGTCAACAACTTCGCCAACGGTTACCTAAGCCCGTTGGCAGGGTGGCTCGTGCTCGCGGCCGTCTGCGCCGGCTTCGGAGCGACGACGTGGTTCCGCGACGCGCACCGTCGCGCCAGCGGACTCGTGGCTCCGCCCGTGAGCCTGACGGTGGCGAAGATCATCGCCGTCGTCGCGGCGGGCGTCGCCGTCGTCGTGATCTGCAACACCGACCGCGGGACCGTGTTCCGGTCGATCCGCGGTGTCCCGTGGGTCGTGTTGATCGTCCTCGGCGTTCTCGCCCTGTGGACCTTCGTGCTCGGGCGCACCAAGTTCGGTCGCTACATCTACGCCATCGGCGGCAGCCCCGAGGCGGCGCGCCGCGCCGGCATCAACCTCGCCCTTGTGCGCACGGCGGCGTTCGCCCTCGCGTCGATGACCGCCGGTGTCGCCGGCATCATCTATGCCTCGCGGTTGCGCTCCGTGTCGACCAACATCGCCGGCGGCGAATTGGTGCTGTACTCCGTCGCCGCGGCGGTGATCGGTGGTACGAGCCTCTTCGGCGGCCGCGGCCGGGCGCGCGACGCCGTTCTCGGCGGCGTCGTCATTGCCGCCATCTCGAACGGCATGGGCCTGCAGCGCTACAGCACCGCCGCGCGGCTTGTCGTCACGGCCACGGTGCTCGTGGTCGCGGTCACGGTCGACGCGCTGGCTCGTCGGGGGAACGCGACACGGTGAGCGCCGGAGCCGCCGCAACCAGATACCGCACGAACCCGTCGATCGTCCCGAGCTTGGGGTAATCGCGCTCGGGCACGTCGATGCCGGTGCGTTCGTGCAAGTCGGTAATGAGCTGGAGGAAGTCCATCGAGTCGAGATCGAAGGTGTCCTGCAGCGGGGTGTCCGGTTCGACCTCGCTGAGGTCCAGTTCGGGGGCGATGCGCTGGAGTAGCTGCTCCAGCAACGCACGGGCTTCGGTCGTAGTCACGATCCAAGTGTCAGCGCCGGGCGGTGGGCCCGGAAGAGGCAAAGGTCCCTAGCCGCGTGGCATCGGGCCGTCCACGCTTGGCAGATGGACGACGTGCGGCAGGTCGCGCTCGACGGCGGCCGCGCACTGCTCGTTCGCCCGGCGCACCGCGACGACGTTGCCGACCTCGAACACCTTTACGCCGGCCTCGACGTCGAGGACCGCTTCCGGCGCTTCTTCTCGGCGTACCGACCCGATCGGGCGTTCTTCGAGCACATGGCCGACGCCGCCGCGCGGGGTGACGTCCAACTCGTGGCGGTGATCACGCAGCCGGATGGCCGCGACGAACTCGTGGGCGAGGCGGGCTACGCGGTGTTGCCGAACGGCGACGGTGAACTCGCGATCACGGTGGCCAAACCGTGGCGCGGGTGGCTCGGGCCGTTCTTGCTCGACGCACTGGTCGAGGCGGCGGCCGCCCGCGGCATCCCGAACCTCGAAGCCGACGTGCTCGCCACCAACCAGCCGATGTTGGCGCTCACCCGCGCCCGGCGGGCCGTGCGCATGAAGGGCTGCGACTGGTCGATCGTGCGCACGCTGATCGCTACCGGCGCCGCCGCGCGCGCCGGCGGCGCTTGTGCACCGCGTCAGCCGTGAGCACCGCCGGGACCGCCAGCAGGGCACACAGCGACGGCACGAGGGCGGGTCGAGCTTGGCCAAGGGCACGCGCCACCGGGCCAACGAACAGGAAACACGCCAGCAGCGACAGCTCCACGGCGACGGCGCCCACCAGGAGTTTGTTGGTGGACCATCCCAGCCGCCACGGCGGTCGCCGGCTGCTGCGGCAGGCGAAGGCCGTGGCCATCTGACCGAAGACGACGGCGGCAAAGGCCGCGCCCGACGCCGCCCGCACGACGACTCCGGTCGTGCTGTCGCCGGGCCGCCAGCCGCTGGCCAGCAGTGCGACGGCGAACGCCGCCATCTCGACGGCGGCCTCCGTCGGGCCCAGCACACCGAACACGCGCGTGAGCAGTGGCCGGTCGACGAGATGCCGGCGCGTCGGGTTGCGGCGGAACACGTCGGGCGCGGGCGGCTCGGCGCCGAGCGCCAGTGCCGGGAGCAGGTCGGTGCCGATGTCGAGGCACAGGATCTGCAAGACGCCGAGCGCGAGCGGGAACCGGGCGCCCGAGAGCGCCCACACGACGAACGGCGTCAGCTCCGCGACGTTGTCGGTCAGGTGATACGTGAGGAAGCGGCCGATGTTGGCGTACGTCGATCGACCTTCGGACACCGCGGCGGCGATCGTCGCGAAGTCGTCGTCGAGGAGCACGAGGTCTGCCGCCTCGCGCGCCACGTCGGTGCCGCTGCGTCCCATCGCAACGCCAATGTCGGCGGTCTGCAGCGCCGGTCCGTCGTTGACGCCGTCGCCGGTCATCGCCACGACGTGGCCCCGCTGCTGTAGCGCTCGCGCGATCCGCAGCTTGTCTTCGGGTGAGACCCGGCTGATCACCACGCCGTCATGGTCGATAAGTGCGCCGAGTGCCTCGTCGTCGTCGGGGAGGTCCTGGCCGAGCAGCACCGGGGCGCCCGGCGTGCTCAGTCCGACGTCGCGTGCGATGCCGAGGGCCGTCGCCGGGTGGTCGCCGGTCACCATCGCGAGGCGAATGCCGGCGTCCCGGCAGGCGCGAACGGCCGCCGCGGCCGACGAACGCGGCGGGTCCTCGAGGCCGAGGAGTCCGACGAGGCCGAGGTTCTGCTCGTCGTCCGAGTTCGGAAGGTCGTCGGCTGACCAGTGCCGACGGGCAACGGCAATGACGCGCAGGCCTCGGCTCGCGAGTTCTTCGGCGGCGCGGGCGGCGGTCGCAACGTCGGCCTCGCCGTCACAGCGGCCGAGCATCTGCTCGGGCGCGCCTTTGACCAGCAGCTCGTCGCCGACGACGATCGACATCCGGCGCCGACGCGGGTCGAACGGCAGCCGGCCGGATTCGGGATGCACGCGGCGGTCGGTGTCGATGTCGACTCCAGCACGCCGGGCGAACGCGTCAAGAGCGGCTTCCATCGGATCGCCCTGTGGCCGCCAGCCGTCGCCGTCGGGCACGATCCGGCCCGTCGACGCGCGTGCGCCGGCGCGAGCGAGCGCCCGCACCGCCGGTAAGACGTCGGGCGCGCACGTGACCGTGCCCGCCGGTTCGTACCCGGCGCCGCGTATCTCGGCGCTGCCCTGGGGCGTCCACGCGGCGACGACCGTCATCTCGTTGCGGGTGAGCGTGCCGGTTTTGTCGGTGCAGATGAAAGTCGTGGAGCCGAGCGTCTCGACCGACTCCAGGTGGCGCACGAGCGCGTTGTGCTCGGCCATGCGTTGCGCGCCTCGCGCGAGTGACAACGTGACCGTCGGCAGGAGGCCTTCGGGTACGAGGGCGACCGTGACACCCACGGCGAAGAGAAAACCGTCGCGTGCGCCGATGCCGACCAGCCAACCAATGGCGAAGAACCCCACGCCGACCGACACGGCGACCGCGGCGACGACGCGCACGACGCGGTTGAGTTCGAGGGCGAGTGGACTCGTGCGCCGCGTCGATGATTGCGTGAGTCCGACGATCCCGGCCAAACGAGTTCGCACGCCGGTGGCGGTGACGAGGGCGGTCGCCTCACCTTCGACGACAAAGGTTCCCGCGGCCACGTCGTCACCGCGCCCCACCCACATCGGGACGCTCTCGCCCGTCAGCATGGATGCGTCGATCGCCAGACCGTTGCTGGCGTCGATGCGCAGATCGGCCGAGATACGGTCACCGGCGTCGAGCAACACGACATCGCCCACGACGAGGTCGGCGGCATCGATGTCGCAGATCTCGCCGTCGCGCAGGACGCGGGCACGGCGGGGCAACATGGATCGGAGGCGGGCCGCCGCCTGGCTGGCGCTGCGTTCTTGCGCGAAGGCGAACACCCCGTTGACGAGTACGACGACGACGATGGCGAGCGCCAATTGCGGCATATTCCCGACCGCGGCGAGGCCGGCGGCAACCCACAGGAGCACGGCGAAGAAATGGGTGAACTGCGCGACGAGCCGCCGCCATCCCGCGATTTCCTCGGTGGCCGGGACGATGTTGCGGCCACCGGCGGCGAGCCGCGCCGCGGCATCCGCCGACGTGAGTCCGGGCGCGTGCGCGAAGAGCGTGCGCTCCTCGCCGGCGGTCATAGCCGGTCGGGGCGTTGCAGGAGACCGTCGAGCACCGTGAGGAAGTGCGCGCCGTCGTGGCCGTCGGAGGCGCGGTGGTCGGCTGACAGCGTGGCGCGCACAACCGGCCGCACCCCCAGCATGCCGTCGGCCGCCCACGGACGTTCCACGATCTTGCCGAAGCCGACGAGCGCCACCTGCGGCGGGAAGATGATGCCGAACACCTCCTCGACACCTTGGTCGCCGAGGTTCGTGACCGTCGCGGTGGCCTCGCCCATGTCGGAGCTGCGTAGCTTCTTCTCGCGAGCGCGGGTGACGATGCCGCGCAGGGCGACCATCACTTCGGCGACGGAGAGCTGGTGGGCGTTCTGGATGGAGGGCGTGAGCAAGCCGCCGCCACGCAACGCCACCGCGACGCCGAGATGGACTTGCGCCGACGGCGTGAACCCGTCACGCCAGAATCCGTTCAAGACCGGGCAGTCGTGCAGCGCGAGTGCCGTGGCCTTGAGCAGCAGGGCCGCCGGCACGATGCGGTCAGCGACGGAGCGCTCGGTGTTGTATTCGTCGAGCCACGAGAGTGCGGCGTGCGCGTCGATCGTGGTTGCAAGGTAGTAGTGCGGCACCTCGCGCTTGGAGCGCGCCATGGCAGCAGCAATGGCGCGCCGGGTATCGGGCGCGGGCGCGGCCGGCGCGGGCTCGGCCGGCGCGGCCACGTCATCGACGACCACGGCGCCGCCGGGCCCCGTTCCCGTGATGTCGGTGAGCGGTACGCCACGTGCCTTTGCCTCGCGGCGCGCCCGCGGCGAAGCCCGCACGAACTCGCTGCGTGGTTCCGCGGCGGTCGGCGACGCGATGCGCGCCAGCACGGCACCGACCGGCACCTGGACTCCCGGTTCGACGAGCAGCTCTTCGACGACGCCGTCTTCGAAGACTTCCACGTCGATCGTGGCCTTTTCGGTGTCGACGACGGCGACGATGTCGCCGCGGTGCACGGTGTCACCCGGGTGGACGCGCCACTCCAGGATCGTGCCGACTTCCATGTCGGCACCCAACGACGGCATGCGAAATTCGCCCATTGTTCAGCTGCCGCCTAGCGCGGCGAGCGCGGCCGCGACCACGGTGTGTGCCTGCGGCAGCGCCGCATCTTCCAGGTGCTTGGCGTAGGGGATCGGTACCTCGGCGGTGCAAACGCGTTCCACGGGGGCGTCGAGGTCGAAGAACGCGCCCTCGGTGATGCGGGCACTGATTTCCGCCGACAGGCTTCCGCTGCGCCAGCCTTCGTCGACGATCACGGCGCGGTGGGTACGCGTGACCGACGACACGATCGTTTCGGTGTCGAGGGGGCGCAGTGTCCGCAGGTCGACGACCTCGGCGTCGACGCCCCGCGCCGCCAAGGTGTCGGCGGCGGCCAGCGCGGTAGCGACCGTTCCCCCGTAGGCGATCAGCGTCACGTCGGTGCCGGCGCGCCGAATCGCGGCGCGATCGATGTCGACCGGACCAGCGTCGTCGGCGAGCTCGCCCGAGACGTTGTAGAGCCCGCCGTGCTCGAAGATCAGCACCGGGTCGGGATCGCACAGCGCGGTCCACAGCATTCCGCGCGCATCCTCGATGGTGGCGGGCGTGACGATCTTGATGCCGGGGATGTGCGCGTACCAACCCTCGAGGCTGTGCGAGTGCTGCGCCGCCAGCTGCCGTCCGGCTCCCGTCGTCATGCGGATGACGATGGGCACGTTGTACTGACCCCCGGACATGTGCAGCAACGTCGCGGCGTTGTTCATGATTTGGTCGAGGGCCAGGAGGGAGAAGTTGACGGTCATGATCTCGACGACCGGGCGCATGCCGCCCAACGCGGCGCCGATCCCCGCGCCCACGAACGCCGACTCGGAAAGGGGAGTATCGCGAATGCGCTCGGGCCCGAACTCTTCGAGGAGGCCGAGGCTGACGGCGTAGCACCCGCCGTATCGGCCAACGTCCTCGCCCATCAGAAACACGCGCTCGTCGCGCACGAGGGCGTCGCGCAGTGCGGCGCGCATCGCCTCGCGGTAGGTCGTCTTCACGGTTGCTCCGCGGAGTACACGAAGCGAGTCAGGTCTTCGACGGCTTCCAGCGTGCCGGCCTCGGCAAACGCCACGGCGCTGTCGACTTCCGCTGCAATGTCGGCTTCGATGGTGGCCACATCGTCGGGTGAGCACGCGTCGTCTTCGCCGAGCCGGCGGATGAGGGCGTCGATCGGGTCGCGCTCGCGCCAGTGCTCCACTTCGTCCTTCGTGCGGTAGCGCTCGGGGTCGTACATCGAGTGGGCGCGATACCGATAGGTGCACAACTCGAGGAACACCGGCCCCCCTCCGGAGCGCACGGCCGTCGCCGCCGTCGCCGCGGCTTCTTCCACCGCGAGCACGTCCATGCCGTCGACGCGCCACGCCGGCATCTCGTAGCTCCCGGCCTTGTACGCGATGTTCGTCTCGGACTCCGAACGGTCGAGCGCCGTGCCCATCGCGTACAAGTTGTTCTCGCAGCAGAACAGCACGGGCAGCTGCCATAGCGCCGCGAGGTTCATCGTCTCGTGGAACTCGCCCTCGGCGACGGCGCCTTCGCCGAAGAAGCACGCGGTCACGCGCGGGCGCGCCTGCATGCGATCGGCCAATGCGAGTCCGGCGGCGATCGGCAGCCCGCCGCCGACGATGGCGTTGCCGCCGTAGAAGCGGTGGTCCCGGTCGAAGATGTGCATGGAACCGCCGCGTCCACGGCTGGCGCCTTCGACCTTGCCGTACATCTCCGCCATGACGGCGCCGGGCGCCACCCCGCGGGCGATCGCGTGGCCGTGGTCGCGGTACGTGGCGACAACGGCGTCGTCGGCCGCGAGGGACTGCATCACGCCGACGGCGACGGCCTCTTCGCCGATGTAGAGGTGCATGAAGCCGCGGATGGACGCGGCGCTGTACAACTCGACGCAGCGCTCTTCGAAGCGGCGTATCCGCAACATCTCGCGCAGCAGGTGCAGACCGTGGCCGCGCTCGATCGTCACGCGGTCACCTCGAGCGTGGAGAGGTCGCCCTCCGGCAGGTGTAGTTCGCGCGCCTTGAGCACGCGGCGCACGATCTTGCCGCTCTTGGTCTTGGGAAGGTGCTGGTCGAATGCGATCTGCCGCGGTGCGACCGCCGGGCCGAGGCGTTTGCGGGCGAAGCCGATGAGTTCGAGGCGAAGGGCGTCGCTCGGTTCGGTGCCGTCGCGCAGGCTCACGAACGCCTTCACCACCTCACCGGCGACCGGATCCGGCACGCCGATGACCCCGGCCTCGACAACGGCGGGGTGCTCCATGAGCACGCTTTCGACTTCGAACGGACCGATCAGGTGCCCGGCGGACTTGATGACGTCGTCGGCGCGTCCGACGAACCAGAACCACCCATCGGCGTCGCGGCGCGCCACGTCACCGGTCAGGTACCACCCGTCGGCGAAGCACTTGGCGTAGCGCGCCTCCTCGTGCAGGTAGCCGCGGAACATCGACGGCCAGCCGGCGCGCAGCGCGAGTTCGCCTTCCGCCCCGGGTTCGGTCACGGGTTCCACCGCACCGTTCACGACGCGGGCGCGCCCGTCGGCCCCGCGCCGCAACACAGTGGCCTCGACGCCCGGGAGGGGCCGGCCCATCGAACCGGGACGGATGTCGCTGCCGGCGAGGTTGGCGATCATGATCCCGCCCGTCTCGGTCTGCCACCAGTTGTCGTGGATCGGCAGGCCCAGTGCCTCCTGCCCCCATACGACGACCTCGGGATTGAGCGGTTCCCCGACGCTGGCGATGAAACGCAGCTGCGACAGGTCGAAGCCACGCGCCAACCCCGGGTCGCCGCGCATCAGCATGCGCAGCGCGGTGGGCGCGGTGTACCAAACGGTGACGCGTTCGTCTTGCAGCGTCTGGTACCACCGCAGCGCGTTGAATTCGCCCTCGTCGACCACGGTCGTAATGCCGTGCGACAGCGGGGCGACGATGCCGTAGGACGTGCCGGTCACCCATCCGGGATCGGCGGTGCACCAGAAGACGTCGTCAGGGTGAAGGTCGAGCGCGGACGCTGCCGTCGCATGATGCGCCACCACCGCCTCGTGCACGTGTACCGCGCCCTTCGGCGTCCCGGTCGTGCCGCTGGTGAAGTGCAGCAACGCCATGTCGTCGGGCGACGTTGGCGGGATCGTGAAGTCCTCGGACGCCGCGGCCATCAACTCGTCGAACGACAATGCGCAATCGCCGGCGGCGAGGTTGTCGTCGTCGACGAGGATCACGTGCTCGAGGAGTGGGAGCGAGTCGCGCATCGGGGCGACCTTGCGGCGATAGGCGGCGGCCGTCGTGATCAGCACGCGAGCGTCACCGCGATCGAGGCGTTGGTACACCGGTTCGGGGCCGAAGGCCGCGAACAGCGGGCAGAAGACGCTGGAGTTCTTCAGCGTGCCGAAGGCGGCGACGTAGAGCGCAGGTACGCGACCGAGCAACGCGAATACGCGCTCGCCTTTGGCGACGTCGAGCGAGCGCAAGACGTTGGCGAAGCGACTGGTGAGCGCGTCGAGCTGTGCGTATGTCGCCGACCTCGTCGTGCCGTTGCGGTCGATCCAGCGCAACGCGGTGCGGTTGGCGCCCGCACCGCGGGCGTGGCGGGTGACGCACTCGTAGGCGATGTTGAGCCCGGCGCCGTCGGGCAGGCCGTCGAGCTGGCGGCGGGCGGCCTCCCATGAGAAGTCGCGGCACGCCGCCGAATAGTCGACCACGTTCGGGACGACACCCCGCGGCCACTCGGGTTTGTGGATCGTCTCCCAGCTCATGTCGCGGCGCTCGGCGGTGGTGTGGCGAACTCGGTGAACGCCGCCCACGCCCGCGGGGCGTACACGCTGGCGGGACCCCCGTCCATCAGCAGCGCCACGCCGAGGATTTCCGCGAGTTCGTCTCGCGTGGCGCCGGCGCGGGCCGCCGCTTTCGCGTGGTAGGCGATGCAACCGTCGCAGCGCTGCACCACGGCGATCGCCAAAGCGATGAGCTCCTTGATCCGACCCGGCACAAGCCCATCGCGTACGGCCGACTCGTGGAGCGCCAGGAACCCGGCCCAGGTGTCGGGAATTTCGTGGCGCAGTTCCGCCGTCGGTTGCCGCAGTTCGTTGAGGATTTGTTGGTAGTCGCCCACCCTCTCCAGTGTCCGAGCGCGCGGCGGGCTACGGCAGAGCCACAGGCCCTCGCGCCGAGGGACGATCGGCCCTACGAGCCGCTCGCCAATCAGTACCGGCAGGCGTACCATCGAAACAGATGGATGATCGTGAGACATCTCTGCTTGCTGCCGTCGGCGGGCTGGCGACAGACCTCGAGTTGGCGCAGGTTCTGCAGCGGGTCGTGTCGGCCGCGTGCTGGATCGCCGATGCCCGGTTCGGCGCGCTGGGCGTCATCGGCGAGGACGGGCTGTTGTCGGAGTTCGTCCACGAAGGGCTCGACCCCGCCACCGTCGCCGTCATCGGCCGCTTGCCCGAGGGCCACGGCGTGCTGGGCCAGCTGATCACCGATCCCCAACCACTGCGGCTCGCCAACCTCGGCGAGCACGCGTCCTCCTTCGGATTTCCGGCCGGGCACCCGCCGATGCGCGGATTCCTCGGCGTTCCCGTGCTCGTGCGCGGCGAGGTGTTCGGCAACCTGTACCTGTGCGAGAAGCGCTCGGGTGACGAGTTCAGTGAGGCCGACGAGCGGCGCGTGGTGGCACTGGCCGCGGCGGCCGGCTCGGCGATCGCGAACGCCCGCCTGCACGACGAGGTGCAGTTGCGCGAGCGCAGCCTCACGGCATCGCAGAGCATCGCCACCGCGTTGTTGTCGGGTGCGAATCCCGACGACGTGCTCGAGCTCGTCGCGGCATACGCCCGCGACATCCTCGACGCCGACACCGCCACGATCGCGTTGCCCCACGCCGGCGGCGACCTGAGCATCCGGGTGGCCGTCGGCCACGGCGCCGCCGACCTGCGCAACAGCGTCGTGCCCGCTCGCGCGTCGATCTCGGGCGAAGTGCTGCGCACGGGACGGCCCGTCGCGGTGAGCGACGCCGCCAGCGTGAGCTACGCGCACCAGCCGATGATCCAGATGTTCGGCTCGGGGCCGATGGTGTTCGTGCCGCTGTGGGACCAAGGCACACCGCTGGGCACCCTCGCCGTCGGCCGGCGCAAGGGTCGCCAACCGTTCCATCGCACGGCGCTGTCGCTCCTCCAGTCCTTCGCCATGCAGGCCAGCGTCGGGTTGGAGTTCGCCCGCGCCCAGCGGCACAAGGAGCGGCTGGCCGTCTACGAGGACGAGCAGCGGATCGCGCACGACCTGCACGACACCGTCATCCAGGACCTGTTCGCCACCGGCCTGCGGCTGCAGGGTGCCACGCAACTCGTCACGGATTCGGGTCTGCGCGAGCAGATCGACGGTGCGGTCGACGCCATCGACAAGACGATTCGCAACCTGCGCACTGCCATCTTCGGCCTGACGCAGACGGCGGTCGCCACTGGCGGCCTGCGCAACGAGCTGCTCGAGGTCGTGCGCGACCTCGCCGGGGCTCATGGCCTCGAACACCGCGTCAATTTCGACGGCATCCTCGACGCCCGCGTCGACGACCACGCGCGCGCCCAGGTTGTGGCCGTGGTCCGCGAAGCGGTGTCCAACGCCGGGCGTCACGCGCAAGCCAAGACGGTCGACGTCGACCTACGGGCCAGCGCCAACGAACTGGTGCTACTGGTCGTCGACGACGGCATCGGCATCCCCGACGAGCTCGGCCGGCGCAGCGGCGTGTCCAACATGCAGGCGCGCGCCGAGGCGCTCGGGGGCCACGCCCGGATCGCGGCGCGGTCCGGCGGCGGCACCGAAGTGGAGTGGCGCATCCCGCTCTCCTGAGTTCGCCTAGGCCTTCGGTACGTACCGCGGGGTATGGTGCGGCCCGCACATCGTTCTGAGGGAGTGGGAGTTCATGGAAATCAAGGGCAAGAAGGCCGTCGTCTTCGGCGGCGCGTCGGGCATGGCCAACGCCACCGCACGCATGCTCAAGGAAAAGGGCGCGGACGTCGCCATCGTCGACCTGAACAAGGATCTCGGCGCGGCTGCGGCCAAGGAACTGGGCGGGCCGTTCTACGAGCTGAACGTGATGGACGAAGAGGCCGTCGACGCCACGTTCGCCGCCATCAAGCAGGACATGGGTGCGCTCCACATCATGGTGAACACCACCGGCACCGGCAACGCGCGCCGCACGCTGAGCAAGGAAGGTCCCTTCCCGCTGAAGGACTTCCGCTTCCTCATCGAGCTGAACCTGATCGCCACGTTCAACTTGACGCGCCTGTCGGCCGAACTCATGAGCCACAACGAGCCCGAGGACGAAGAGCGCGGCGTCATCATCAACACCGCGTCGATCGCGGCGTTCGAAGGCCAGATCGGTCAGGTGGCCTACACGGCCTCGAAGGCCGCCATCGCCGGCATGTGCCTCACGATCGCCCGCGACCTCGGTGGTCTCGGCATCCGCTGCCTCGCCATCGCGCCGTCGCTGTTCGCCACCGGCCTCACCGCCGGCATCCCGCAGGAGTTCGCCGACGTGCTGACCAAGGACGCGGCGTTCCCGAAGCGTCTCGGCCGCCCCGAGGAGTACGGCAAGCTGGCGATCGCCATCGTCGAGAACCCGATGCTCAACGGTCAGTGCCTGCGCCTCGACGCCGGCACCCGCTTCGCACCTAAGTAAGCGAGGCCTTCTTCGCTTGCGTGCTCCGGTCGACACCGATTCCTACGACGAGTTCGGCTTTCTGGCCGGTATCGCCGAGGAGGAAGGTGTCGACCCGGGCACGTTGGCCGGCTGTGAGCGGGTCGAAGTTGTGCTCGACGACGACACGATGATGTCCGCGATCAAGTGGGGGACTGACGCGCCGCAATACGTCTTTTTGCACGGCGGCGGGCAGAACGCCCATACGTGGGACACGCTGCTCGTAAACCTCGGCGCGCCGGCGCTGTGCCTCGACCTGCTCGGACACGGCCGCAGCGACCGCCGCGCCGATCGCGACTACGGCCCGTGGGCCAACGCCCGTGCCGTCGCCGAAGTGATCGACAAACTCGGCCTGCCGCCGACGACGGTCGTGGGCATGTCGCTCGGCGGCGCGTCGACGATCCGGCTCGCCGCCGAACGGCCCGACCTGTTCCACCACGTCGTCATCGTCGACGTGTCGCCGAACGTCTCGAAGGAAGGGCGCACGATGACGCCCGAGCAGCGCGGTTCGGTGGCGCTGATCGGTGGGCCGCCGACGTATGAGTCCTTCGACGCCATGGCCGACGCCACCATTGCCATGTCGCCGCTGCGGACGCCCGAGGCGATCCGCCGCGGGGTGCGCCACAACTCGGTTCGCCTCGACGACGGCAGATGGATGTGGCGCTACGACCTGTTCCCGCGTGAGGAGTCGGCGCCGCTGCCCGAACGCAACTGGACCGACTTCCAGTCGCTGTGGGACGACGTGTCGTCGCTCAAGTCACCGACGATGGTGGTGAAGGGCGGCGAGTCGGTCTACGTGCTGCCCGAGGATCTCGACGAGTACCGCGAAAAGTTGCCGTCGGTGCGCATCGAAATCGTCCCGGGCGCCGGCCACGCCGTCCAGAGCGATCAACCCAAAGCCCTGCGCGACTTGCTGACAGACTTCACGGCGTGACTGTTTCGCTGAAGCCGGGCGCGCGATTCGCGTCCACCGTGTGTTCCACCGAAGTCGTCGTCGTCAAGGGTTCGGGTGACCTCGACCTGCGCTGCGGCGGCGCGCCGATGAACCCGATCGACGACGGCCACGGCGCCGGCGCCGGCGTCGCCGAACCGTTCAACGAAGGCACACTCGTCGGCAAGCGCTACACCGACGACGGCGAGTCCGTCGAGTTCTTGTGCACGAAAGCGGGGGAAGGGTCACTGTCGATCGGTGACGCCGCGCTGTTCGTGAAGGGTGCGAAGCCACTGCCTTCGTCTGACTAATGCACGTCGGCATGATCCTCGAGATGGCGAGCGATTCGCTCGCCGACCGCGTCGCCATCGGCGGCCGGACCGACGGCGTCACCTACGCCGAGTTGGCCCGCCGCGCCCGCCGTGTCGGCACGTGGTTGGCACAGCAAGACGCCGAGTACCTCGTGCTGGTCGACGAGAACTCGCTCGCGGTGCCGGTGGCGCTCTTCGGCGCCGCCATCGCCGGCAAGCCGTTCGTGCCCGTCAACTACCGCCTCGCCGACGACCGGTTGCAGGCGATCGTGGCGCGGGTGACGCCCTGCGTCGTCGTCGCCGGCGCCGGGGTGCCCGAGCGCATCGGCGGCATGGAGGGCGTCGAGCTGATCGACCGCGACGCCTTCTTGAAGATCGCCGAGGACGACACCCGAGACGAGACCGACGGCTGGGGTTGCGACCCCGAAGCCACCGCCGTGTTGCTGTTCACCAGTGGCACGACCGGCGATCCCAAGGCGGCGGTGCTGCGGCACCGCAACCTCGCCGCCTATCTCGTGTCGTCGTTGGAGTTCGGCGCGGCGGGCGAGGACGAGGCGACGGTCGTGAGCGTGCCGCCGTACCACATCGCTTCGGTGTCCTCGGTCCTGTCGACGACCTACGTCGGGCGCCGCGTGGTGCAGCTCGAGCACTTCGAGCCGCAGTTGTGGGTCGACGCCGTGCGACGCGAGAAAGTCACCCACGCGATGGTCGTGCCCACGATGCTCAACCGCATCCTCGACGTCGTCGAGGCCGACGGCGAAGGCCTGCCGTCGCTGCGGTCGCTGGCATACGGCGGCGGACCCATGCCGATGCCCGTCGTCGAGCGCGCCATCACGTTGCTGCCCGGCGTCGACCTCGTGAACGCCTACGGCCTCACCGAGACGAGTTCGACCATCTCCGTCCTCGGACCCGACGACCACCTCGTCGCGTTCTACTCGGACGAGCCCGACGTGCGCGCCCGGCTCGGATCGGTCGGTCGCCCGCTGCCGGGCGTCGAGGTCGACATCCGCGACGGCATCATCTGGGTGCGCGGCGATCAGGTGTCGGGCGAGTATGTGGGCGCCGGATCGGTCACCGAGGGCGACGGGTGGTTCAACACGCGTGACGCCGGCTACCTCGACGCCGAGGGCTATCTCTTCGTCCAGGGCCGGGTCGACGACGTGATCGTGCGCGGCGGCGAGAACCTGTCGCCGGGCGAGATCGAAGCCGTGCTGGTGCAACACCCGGCCGTGAGCGACGCCGCCGTCGTCGGTATTCCGGACGTCGAGTGGGGCGAGCGCGTAGTGGCGGTCGTGGTGCCGTGCGCCGATTGCACCGAAGACGAACTGCGGGCCCACGTGCGGGCGGCGCTGCGCTCGGCGAGCACGCCCGAACGCATCGCCTTCCGCGACGAGCTGCCGTTCAACGAGACGGGCAAACTGCTGCGCCGCGTCCTGCGCGAAGAACTCGCGGCCGAATTCACCGAATAGGGCCGTTCGGCCGTACCGCCACGGCGCTACGGAGCCGCACGCTGGCAGCATGAGTGAAGCTCCGTCGTTCATCATGCTCGGCTTCGCCCTCGAGGCGATCCTCATCGGCTTCGTCATGCGCCGCCGCGGCTACGACGGCTACGTGTGGCTCTTGCTCGGCATGTTCCTCGGACCGATCGCGCTGTTCCTCGCGATCGCCTATGTCATGCGCGGCTCGCGCCAGGCCGTGCACATCGTGCGCGGCAGTGCGCACGCGGGCGCAGGAAATCTCGACGTGGTGGTCGGCTACGACGGATCGGCCGAGGCGACCGAAGCCGTCGAGCGCGTGCGGGCCTTGCTCGGCGACCGACTCGGGCGCCTGGCGATCGCCGAGGTGACCCCGTTCGACTCACCGCCACCGGACGAGAACGCCGCCGAGGCACAACTGCGGGACATCACGAATCGGCATCCCGAGCTGCACGCCACCGCCGTCGTGCTCCACGGCCAACCGGCCGTGGCGTTGCAGGACTTCGCCGAGAAGGCAGGCTACGAACTCATCGTCGTCGGCACGCGCGGCGCCGGTTGGTCGAAGCTCATGGGAAGCGTCGCCACCGCGCTGGCCCGCCAATCGCGCGTGCCGGTGCTGTTGGTGGACAACAAGCCGGCGTTGCGGGCCTCGGCCTAGGCGGGCACTTCGGGACCGAGCAACAGGGCGGCGCACGGCGCCTCCCGCACGATCGCGGCGCAGGTGCTGCCGATGGCTGCGAGACCACCAAGGCCGTGTGTCGTTGCGACGATGAGCGCGGCGCGGGTGTCGCCGGCCACGTTGGCGATGGCGTCGGCGGGATCGGCACCCTCGGGCACGGTAACCGTGCGCAGCTCGGCGCCGAGGGCTTCGGCCCAGTCCCGGGCCGGGGCGAGGGCTCGCCGTGCCGTGGCGGATCCGTCGAGGCACACGATTACGAAGGGGAACTGTTCCGGGGGCTTGGCGTTGGGCCCCACGATCAGCACCGGTTCAGTCGCTCGCTCGAGTACCTCTGCTCCGACCGAACCGATGAGGACCCGGCCGAGGGGCCCGCGCGCGTGCGCGCCGAGAACCAGAGTGGCGGCGTCGAGCTCGCCGGCGGCGAGCAGGGAGGTGGCGACGTCGTCGGAGCCGACGACACGCGTGTATTCAAGCGTCACCCCGGCGCGTTCGGCTTGGGCCCGCATCTCGAACTCGTCACGCCCGTGGTCGCTGTTGGGGGAGTTGACGACGACGCCCGCGAGGGTGGCGCCGCTGCGGTGGGCCAACGCGGCCGCTACCGTCAGCGCCAGCGACGACGGCGGAAGGTCATCGAGGGCGACGAGGAAGTGCTTGGGTGCGCTCACAGCTTCGGGTCGGCGTGCAGCGCCCGGAGGTGGTTCTCGACGGCGACGACCCCTTCGACCTTCGACGCGACCGCTGCCAGAAGCGCCACGTCCATCGGAGTGTCGGCCTCGCCGTCGAGCGTGACGACGCCGCCGGCGACCGAGACGCGCGCGTGATGATGCTCGGGCGACTGGAGCGGGCTGGTGAACCGTTCACTGACTTCGGTGGCGAGGTCGTCGTCGGTCCGGTGAAATGGCTTGAGCAAGTCGTGGCGCGTGACGATGCCCACGACGCGGCCGTCTTGCACGACCGGCATGCGCTTGCGGTGCGACAGCAGCATGCGCTGAGCCGCGGACACCACTGTCTCGTCGGGCGACGCCGTCATCGGCGCGGCGGTCATGAGTTCCCGCGCCGTCAGGCCCGCCGCTTTGCGAACCCACTGGGGATCGTGGCCGCTCAGATACGCGCCGATCAGCGCCAGCGGGCGGCGCCGGGCCGGCCCATAAGCCTCGTTGCTCATGAGGTCGGCCTCGGTGACGACGCCCAGGAGAGCCCCGGACTCGTCGACCACCGGCAGCCCGCTCACGTCGTTGTGCAGCAGGGTGTCGACGATGTCGGAGAACGGCATACTCGGCCCGATGGTGATGGCCGGACTCGTCATGACTTCGCTGATCTTCACGCTCGTAGCGTGCGCTCACGACCAGAGGCGAAACAGGGACTTCCGGCCCTGCCTGACCCCGCCAAAAGGGCGCAACCTGGCGCCCATGAAGCGCATCCTCGTAGCGGGCGTCACCATCGCCCTCGCCCTGGCGGCCTGCGGTAAGAGCAACGACAACAACGGCGCGTCGACCACGTCGTCGTCGACGGCGCCCGCCACGTCCACGAGCACAAGCCTCGCCGGTCTCGAACAGCCGGCCATCTGGCCGACGGCCGACACGTATTTCGCCACGCCGGCGGCGGCGGCGTCGGACTTCGTGTCCAAGGTCCTCGGCGTTCCCCCGGTGCTGGGGGACTTCCAGCAGGGCGACACCACGAGCGGGGAGATGCTCGTGTACTCGCAGCCGGAGGGGTCGTCGCAGAAGACGGAGCGCAGCCGGCTGCTCTTACGCCAGCTCGGCGCTCGCCACGGCTGGTTCATCACCGCGGCGGTCAACGACAGCGAAGTCTTCAGCTCGCCGGTGGCGCGGGCGACGGTGAGCGCCGGTTCGCTGACGGTCACCGGCAAAGGCCGTGGTTTCGAAGCGCTCGTCCTCGTGCAGGCCTTTGTCGCCGGCAACGCCACGAAGCTCGCCAGCGCGCAGGGCCACGGCGGGTCGATGGCGACGCCGGAGGCCTTCAGCGTCACCCTCGACCTGTCGGCGGCGCACCCCGGTGACACGGTGATGCTGCTGATGAAGGGCGGCGTCGGTCTCGAGACCGATCCCGGCGACTTCAGCGCCATCCCGGTCGTCGTCAGCTGAGATCGATCGCGTCGCCGAGCACAGGTACGCGAGCCGACCAGCCCAGTTCGTCGTGCAGGCGGCGCCGCAGCGCATCAGCGGCGGACGCTTCGCCGTGGACGACGGCCGCGCCCTGTGACGGAACGGCAGTACGTCCCAGCCACTCGACGAGTTCGTCGGCGTCGGCGTGAGCCGACAAACTCTCCATCCGGGCCACCTCGGCGCGGATCGGTACGTACGTGCCGAACACCTTGACGCTGCGGGCGCCCATCAGGAGCGATTCTCCTCGGGTGCCCGCAGCCTGGAATCCGGTGATGAGGATCGTGTTGCGCGGATCGGGTGCCAACGCCATCAGGTGGTGCAGGACGCGCCCACCGGTGAGCATGCCGCTCGCCGCGAGCACGATCGTCGGGCCGCGGCGCGCCGTGAGCGCCTTTGACTCCTCGGCGGTGCGCACGAACTCGACGGCGTCGAACATGGCGGCGCATTCCGCGTCCGACAGCTTGTGCTCACCGGAGAACCGCGTGAACAGTTCGGTGGCGTTGATCGCCATCGGGCTGTTCAGGAACGTCGGCACCGACGGGATCCGCCCGGCGGCGCGCAGCTGCGCCAGGAGGTGCAGCATCATCTGGGCCCGGCCGACGGCGAAGACGGGGATGAGAACCGATCCCCCGCGGCCGACGGTGCGGGTGATGACCGACGTCAACTCCTCGGCCGCGTCGACCCGTGGGTGAAAGCGGTTGCCGTAGGTGGACTCGGTGACGACGAAGTCGGCGGCGGGCAAGGGCTCCGGCGCCAGCATCAACGGATCCTCCGGCCGGCCGACGTCGCCGGTAAACGCCACGGCAGTGGTGCCGTCGTCGACTCGGACCGAGGCGGCACCCAGGATGTGGCCAACGGGCGAGAACGACGCCGTCAGCTCGGGGACGGGGTTGAACGCCTTGGCGAACGGGGCGACGCGTAGGTGCGTGAGCGCCCGTTCGGCGTCCTCCGTCGTGAACAGCGGCAGGGCCGGGTGGTGGCGACTCGAGTGGTGCCGGTTGGCGTAGCGGGCGTCCTCCTCGTGGAGGTGCGCGGAGTCGAGCAGCAGGATGCGCGCCAGCGCCTCGGTGCCGTCGGTGCACCAGACCGATCCTTGGAAGCCGTCGCGCACCAGCGCCGGCAGGTAGCCGGTGTGGTCGATGTGGGCGTGGGTCAACACGACGGCGTCGATGGACGCGGGCGCCACCGGGAACGGATCCCAGTTCAGGCTCCGCAGTCGCTTGATTCCCTGGAAGAGGCCGCAGTCGACGAGCACCCGTTTCCCGCGTGTCTCTACGAGGAAGCGGGAGCCCGTAACGGTCTCCGCCGCGCCCCAGAAGGTGATGCGCAAGCGGCTAAGCCCGCGTTACGGGGATCTTCTTGGCTTCGGCCTTCTCGTCGCTCATCGGAACGCGCACTTCGAGAATGCCGTCCTTATAGCTGGCCTTCACGTCGTCTTCCGATGCGCCGGCGGGCAGCTGGATGCCGCGGCTGTAGGAGCCATAGCGAAACTCGGACCGGTACGCGTGGGTGTCGTCGGACTTCGTCTCCTCACGGCGCTCGGCCTTGATCCTTAGCACGCCGTCGGTGACGGTGATCTCGACGTCGTTGTCGGGATCGATGCCGGGCATCTCGAATCGGACGACGACCGTGTGGTCTTCCTGGAACTCCTCGATGCGCGGCAGACGGTCGTCCATGAGGTCGCCGAGGTCCGGGAACCGGTGCAGGGTGAGAGACATTGCGAGTCCTTTCTTCGTGCTTCTCCCGCATCGAAGCGCGAACGCGTCCCGAGCCGTAGAGCCGAAGGTCCCGACCGTACGCCCCGATTGACTCTCCCGTCCGGAGCCAGCCGAGCGCACGCTGCGGGCGTGACGAAACGAGCGGTGGCGACGGCGGTGATGGCGCTGAGTGTGGCCGCGCTCGTGGTCGTGAGCGCACTCGTGCTGCGGGCCCCCGAGGACCACGTCGTCATCGCTCCCACGACGACGACGACGCGTGCGTCGACGACCACGTCGACGTCGACGTCGACCACGACCGCACCGCCGCCCACGACCGCGCCGGCCGCGAGCACCGATGTCGCGGCGGCGCAGTCACGCCTCCAGGCGCTGGGCTACTGGCTGAACGACCCCGCCGGCACATTCGGCTCCTCGACGCGTCACGCCGTCGTTGCGTTCGAGAAGGTCAGCGGGCTGCCGCGCGACGGTGCATTGACGCCGGCGACGCTCGATGCGTTGGCGCGTGCCGCGCGGCCGGTGCCCCGTTCGGCCGTCGGCCACCACGTCGAGATCGATCGCGCCCGCCAGGTTCTCTTCGTCGTCACCGGTGATCGCGTCGACTGGGTGTTCGACACGTCTACGGGCAAGCGCGGCTGGACGACGCCCGCGGGAAACTTCGCGGTCACCCGGCAGATCGACGGGTATCACCGGTCACCGCTCGGTGTCCTCTACCGCCCGAAGTACTTCGTGCGCGGCATCGCGCTCCACGGTTACCCGAGTGTCCCGGCGTTTCCGGCGTCGCACGGTTGCGTGCGCGTGGTCAACGCCGCCATGGACTTCCTGTGGAGCAGCAACACGGTCCCGGTCGGCACGCCGGTCCTCGTCACCTGAGACTTTTGCCAAGGCGCGCTGGGACTTTCGCCTCTGCTCCGTCCCGGCGCCAGCGCGGACCATCACGGGAGCGGCTCGCCGAAAAAAGAGCCGCCCAAACAGGAGAGTCATTATGGCTACGACGCTTCATCGTCCACGGCGGGACCACCCGCTGGTCGCCCACCACGAGGAGAAGCCGGCCGACGCGGCGGCGCACGCGCTCGGACTCCCGTCAGCGACCGCCCTCGTCATCGGCAGCATCATCGGCACCGGTGTCTTCACGATGCCCGCGGTCATGGCGACCGCCGGCACGAGCTCGATCCTGACGCTGGTCGCGATCTCGATCGGTGCGTTGGTGCTCGCCATGCTGTTCGGTCAGTTGACCCGCCGCATTCCCAACAACGAAGGCGGCCTGTACGCCTACGCCCGCCACGAGTTCGGCGACTTCGCCGGCTACCTCACGGCGTGGTGCTACTGGATCACGTGCTGGGCCGGCAACGCCGCCATCGTGGCGTCGTGGGTCCTCTACGTCGAAGAGCTCTTCGGCATTCACAACCCCAGCGCCTGGACGAACTTCGGTATCGCGCTGACCGGCCTGTGGATCCCGGCGGCGATCAACCTCGCCGGCGTCAAGCAGATGGCGTGGTTCCAGAACCTGACCGTCGTGCTGAAGTTCCTGCCGCTGCTGTTCGTCGGCACCGTCGGTTGGTTCTTCATCAAGACCGCCAACTTCGGCGCCTTCAACGCCTCGGGCAGCAGCCTCTACGACGCCGTCAACATCGCGGCGGGCGTGGCGCTGTTCTCGTTCATCGGTGTCGAAGTCGCGTCGATCGCGGCGGGCCGCGTGCAGAACCCGCGGCGCAACGTCGGACGCGCATCGCTGCTCGGCACCGGTGCCTCGGCGCTGCTCTACATCGCGGTGACGGGCGCCATCATGGGCCTGGTTCCCCACGGCCACCTCGTGAAGGACGGCGCCCCGTTTGTCGCCGCCTTCGACGCCATGTTCAACGGTGGATGGATCGGCAAGCTCGTCGCCCTCACGGCCGTCATTTCGGGCATCGGCGCCCTCAACGGCTGGACGATGGTCACCGCCGAGATGCCCTACGCCGCCGCCAAGGACGGGCTGTTCCTGTCGGCCTTCTCGAAGGTCAACGCCAAGAACGTCCCGTGGTTCGGCGTCGTCGTGTCGACGGTCGTCGCGTCGGCCCTGATGGGTTGGAGCTACAGCGGCAAGACCGGCCTCCACGTGTTCACCTACCTCGTGTACCTGTCGGTTGTCACCGTCGCCATCCCGTACTTCTTCTCGGCCTGCGCCCAACTGGCGTTCCTCGTCTCGCGGCGCCGCAAGGTGCAGGGCGCGGCGCTCGTGCGTGACCTCACCGTGGCGACCGTCGGCGGCCTCTTCGCCCTGTGGGTGACCTTCGCTGCTGGTTACCAGTCGGTGTACCAGACGATGCTGCTCCTGCTGATCGGCCTGCCGCTGTACGCCTTCCTCAAGGCGCATCGCGAGCGGACGGGTCAAGTGCTCGAGCCCATCGAAGCTGAGCTCGCCGAGGCCGACGCGTCGTGACCGGTCGGTTGGCGCTCGTGCGTCGTCCGGGCCCGCGCCTCGACGAAGGCATCGTGACCCATATCGAACGCCGGCGGGTCGACACCCGGCTCGCCGGCGAGCAGTGGCAGCACTACGTCAATGTGCTGCGGCAGTCCGACTGGGTCGTCGTCGAGGTGCCACCGGCCGACGACTGTCCCGACGCCGTGTTCGTGGAGGACACCGTCGTCATGTTCGGCAACGTCGCCGTCGTGACACGACCCGGCGCCGACGCCCGCAAGGCCGAGGTGTTCGAGGTCGACAAGCTCGTCGAGTCCCTCGGGCTGTCGGTCAACCGCATCGTGGCGCCGGGCACCCTCGACGGCGGCGACGTGCTGAAAGTCGGTACCGCCGTCTACGTCGGGCGGGGTGGGCGCACCAACGCCGAAGGTATCCGCCAGCTGCGGCGCATCGTCGCGCCGCTGGGCTACACGGTGATCGCGGTGCCGTTGACAAAGGTGTTGCACCTCAAGTCGGCGGTCACCGCGCTGCCCGACGGCACGATCATCGGCTACCCGCCCCTCGTCGACGAACCGTCGGTGTTCGATCGCTTCCTGCCCGTTCCCGAGGAGTCGGGCGCGCACGTCGTGGTGCTCGACGACACACGCGTGCTGATGGCGGCCGACTGCCCGCGCTCGGCGGCGCTCATCGCCGACTTGGGCTACGAGCCGATCACCGTCGACATCGGCGAGTTCGAGAAGCTCGAGGGCTGTGTCACGTGCCTGTCGGTGCGGGTGCGGGCGGGGGTGGCGTCGTGACGGGCTTCGCCGTGCGCTCGGAAGTCGGGACGCTGCGACGCGTGTTGCTGCACCGGCCTGGTCTGGAGCTGCAACGGCTCACGCCCTCGAATTGCCGCGACCTGCTGTTCGACGACGTGCTGTGGGTCAAGCGGGCGCGTCAGGAACACGACGCCTTCGCCGACGCACTCGTCGAGCGCGGCGTCGAGGTGTTCTACGTGGGCGACCTGCTCGCCGAGACGATGAAGGACGATCACGCCCGCGCCTGGGTGCTCGACCACGCCATCGACGCCCGTGATCTGGGCGCCGACCTCGCGGGTGTCGTGCGGGCGTTCCTCGACGACGCCGACCCCGACACGGTGGCGCGCCACCTCATCGGCGGGCTCACGCCCGGCGAGGTGCCGGGCCACGAACCGGGACTCAAGGCGGCGGTCGACGCCGACCGTGGGTTCCTGCTCCCACCGTTGCCCAACCACCTCTTCGCGCGCGACACCACGTGCTGGGTGTACGACGGCGTGTCGCTCAATCCGATGGCACTGCCGGCGCGGCGACGCGAGACGGCGCACCTCGAGGCGGTCTACCGCTTCCATCCGATGTTCGCCGGCGAGGACTTCCACGTCTGGTACGGCGGAAGCGACGCCGACCATCGGTCGGCCACGATCGAAGGCGGCGACGTCCACGTGATCGGCCGCGGTGCCGTCATGATCGGCATGGGTGAGCGCACCACGCCCCAAGCCGTCGAGGCACTGACGCGGTCGCTGTTCGCGCACGGCGATTCGGTCGACACCGTGATCGCCGTCGCCCTTCCGGCGCGGCGCGCCTTCATGCACCTCGACACCGTCATGACGATGGTCGACCCGCAGACCTTCGTGGCCTATCCCGGCGTCGTCGACTCGATGCGCGCCTGGACGCTGCAACGCGGCGACACGCTCGACGCGCTCGTCGTCACCGCCCAGCCCGACGTGTTCACGCCCATCAAGGCGGCGCTCGGCCTCGACGCCGTGCGCGTGCTGACCACCGGCGGCGACGCATACGAGGCCGAGCGCGAACAATGGGACGACGGCAACAACGTGCTGGCCGTCGCACCCGGCATCGTCGTGGCCTACGAGCGCAACGTCGACACCAACACCAAGCTGCGCAAGGCCGGGATCGAAGTCATCACCATCGCCGGCAGCGAACTGGGACGGGGGCGCGGCGGCCCGCGTTGCATGAGTTGCCCGTTGGCGCGGGACGCGGTGTAGCCCGATGGCACTCAAGGACCTGCTGCGCGTGGCCGACCTCGGTCTCGCCGACCTGCGCCACCTGCTCGACTTGAGTGACGAGTTGCGCAGCGAGCCGTACCGCTATCACGACCTGTTGCGAGGCGACACCGTCATCACGTATTTCGCCAAGCCCTCGACCCGCACGCGCCTGTCCTTCGGCTCCGCCATCGCCCGCCTCGGCGGCACGCCTGAGGTCGTCGGCCCGACCGAGTTGCAACTCGGCCGGGGCGAGACGATCGAGGACACGGCGCGGGTCGTCAGCCGTTACGCCCGCGCGTTCGTCATTCGTACCTTCGCCGACGACGAGGTGTGCCGGTTCGCCGACGCGGCCTCGATCCCCGTCGTCAACGCCTTGACCGACCTGCACCACCCGTGCCAGGCGCTGGCCGATCTGCTGACGCTGCGCAACCACTTCGGCCAGCTCGACGGCCTCAAGCTCGCCTACGTCGGCGACGGGAACAACGTCGCCCACAGCCTGCTCGAAGCGTGTGCGCTCACCGGCATGGACATCGCCGTCGCGTCTCCGGCGGGTTTCGAGCCCGACGCCGCGATTCGCGAAGCGGCGGAAAAGCTGGCGGCGGCATCGGGTTCCGAAATCGTCGTGACGCACGATCCGTTCGCCGCCGTCCGCGACGCCGACGCCGTCTACACCGACGTGTGGCTGTCGATGGGCGACGACGAAGCAGAGCGGTCGCACCGCATCGCCGCGCTGACGCCGTTCCGCGTGACTCCCGAATTGCTCGCTGCCGCGTCCGGCCGCTGCGTGTTCATGCACTGCCTGCCGGCGCATCGCGGCGAGGAAGTCGCAGCCGAGGTGATCGACGGGCCGCACTCCGTCGTGCTCGACCAGGCGGAAAACCGGATGCACACCGCCCAGGCCTTGCTCTTGGCGTTGCTGCGCGGCGAGCTGCGCGGCGCCTGATGCTCGTCGTCGTCGCCCTCGGCGGCAACGCCCTGTTGCGACGCGGCCAGCCTCTCGACGCTGCCGTGCAACGCGGCAACGTGCGGGCGGCGGTCGAAGGGCTCGCGGTGCTGGCCCGCGAACACCGGGTGGTGCTGACCCACGGCAACGGCCCGCAGGTCGGTCTGCTGGCGTTGCAGAACGCGTCGTTCAGCGGCGCCGAGCCCTACCCCCTCGACGTGCTCGGGGCCGAGACCGAGGGCATGGTCGGCTACCTGCTCGAGCAGGAACTGGCCCGCCATCTCGGCGAGGGCAAGGTGGCCACGCTGCTGACCCAAGTCGTCGTCGACGGCGAGGACCCGGCGTTCGCCCGCCCCACGAAATTCGTCGGTCCCGTCTACGACCAGGCCGAAGCCGAGCGCGTCGCCGCCCTGCGGCACTGGACGATCGCGCCCGACGGCGACGCCTGGCGGCGCGTCGTGCCGTCGCCCGAGCCGCGGCGCATCGTCGAACTCGCCACCATCCGACTGCTCGTCGAGCACGACGTGACGGTGGTGTGCGCCGGGGGCGGCGGGATACCAGTCGTGGCCTCGTTCGACGGTGGTCTGGTCGGGGTAGAAGGCGTGATCGACAAGGACCTGTCCGCCGCGTTGCTGGCGAGCGCGCTCGGCGCTGATGCGCTCGTGCTCCTCACCGACGTCGACGCCGTTTACGCCGACTTCGGCACCCCGCAGGCGCGACCGCTGCACACCGCGACCGTCAAGGAGCTGCGCGGGTTGCGCCTGCCGGCGGGATCGATGGGACCGAAGGTCGAAGCGGTTTGTCGCTTCGTCGAAGCCGGCGGCCGCTACGGCGCTATCGGCAACCTCGCCGACGCCGTCGCCGTGTGCCGCGGTCAGTCCGGGACGGTGGTCTCGGCCGGCACGATCACGACCGGGCACGGAGCGTGCTGAGCGCAGCGCAGGCTGACCGAGCCGAGCATCAGGCTGGCGAACCCTCCCCGGCCGCGTGAGCCGACGACGAGCAGGTCGGCTTCACGGGCGGCGGTGAGGAGCATCTCGGCCGGCGTGCCGTGCAGCACGAGGAACTCGACCGACGCGTGCTCACCGCCGGCGCGGGCGATCGTGTCCTTGACGACGTCCTTGGCCTGGTGTTCGCACTCGACGCGCACTGATTCGTACTCGTGCTTGGTCGCCAGCTCGCCGAGGAAGGGCTCTTCCCACGCGTGCACGGCGATGACGCGCGCGCGGTGTGACGCCGCTTCGGCGATCGCCCAGCGCAAGGCCCGAACCGATCCATCCGATCCGTCGACGCCCACCACGATCTTGCCCTCGGTCGCTGCCATGTGAAGAGGGAACACCGACGACTACCGCCGCCGTAGGGCCGAAGGTCTCTATCAGCGGCGCCAGCCGTCGCCCATCGTTGGGACATGGCCGCCGAAGCGCCGCACCTGCGCCGGGTGCTCGGTCCGCTCGAAGTCACGGCCAGCGGCGTTGGCATCATCATCGGCGCCGGCATCTACGTGCTGCTCGGCACGGCGACGGCGCGCGCCGGCGGTGGGGTGTGGATGTCCTTCGGGATCGCGGCGGTGTTGTGTGCGCTGACGGGCCTGTCCTACGCCGAACTCGGATCGATGTTTCCCCGCGCCGGCGCTGAGTACGAGTACACGCGGCACGTGTTTCCCGAACGCCTCGCTTTCCTCGTCGGCTGGACGATGGCCGCCGGGCTTGTGGTCGCTGCCGCGGCGATCGCCATCGGCTTCGCCCACTACGTGCAGTACTTCGTCGACATTCCCGTGCAAGCGGCCGCGCTCCCGCTGCTCGGCGTCGAGTTGCTCGTCGCCCTCGGAGGCATCGCGCGGTCGGCGCGGCTGACCGTCGTGCTCAGCACGCTGCAGGCCGCGGCGCTGGTCGCCGTTGTGGCCATCGGGGCGCCGCACGTGCGCCCGGCGCACCTGGTGTCGGGTGCCACGCCGGGTGGAGTGGTGGGCGGCGCCGCCCTGGTGTTCTTCGCCTTCATCGGATTCGACGAAGTGACGACCCTGGCGGAGGAGACGGTGAACCCGACGCGGGTCATTCCGCGTGCGCTGCTCACCGCCCTCGCTATCTCCGCCGCGCTCTACATGGCCGTCGCCATCGCGGCGGTGAGCGTGATCGGCCCGCACGCGCTCGGTGCCTCCAGCCGGCCTGTCGCCGACGTGGTGGCCCACGTTCTCGGCCGCCGCGCCGAGACGGCCGTCGCCGTCGTGGCCCTGCTCACGACGGTGAACACGTCACTGCTGGCGCTGACCGCGGGGTCGCGGGTGCTGTACGGGATGGCGAGCCACGGCGCTTTGCCGCCCTTCGTCGCCCGGGTATCGGGCCGCACGGGTGCGCCCGTAGGTGCCATCGCGCTCATCGGTGTGTTTGCCATCGCGTTCGCGGCCATCGGCGACCTGACGCTCATCGCCAGCGTGACGGACTTCGCCGTCTACGTCGTGTTCGTCGCCGTCAACGCGACGGTAATCCTGTTGCGGCGCAACGCCCCCGAGACCCCTCGGCCCTTCCGCGTCGCGGGCACAATCGGCTGGGTGCCGGTGATCCCGATCGTGGCGACGGCCGCGGTGTTCGTCATGGTGCCGCAGCTGTCGCTCGACTCGTTGTTGCTTGGTGTCGCTCTCATCGCCGCCGGCGCCGTTGTTGTCAGACTGGAACCACCATGCGCCACGTAACCCCCGACGAAGCCGCGGGCGAGATCCGCACATTCGACTCACTGTGCCTGCCGCTCGGACCCGGCCAGCCGCCGCGGTTCCTCGAGGCGTTGGGGCGGCGGAAGGACTGGGAAGAGTTGCGCATCGTCGGCTCGTTGCTCTCCGTGCTCTCCGACGTGTTCGTGCATCCGAACGTGCACTACCTCAGCGGGTTCTTCTCGCCGATCGAGCGCATCCTGCGCGACAGCGGCGCCAACATCGGCTTTGCGCCCGCCGACTTCCGTCGCGGCATTCCGCTCATGGCGACGCTCAAGCCTCGCGTGCTCGCCACCGCCGCCGCGCCACCCGACGCCGACGGGTTCTGCAGCCTCTCGCTTCACGCCGGCGCCACCGTGGCCGAACTCCACCTCGCCGCCAGCGAACCCGACCGCATGGTGATCGTCGAGGTGTCCGACAAGTTTCCGCGCACGTACGGGGCGGGCGGCGAGTACCACCGCTTGCACGTCGACGAGATCGACCTGCTGATCGAGTCCGACGGCGCGCCGATCCTGGTCGAGGATCCCCCTCCGAGCGACGTCGACCGCGCGATCGCCGAGCACGTGCGCGGCTTCATCCCTGAAGGCGCGACCCTGCAGACCGGCATCGGTTCGATCCCGTCGCTCATCGCCGGACTGCTGGCCGAAGGCGACGGCGGCGACTACGGCGTGCACTCCGAGATGTTCACCACCGGACTCATGCAGCTTCACGAAGCCGGCAAGGTGACGAACCGCAAGGGTCAGTGGGACGGGGTCTCGGTCGCGACGTTCGCTGCCGGCACGCAGGCGCTCTACGAGTGGCTGCACGAGAACCGCGAGGTGGCGTTCCTGCCCGTCGACCTCGTCAACTCACCCGAGACCATCAGCCGCAACCGCCGCTGCGTCACCATCAACGGCGCGCTCAGCATCGACATCCACGGGCAGGTCGTCGCCGACACGATCGCTGGGGCGCAGTACTCCGGCATCGGAGGCCACGAAGACTTCGTGTCGGTGCCCGCACTGTCGGCCGAAGCGCGGTCGTTGCTGTGCTTTCCCTCGACCACCGAAATCGGCGGCGAGCTGCGGTCGCGCATCGTGCCGTGGTTCCCGGCGGGCGCCGTGATCACGACGCCCCGGCACCAGGTCGACGTGGTCGTCACCGAATACGGGGCCGCCGAGTTGCAGGGCTTGACCGTGCACCAACGCGGCCTGGCGCTCGCGGCGATCGCCCACCCGGCGTTTCGTGACGAATTGGTGGCGGCCGCCGAACGCGCCAGCCACGGTCATTCGGCGCTGCCGCCCGCCTGACCTTCAGGAGGCGACGAGGCGGCGACCGGTGATCTCGAGGGGTGTGAGGCGCATCCAGTGCGCCTTGTCGCCGCCGCCCCACGGGTCGACCGCGAGCGCGTGCACGCGCTCGAAGGTGTCGTGGTCGACTTCGGTCACTTCCTCGAGTCGGCCCTTGACGACAACGCTCCAGCCGACGCGCGCCGCGCGGTCGAAGTGGTCGATCTCGAAGCTGGCGGCGGCCCAGTTGCCCCGCGTCTGCTTCGTGCCCGCGTCGGTGCGGAACACGATGGCGTCACCGTCGAGGCGGTAGTTGACCGGGAACATCACCGGCAGCTGGAACTCGTTGACCGCCAGTCGGCCGACCTCGTCGTTGGCCAGGAGGCGCACACACTCGTCGCGGTCGAGCACTTCGAGCCGGCGCGGGGCGGGCACGAAGGTCATGGCGTCGCCCGGATCCTGCGGCCGGTGACCTTCGTCGGCACGAGGCGCAGCCAGCGCTCCGATCCCGACTTGCGCCACGGGACGAGGCGCTGCTCGATCAGCTGGGCGACGGTCGTCTCGTCGGCGATCTCCTCGGCCTTGCCCACGATCATGACGCTCCAGCCCTCGTCGTTCGTGGCGTTGACACCGTCGATCTCGAAACCGACCCAGGGCCAGTCGAGCGCGCTTTCGAGCTTGGTGCCCGGCTGGGTCGGGAAGGCGACGCAGCCGTCGTCGCCGACGACGTAGCTGACCGGGAAGACTTCGGGACGCCCGCCGACGATCACGCCCAAGCGGCCGAGTTGGGACTCGGCCAGGTGTGACGCACATTCGCGTTCGCTCATGTGGATGAGCCAGGTCTGCGAACTCATATGCCCACGATGGGGTGTGAAGGGCGGTTCCAGTAGGGCCACATGCCTCTAGCTGGCACGGTCGGCGTCCTCCAACGTGAAAGCGTGAGTGCGACCCTCGTTGAACTCGACGATCAGGAGTGCATGCGCCTGTTGCGGTCGCGCGCCGTCGGGCGGCTCGCGTTCGCCCACGAGGGCTGGCCTGTCGTGCTGCCGGTGAACTTCGTCTTCGACGAGCCGACGATCGTCATCCGCACCGCGGACGGCGCCAAGCTCGAACACGCGCCGATGACCGCGGTCGCGTTCGAGGTGGACGACTTCGACCCGAGCGGTGCGTGGGGCTGGAGCGTGCTCGCCCAGGGCCCGGCCTTCGACATCACGACGTCGAGCGATCAGCGCTCCCGGCACCTGCGCCAGCTCGCCGTCGCCCAGTGGCCCGCCGGCCAGCGCGATCACTGGCTGACGATCACCGCCCTGACCCTGAGCGGGCGGCGCTTCGGGACGCCGCCGGCTTAGGGGGCGGCGGGCCCGCGGCGATCCAGCAAGCGGGCTGCGTAGGCAGCGGCCTGGGTGCGCCGGGCCATGCCCAGCTTCGACAGCAGGTTCGAGACGTAGTTCTTGACCGTCTTCTCGGCGAGGAACATCCGCTCGGCGATCTCGCGGTTGGTCAGGCCCTCGGTGATGAACTCGAGGATCCGGCGCTCCTGCGGCGTCAGGTGCGAGAGGGGATCGGCCGCCGCGGCCGGGGCCCGCAGATGGTCGAACACCCGCGCCGTGACTCCCGGATCGATCAGGCTGCCGCCGGCGGCGACGTGGCGCACCGCCTCGACCAGATCGCCGCCGCGCACCTGTTTGAGCACGAATCCCGACGCGCCCGCCAGGATGGCGGCCAGCAGCGCCTCGTCGTCCTCGAAGCTGGTCAGCATGATGCAGGCGATCTCGGGATGCGACGCCCGGATCTCGCGGCACACCTCGATGCCGCCGAAGTCGTTGTTGGGATCGCCGAGGCGCACGTCGAGCACGGCGACGTCCGGGTGGGTTTGGGGGATCAGCTCGAGGGCCTCTTCGGCGTTCGACGCCTCGCCGACGATGCGGATGTCCTCGTTACCCCACAGCAGGTCGCGAATGCCGCGCCGCACCACTTCGTGGTCGTCGAGCAGGAACACGCCAATTGACACGCCGCCAGCTTTTCACACCAAAAGCAGGACGTTCGGCCCTGTTCGGCGGGCACTCCGGGTCGCAGGGTGGTCACGTACCGTTTCATCTGGAGGTCACCAATGGCTGTCGTTGACGCCCGCACATGGGTCGAACACCTCTCCCAGCACGAGTGCTGGGAACTTTTGGCCGCTGCCGGCGTCGGCCGCATAGGCGTAACGGTCGATGGCGCGCCGGAGATCTACCCGCTCAACTTCGTCGTCGCCGACCACTCGATCGTGTTCCGCACCGACGTCGGCAGCAAGCTGCGCAGCGTCGACCGGTTCCCCACCGTGTGCTTCGAGGCCGACGGGTTCGACCTGGCGTCGCGCACCGGTTGGAGCGTGTTGGTGAAGGGCCGCGCCGAGGAGGTGCTCGACGCCAGCCGGCTGCACGGCTTGCGCCAGCTACCCCTCGAGTACTGGACCGTGGGGGAGAAGACCCACTGGATCCGCATCGAGCCGATCGAAGTCACCGGCCGGCGCGTCAATCAGCCATCCTGAGTGTCGTGGACGCCGGCGCAGCAGTGATCCTGGGTTCGGTCGGCGCCGGCGACCATCACGCGACGCCGGCGTGGCACCCGGAGTCCGCCGCGCGCGTGCATGCCGTCGACGACGCCATCGCCCGTCTCAACCTCGGTGACGCCGTCACGATCCTGCCCCCCCGGCTGGCCACCATCGGTGAACTCGCCCGCGTGCACGACGAGCTCTACCTCGACGGGCTCGCCACGCTGGCCGAAGCCGGCGGCGGCGAGCTCGACCCCGAAACCGTCGTGTCGGCCGGATCGTGGGAAACGGCGCGGCTCAGCGCCGGACTCGGGTTGGCCGCGATCGACGCGCTCCAGCAGGACGCCGGGGGCGCGGCGTTTGTGGCAACGCGACCCCCGGGTCATCACGCCAGCCGCCTCACCGGCTCCGGTTTCTGCTTGCTGAACAACGTCGCTGTCACCGCGGCTGCGCTCGTCGACCAGGGCGCGCGCGTCGCCATCGTCGACTGGGACGTCCACCACGGCAACGGCACCCAAGCCGTCTTCTGGAACAACCCGCAGGTGCTGTACGTGTCCACGCACGAGTGGCCGGCCTATCCGGGCACGGGCGACGCCGCCGAGGTCGGGGGACCCGCCGCGTTGGGCCGCACCCTCAACATCCCGCTGCCCGCCGGCGCCACCGGCGACGTGGCGTTGCGCGCCTTTGACGACGTGGTCGAGGAAGCCGTCGACGCGTTCGCCCCCGATTGGGTACTCG
Source organism: Acidimicrobiales bacterium (assembly GCA_035546775.1). Lineage (NCBI taxonomy): Bacteria > Bacillati > Actinomycetota > Acidimicrobiia > Acidimicrobiales > Acidimicrobiales bacterium. The sequence continues at coordinate 60,796 of DASZWD010000030.1, forward strand.
TCTCCGCCGGCTACGACGCCCATCGGGACGATCCGCTGGCCGACCTGGCGTGGAGCGCCGGCGATTACGCCGTGCTCACCCGCCGGGTGATGGGCTACGCGCCCCGTGTCGGGCGAACCATCGTCTTCCTCGAAGGCGGCTACGACCTGCGCGCCCTCGGTGAATCGGTGGCGGCGACGGTCGCCGCGCTCGCCGACTTGCCCCACGACACCGAGGACGCCACCGTCGGCGGCCCTGGGATGGACGCCGTCGACCGCGCCCGGCGCCGGCGCACCGATCGCTTGGAGCGAATGGGATGAAGGTGGCACCGGTACTCGTCGCCGTCGACACGTCGGACAACGCCCGCGCCGCGCTGGAGTGGGCGGCCCGCTTCGCCGCGGCCACGTCGACCCCACTCGTCGGCGTGCACGCCATGGGCATGCTCGACCGCGACGAGAACGGCGTGATGGTGCCGGCGCAGGCGCGGCGCCCCCAAATCGAGGCCTGGGCCGAAGAACTGGTCGCGGCCGTCGCCGACCGGTACGGCATCACGGCGACGAGCGAGGTGTGCGACGGGGAGCCGGTGCCGGTCGTGCTCGACGCGGCGCGGCGGCACGGCGCGGCCGCGGTCGTCGTCGGTACGCGGGGCGCCGGTCGTAGCCCGCTAACGCTCGGCAGTACTAGCGAGCAGCTGGCGCGCTCGGCGCCGTGCCCACTCGTGATCGTGCCGCTGCCACCGAACGAGGGGTGACGGGCATCTCGAGGTGCACCACGCCGCTGTCGAAGGAGATGCGGCGGTCCGGCGCATAGCGGGCGAACACCCGGAGCATCGCGGCGTTGCCCCCGAGGACGTCGGCTTCCAGTCGCGTGTAGCCGTGATCGCTCGCCCAGTCGGCGAGCCGCTCCAGGAGCCGCGAACCGAGGCCTTCGGCTTGGCGGTTGTCGGCGACGACGAAGGCCACCTCGCCGCTGGTGTCGCCGGTGGCGTCGAAGCGGCCGACACCGACCAAACGCCCGGCGGAGAAGGCAACGAGCGCCTCGCGGCGGTGGTGGTCGACGTTGGTGAACCGCGCGACCTCGTCGGCGCTGAGGTGCGGGTGCAACGTGAAGAAGCGCCACCGACGGGTGGCGTCGCTCAGGTGCTCGTGGAACGCGACGAGCGCATCGGCGTCACCGACCTGAATCGGACGGATGAAAACGCGCCGACCGTTGCGCAGCGTTTCCCATCCGCTCGCCGAGCGCCGGATCGGAAGAACGGTGGAAGCCATGTGTCCAGTGAGCCGTTCAGGGCCGGGCCATCGGTAGGGCCGGTCGGCGGGACCTTCGACCCTGCGCCGCGGGAGCGCCAACGCGGTCTCATGGCGCGGTGACGAATCCCGTGCTGCCGCTGCTGTGGATTGCCAGTGGCGCCGCGGTGATGCTGGCCGCGTTCCGGTCCCGACGTGATCCCGCCGCGGCGCGTCACGGCCGCCTCGCCGTCGCCACGCTGTTCATCGTCGCGGGCGCGGCGGTCAACGCCGTACTGGTGACCTTCGATCCCAAGAGCTACGCACCGTTTGCCGACGGGTCGTACATCCCCTTCGTGCACCACACGTGGCGTTCGCTGGTCGTGCCCCACATCACGGCGTGGATCGTGCTGCTGATCGCCTTCGAATTGGCCGTCGGGCTTCTCGCCGTGCGCGGTGGCGCCCAGACGCGGGTGGCCTACGCCGCCGCGATCGCGTTCCACTTGGCGTTGCTCAGCTTCGGCTTCGGGTTCGCCGTGTGGGTCGTGCCGATGGTGGCGGCGCTCACGGCTTTGTGGCGCGCCGAAGTCGGCGGTGCCACGACGGAGGCTTCCGCGCCACGGCCAGCGAATCGGCCAGGGCGCGCAGGCCCGGCGCGTGCGGCCGCAGCAGCCCCGCGGACGCGTCGGTCGTAAGACCGTGTTCGAGTGACCAGCTGACGAGGCGGGCGAGGTCGAGTTCGTCGAACCCGCCGAAGGCGTCGCGCAGATCGGGTCGGGACCGGTAGACGCGCACGAGTTCGTCGAGCGCCGCTTCGGCTTCGGGTCCCGAGCCGGCCGCAAAACCGGCGAAGCGGGCGCGCATGTCGTCGGTGACTGAGTCGAGCGAGTCGCGGTAGCGGATGCGCATCAGCCCCTCGCGCGCTGGTTCGAAGTGGACCGCGTGACCGTTGAGCGAGGGGACGACCTGGCGACCGGTGCTGATGTCGACCGGCAGCCGCACGAACAACTCGCCGGTCGGCACCTCCGAGAGGAACGGCGTGTAGTACACGCAGTCGTCGAAGAAGTAGTGCGTCACTTGCGAGTGACGAGTGCGCTGCGGGTCGCGGATCGGCGTGCCGCCGTGGACGAGGTTGGCCGACCACACGAAGGCGGTGCCGAGCGGCACGTGGACTTCCTCGAAGGCGAGACCGGCGGCCTGCATGGCGGCGTTGACGCCGTCTTCGTAGTGGGCGTAGTTGGCGGTTGCGAGCGTCATGCCGAGATCGGTCAGGGTGAGGATGGGCAGCACATGGGAGCCGGGGGCGTAGAACAGCGGCCCGTTGTCGGCGTCGGTGTCCTCGAGGGCGACCCACACACCGCACATGAAGCGGGCCGGCTGCGAGCTGAAATGGATGCAGTCGGAGTGGTTGCGCTGCTGGGTGCCGGTGCAGAAGTTGAGCGTCTGGAACGGGAACGGCCGGCGCCCGTACAGCGCTTCGAGCAACTCGAGGATGCGCGGGTGGCAGGCGAGGGCGCGGGCCGCCGGTGACTCCTGCCACGCTTCCTGGACGCGGTAACGGCTGCGCGGTCCGTCGGCGAGATCGGATCGGTACAGCGGGTCGACTTCCTCGATGATCGCCTGCGCCTCGGCGGCGTCGATCAGGTTGGGCACGATGAGGAAGCCGTCGCGATGGAACGCGGCGGCCTCGGCGGCGAACGGTCCCAGGTCCGGGTCGGCCGGGTCGAAGAACGGTGAATCAGCCCGTGGAAAGCCCTTGATGCCCCGATGCTATGGGGCGGCCGGGCGCAACCGCAGCACCGCCGCGCCGGTGAAACGGTCGTGGGCGAGGTCGGCCAGCGCCACGTCGGCGTGGGCGAACGCGTAGGGCTCGGTGTGCACCCGGATGCCGATGCGCGCCGCGACGTCGAGGAACGCGGCGCCGTCGGCGCGGGTGTTGGCGGTGACGCTGCGCAGCTGACGCTCCTGGAAGAGGTGGCGCTGGTAGTCGAGCGGCGGGATGTCGCTGAGGTGAATGCCGGCGATGGCGACCGTGCCACCGCGGTCAAGGGCGCCGAGCGCCGCCGGGACGAGCTCGCCCGCCGGCGCGAACACGATCGCCGAGTCGAGCGGCACCGGCGGGGCGTCGAAGGAGTCGCCGGCCCACGCCGCGCCGAGCGACACCGCCAGCTCGCGGGCCGCGACCGACCGGGTCATCACGTAGACCGAGGCGCCCTGCGCCAGGGCGACTTGCGCGGCGAGATGCGCGGAGCCGCCAAAGCCGTAGATGCCGAGGCGGCCGCCGGCGGGCAGGGCGGCGCGTTGCAGGGCGCGGTAGCCGATGATGCCGGCACACAGCAGCGGCGCCGCCTCCTCGTCGCTGAACTCGGCGGGGATGGCGTAGGCGAAGCCTTCGTCGACGACGGCGTACTCGGCGTAGCCGCCGTTGGCGTCCCAACCGGTGAACGACGGCGCCAGGCACAGGTTCTCGTCGCCGCGCCGGCAGAAGGCGCAGACGCCGCAGGTGGCGCGCAACCACGCGATGCCGACCCGGTCGCCCGCTGCGAACCGGGTCGCACCCGCCCCGACCTCGTCGACGATCCCGACGACTTCGTGGCCCGGCACGACGCCGGGCGCGTGGGGCGCGAGGTCGCCCTCGGCCAGGTGGAGGTCGGTCCGGCAGACGCCGCACACGCAAACGCGCACGCGGATCTCGCCCGGGCGGGCGTGCGGTTCGGGGAGCTCGGTGAGGCGCAGCGGGGCGTCGTCGATCGGGCGCGGCGCGTCCACGATCCAGGCCTGCATGGCGTCAGGCGGCGAGTTTGCGGTGAGCCGGCATGTCCGATCGTCGCGCCGCCAGCACCACGTCGTCGGCATACAGCAGCCCGATCACGCGCCCGGCAGCGTCGAGCACGGGCAGCGCCGTGCCGGCATCCAGCGGGCCGCACTCGTCGAGGCGCATCGCGGCGCGCACCGTCGGCCGCCGTTCGGCCAGGGTGCCGAGGCGGGTCTCGCGGTCGGCGTACGCCAAGCGGCGCGCCGCCACGACACCGAGCACCGCGCCCGCGTCGTCGAGGACAGGGAACTGGCGCTGGCTCGACTCGTGCAGCATCCACGTGACCTCGCCCACCGTCTGGCGATCCGACACCACCAGCGGGCTGTGCACCATCACGTCGGACACGAGCAGGCGCGCCAGCTGGGCTTCCAGCTCCGCCGACATCTCCTCGACGCGGCTCACGACCGACACGAAGATCCCGATGATCGCCACGAAGATCTCGCCGGTGAAGAGACCGAAGGCGATCATGCCGAACGCCACGACGCGGGCCAGCCGGGCGGCGTGGTGGGTGGCGAGCAGCGGGCCCTCGCGCATCTCGAAGATGGCTTTGAGGACGCGCCCGCCGTCGAGGGGCAGCGCCGGCAGGAGGTTGAACACCGCGACGACGACGTTGAACCACGCCAGGCGCGTCCAGAACGCGCCGCCCGACAGTGCCGGTGCCGGGATGCCGCCGCGGCCCACCGTGACCGCCGCGAGCGTTACGAGGCCGATGACGAGGCTGGCGAGCGGGCCGGCGAGGGCGATCGTGAGCTCCTGGTGCGGGTTCTGCGGGATGGCGTCGAACTTCGAGATGCCCCCGATGGGCAGCAATTCGATCTCACGCACGACCACGCCAAAGCGGCGCGCCGTGATCGAGTGCGAGAACTCGTGCACCAGCACCGACACGAAGATGGCGGTGATCCATAGGAACCCGGCGCCGAGGCCGGTGTGCGTCTGACTGGCAGAGGCGACGACCAGCCAGACCAGCAGCAGCATCGACGCGTGCAGCCGGATGTCGATGCCCGCGACCCGCCCGACGCGCACGGACCAGCGGCGCGGCGTAGTCACGATGCGGCGCTCAGGCGTGCGTCGGGACGATGACGACGGGGCAGCGGGCGTGCTCGGCGACCTGCTGGCTGACCGAGCCGAGCAACAACCCGGCGAAGCCGCCGCGGCCGCGGGAGCCGACGACGACCAGGTCGGCGTCCTGACTTTCGGCGATGAGGGCGTGCGCCGCGCCTCCGGCGACCACCTTGGTGTGCACGTCGACGCCGGAGCAGTCGACGTCTTCGAGCGCGTGGTCGACGACCTCGTGCGCCGCGTCCTCCAGCAGCTGGGGGTCGAGGAACGGTGCGGGTGACGGGATGTACCCCGTCACGCCGACCGTCGGCGACCACGCCGTGATGGCGGTTAGGTCCGCGTGGTGCAGACGCGCTTCGTTGAGCGCCCACTCCAAGGCGGTCCGTGATCCTTTCGAACCGTCAACTCCGACGACGACGCGCATGTGGTGGTCTCCTTTGTGTGCCTCCAGACTGCGGCGGCGCGCCGCCCGTCAGTAGGGTCAAAGGTCCCGATGCCAGTCCACCAATGGCAACACGGTGACGGCTATGAGGAAGAGCAGCTGGAGCGCGATCGAAAGCGGCGATCGCAGCGATGCGGTGACCACATCGCCGAGGTTCTTCTGGGCGAGCGACGCAGCGGTGACGTAGAGCGAGTAGCTCACGACGCGGCCCGAGAAGAAGGCCACCGTCAGCGGCACGAGCGGGAACTCGAGGAGCCCAGCGGCGGTGAAGAGTTGCCCGGACGGCACCGGCGAAAGGGCGAATAACCCGAGAGCCGCGATCGTCCCGCCGCGATGGCCGCTGAGGCGCTCGCGGGCGGCGTCCAAGCGCGCCCGGCGACGCGGCGACAACCGGCCGGCGAAACGGGTCGCGGCGGTGGCGAGCACGAGGCGGCCCGACGCGGCCGCGAGGGCGCCCAGGGCGACGAGCGCGACGGGGTTCAGGTGACGGTGCAGCCGGAACAACACGAGCACCGCCCACGTCGGGGGTCCGAGCGCCGGCAACAGATTCACGGCGAAGACGGCGAGCATTACCGCGGCGTAGGTCACGCGCCGATGTCCCCGGCGTGGCTGAACCGAGCCGCGCGGCGCTCGATGCGGCGGTCGGTGTGACTGCGCTTCGGCCGCACCGGGCCGTGCTGGTAGCGGTAGAACTCGCGCTTGGCGACCTCGGCGAGCCCGAGGTACGCGACAACCATCGCCAGCAGCGCACCGAAGTACGCGAACGGCGGATGGGCGAACCCGAGGCCGTGGGCCAGCGGCGACAGCGGCACGAGCGCGCCCGCGACGGCGACGCCGACGCTGGCGATCGTCAGTGCCCCACTCGGGGTGCTGCGGAAGAACGGCACTCGGCGCGTGCGGATGACGAAGATCACCAGCGTCTGGGTGGCCAGCGATTCGACGAACCACCCCGAGCGGAACAGGCGCGGCCCGGCGTGGAAGACGTGCAACATCACGGCGAAGGTCAGGAAGTCGAACAGCGAGCTGATCGGACCGAAGAACGTCATGAAGCGCCGGATGAAGCTGATGTCCCAGTGCGACGGGCGCGCCAGCTGTTCTTCGTCGACGTGGTCGCTCGGGATCGTCAGCTGGCTCGTGTCGTACAGGAGATTGTTGAGCAGGATCTGCGACGGCAGCATCGGCAGGAACTTCAAGAACGCGGAGGCCGCGGCCGCGCTGAACATGTTGCCGAAGTTCGACGACGTGCCCATGAGGACGTACTTGATGGTGTTGGCGAACACGCGGCGACCCTCGACCACGCCGTCGGCCAGCACGCCGAGGTCCTTCTCCAGCAGGACGATGTCGGCCGCGTCCTTGGCGACGTCGGTGGCGGCGTCGACCGAGATGCCGATGTCGGCGCGGTGTAGGGCGACGGCGTCGTTCACGCCGTCGCCGAGGTAGGCGACGTCGCGGCCGAGGGTCTGGTGGGCGCGGATGATGCGGCTCTTCTGCTCGGGACTCACGCGGGCGAACACGACGACGTCGGACACGCGGGCGGCGAGCGCCGCGTCGTCGAGGGCGTCGATGTCGGCGCCGGTGAGGGCCACCGGTGCCTGCAACCCGAGGTCGCGGCACACCTTCAGCGCCACCGCCGGATGGTCGCCGGTGACCACCTTGGCCGTGATGCCGAGCGACCGCAGCCGTTCGAGCGCGGCGCCGGCCGACGCCTTGGGCGGGTCGCGGAACACGAGATACCCCGCCAGCGTCAGGTCCTTCTCGTCGCTCGGAGTGACCTCGGCGAGTCCGGGGGCCGGGCGGGTGGCGACGGCGATGACCCGGCCGCCGGCGGCGAGCTCGGCGTCGATGGCCCTCCGCGCCGCGGCGGTCACGGCCTCGCACCGGTCGAGCACGGCCTCCGGTGCGCCCTTGGTGATCAAGCTGCGTCCGTCAGGACCGTCGACGACGACGGAGGTGAGGCGGCGCTCGTGGTCGAAGGGGGCGAGCGCCACGCGTTGGTAGCGCGCCGTTTCCTTGGCCGCCGCGCCGGCGTCGTTCCACAGGGCGACGTCGAGGGCGTTGCCCGACACCGCGGCGCCACCCTCGACCGACGCTTCGTTGCACAGCAGCCCGAGCACGACGACCCCACCGCCGACCTCGGCTCCTTGGGTCGCGCCGGTCGCGTCGCAGGCGCGTTCGAGGTTGATGGCGCCCTCGGTGAGCGTGCCCGTCTTGTCGGTCAGCAGGATCTCGGTGTCGCCGAGGTCCTCGATGCACACCAGGCGCTTCACCAAGACCTTGCGGTGCGCCAGCCGCCGGGCGCCGGTGGCAAGGCTGGTGGCGACGACGGCGGGCAACAACTGCGGAGTGATGCCGACGGCGATCGCCAGCGAGAACAGCAGCGCGTCGATCAGCGGTCGCGCCAGCACCAGGTTGATGACGAAGATCGCCGTCGTCAACACGCCGGCCACGGCGGCGAGCAGCACCGAGAAGCGTCGTAGCCCGACCTGGAACTCGGTCTCTTCCTGGCGCTCGCCCAGGCTCATGGCGATGCGGCCGAACTCCGTCGCCGCGCCCGTCGCCACCACCACGCCCTCGCCGTCGCCGGCGCGCACGAGCGTGCCCATGAACGCGCACGACGCCAGTTCGGCGAGCCCCGTCGCCGGGGCGACGGGCGCCGCGCCCTTGTCGACGGGCAGCGACTCGCCGGTGAGCACCGATTCGTCGCACTCGAGCGCGCTGGCCGACAGGATGCGGATGTCGGCGGGCACGATGCCGCCGGTCTCGACGCGGATGACGTCGCCCGGGACGAGGTCGGTCACGTCGCAGGACTGCCACGCGCCGCGGCGGCGCACCGTCGCCCGGTGCCGCAGTTGGGCGTGGAGCGCTTCGACGGCGCGCTCGGCCTGGAGCTCGTTCAAGAAGCCCAGCCCCACGCTGAGGCCGACGATGGTGCCGATGATCAGCGCGTCGGAGCGCTCGCCCACGAAGAACGACACCGTGGCCGTCGCCAGCAGCAGCAGGAGCAGCGGGCTGCGGAACTGGCGGCCCAGCACGGCGAGCGGTTGCGCGTGGTGGGTCCGCACGGCGTTGGGGCCCGTCGCCTGCCGCCGCGTCGCCACCGCCTCGGGCGACAGGCCGTCGCCGCTCGACCCGAGACGCGCCAGCACGGCCTCGGCGTCGAGCGCCGCTGCCTCCGAAAGCGACAGCGGCGCGTCCATCTCAGTCGGGCAGTTCTTTCGGTGTCACGATCGACACGACTTCGGCCTCGCCGGGACGCAGGTCGTCCCACGACTCGGCGTCCCAGCGCAGCGTCGCCAGCGCGCCCGTCGGGAACTTCTCCTGCGTCTGCGCCAGCTCGGCGATGCACGGGTTGTGCCCGATGATGAGCACCGACGTGTAGCTGTCGTCGAGGTGGTGCACCAGCGCGAGGACGTCGGCGACATCCGCGCCGTACAACTCGTCGAGCATGCGCACCGCCGGGGTGCCCAGCGAGTGGGCGATCTGAGCCAGCGTTTCCTGCGTGCGCCGGGCCGAGGAGCACAACACGACGTCGGGGCGCAGGTTCGCTTCGGCGATGTAGCGGGCGAGGCGTTTGCCGTCGCGCAGGCCACGCGGTGCGAGCGGCCGGTCGTAGTCGGTCAGGGTTTCGTCGTCCCAACTCGACTTCGTGTGTCGCAGCACGTACACCGTGCGCGTGGTGGCCATGCGCGCAGTCTTGCGCGCTCTGCTTAGATGCGTCGCGTTATGGACACCATGTTCCTCGAAAACCGCATGGAGGTGTCGCGGCCGATGTCGTCTCCGGCCTCGACGATCTTCGACATCGTCCGCAGCCCGGCTGGTCACGTCGCCATCGACGCGTCCGGCATGTTGCAGGACTTCAGCGGCGAACCCGCGGAGAAGGTGGGCGACACGTTCGTCGTCCACATGGACCGCGAGTCGCTCAACGACTACCCGCTGGGCAAGTACGACGTGACCGTGCGCTTCATCACGTTCGAGCGCGACAAGGAGATCGCCTGGGACCTGGGCGAGAACGCCCTCGGCCTCAAGCATTACTACGGCTACCGCTTCGAACCGCTCGACGACGGTGGCACGCTCGTCACGTCGTTCTACGACTGGTCGCTGGTGCCCGACGACTGGAAGGAACGCTTCCCGATCATCCCCGACTCCGCGCTGCGGGCGACCCTCGGCATCCTCGAGCGCACGGCCCGCAAGGGGCTCTAGTTGGCCGACGAGCAGATCCAGGCCGAGCGCATCGACCTGGCGGCGCTGGCGGCGTGGATGGACACGCAGGATCTCGGCGCCGGCCAACCGATCGAGCACCTGACGCCGCTGGCCGGCGGCACCCAGAACGTGATGGTCAAGTTCGACCGCGGCGGCCGCAGCTTCGTGTTTCGGCGCGGACCGTGGTCGCTGCGACCGCGCTCGAATGACCAGTTGCGCCAGGAGATGCGCGTCCTCGGCGCCCTCGCCGGCACCGACGTGCCTCATCCGGGCCTCATCGCCGGATGCCCCGACGAAGGCGTGATGGGCGACGCCGTGTTCTATTTGATGGAGCCCGTTGACGGGTTCAACCCGTCGGTCGAGCTGCCGCCATTGCACGCCGGCTCGGCCGAGGTGCGCCACGCCATGGGACTGTCCGCCGCCGACGCCATTGCCGCGCTCGGAGCTGTCGACTACCGAGCCGTCGGTCTCGGCGACGTCGGCCACCCCGAAGGCTTCCTGGAGCGCCAGGTGCCGCGCTGGCTGAGCGAGCTCGAGGGCTACGGCAAACACGAGGGGTATCCCGGTCCGGACATCCCCGGCCTCGACGACGTGGCGCGGTGGCTCGAAGCCAACCTGCCGGCGTCGGGGTACCAGCCGGGCATCTCGCACGGCGACTACCACCTGTCCAATCTCATGTTCCGGTGGGACTCGCCCGACGTGGCCGCCATCGTCGACTGGGAGATGTCGACCATCGGCGACCCGCTGCTCGACCTCGGCTGGCTGCTGGCCACGTGGCCGCGGCCCGGCGAGTTCGGCATCGGCGGGAACCTCGGCGAGGGTCTCCCGTCGCCCGCCGAGTTGGTGGCGCGTTACGGCGAGCGCTCGACGCGTGACCTCTCGGCCATCAGCTGGTACGAGGTGATGGCGTGCTTCAAGTTGGGCATCGTGCTCGAAGGCACCCACGCCCGCGCCTTCGCCGGCAAAGCCCCACAATCGATCGGCGACATGCTCCACGCCACGACGCTCGGGCTGTTCGCCCGCGCCACTCAACGCATCAAGGAGACCTGAACCCGCCTTTTGGTCCGTCTGCGCAAGGGTCTTTGTCGCTGGAACGGACCAAAAGCAGGCGGGTTACCCGATGTCGCTGAGGCGTCCGACGAGGTCGCCGGCCTTGGCGACGAACTCGACGGGATCGCCCTGCGGCGCCAGGTCCATCAGCGACACGCCGAGGCCGGCGTAGCGCTCGGCGTCGGCCAAGAACTTGTCGGGCGCCCCGATGGGGTCACCGATGTAGAGCACGGTCTTCTTGACGGTGTTCGGGTCGCGGCCCTCGTTCTCGCAGTGCTGGTCGAGGATGGCGACCTTGCGCGCCGTCTCGTCGTAGTCGAAGGCGAACAGGTTGCACGCGTCTGCGTACTTGGCCACGAGGCGCAGCGTCTTCTTTTCGCCGCCGCCGCCGATCAGGATCGGGGGCCGCGGCTGGCTCAGCGGGCGCGGCCGGCAGATGGTCTCGGCGAGTTGGTAGTGCTTGCCGTCGAAGGGCCCCTCGTCGTCGCTCCACATCTGGAGGCAGATTTGGAGTGTCTCTTCGAGGCGCTCGAAGCGCTCGGTGACCGGCGGGAACGGCACGCCGAGGGCGACGTGTTCGCGCTCGTACCAGGCGGCACCGATGCCGAGCTGCGCCCGCCCGCCCGACAGCACGTCGAGTGTCGTCACGATCTTGGCGAGCAGGCCCGGATGGCGGTAAGTGACGCCGGTGACGAGCAGGCTGAGGCGCATGTTTTGCGTGAGCCCCGCGATATAGCCGAGCGCGGTGTAGCCCTCGAGCATCGGGTCCGTCGCCGGCGCCATGTGCTCCATCTGGAACCAGTGGTCCATGAACGTGAAGCTGGCGACACCCACCTCGTCGGCGGTCTTGGCCGTCGCCGCGACGGTGGCGGCGATCGACTCGGTGCCGCCCGGGAAGTCGAAACGGATCTGGTGGATGCCGAGTTCCATAACGCGCGAGCGTAGGCCGGTGACCAACGAGTGGGACGCGGCCGCGCCGGTTTACGAAGACCAGTTCGAGAAGGTGACGGGCACGACGGTGCCGCGCCTGGTCGAGTGGTTGGAACCGCGCCCCGGGCTGACCTTGGCCGACGTCGCCTGCGGGCCGGGCATCGTCGCCATGGCGCTGGCCGAGCACGGCGCGGCGGTGTGGGTGTCGGACTTCAGCGCCGAGATGGTCAAGCGGGCGTTGGCCCGCGCCGCCGAGCGCGGTTTTTCCGCCGTCACCGGCGACGTGGCCGACGCTGCGTCGCTGCCCCTGGCCGACCGCACGGTGGACGGCGCGGTGTCGAACTTCGGCGTGATCTTCTGCCCGGCGATCGGCGACGCTCTGCACGAGCTGGCGCGCATCACCCGGTCCGGCGGGCACCTGGCGATCACTGCGTGGACGACCGAGGCCACCAACGGCTGGACCACCCTGCTGGGCGACGAGTACGCCGACGAGCTCGGCTTCACCGTCCCGCCGCGGCCGATGTACCGGTGGGGCTCGGCGCGGGAACTCCGCAAGGCGCTCGACGACGCCGGCTGGCACAGCATCGACATCGTCACCGTCGACTTCGAGCCGACCCTGCACGCCCCCGACGCGGTGGGCGACGCCCTCACCACGCCGGCCACCCGCCTCGCCCTCGCGCCGCTCAGCGAGGCCCAGGTCGACGCCCTGCGCGCCTATCTCGTACGGCGCGGCCGCGAGCTTTTCGGCGGCGAACCCGTCGCCCTGCCCCGCCAAGCCTGGCTCGCCCGCGGCACCGCCTAGCGCGCTACACCCCATCTGTACCGTCGGAATTCCGGACGTCTCATGGGAGTTGATGCAGGTATGCGCAAGCGGTCACCAAAGAGGCACGTCTTTCCACGGCGGACGATCGAGGGCACGCGCTTCACCCGAAAACCGAAGGACACGCTGAGCCACGACGCCGCCCTCGACTACGGCAGCCCGTCACTCAATCGGATCGGCCCCCGTCCCCAGTAATCCTCAACAAATTGGGATTTCGGTCGATAGGCGAGCGTGACCGCTTCTGCCCTCCTCCTGTCGCTGCTGGCGCTGCTGTTGCTCGGCGCCAACATCGCCTACCTCGCCGCTCTGTACTGGGTCCACGTCATGCGACCGGCCCCGATGCAACGAACGCCGCGCACGCGTCCTGCCGCCGCTGGGTACGCAACTGCGTCGCAGCCGCTGGCGTCCTGAGCCACCATACACGTGTAGTACACGTAGTGTGTACGCTACGTGTATGGCGAAGACCCGGACGAACATCGAGATCGAGGACGAATACGTCTCGGTGATCATGGACCGGTACGGCGTCCACACAAAGACCGAAGCGGTCGACCTGGCGTTGCGCTTCGCCGCGGGTCAGCCGATGACGCGCGACGAGGCCCTCGCCATGCGAGGCGCACGCGCCATCGGCAAGATCCCCGCCGACACCGGTCCGGCGGCGTGATCCTCGTCGACACGTCGGCCTGGGTGGAGTTCGACCGAGCGACGGGGAGCGCGGTCGACGAGCGGCTCACCTCCTTGATCGCCGACGGTGCAGGCATCGCCGTGACCGAGCCGGTTCTCATGGAGGTCCTCGCCGGTGCGCGCAGCGACGCACGCGCCCGCGACCTGCGACGGTTGCTGCTCGGCTTTTCATTCGCGCCCGTCGACAGCGCCGTCGACTTCGAAGCCGCGGCGCGCATCTATCGCACGTGTCGTCGGGCGGGCGTGACGCCGCGGGGTCTCGTCGACTGCCTCATCGCTTCGGTGGCGAGCCGGTCGGGCATGCGCATCCTGCAGCGCGACGCCGATCTCGCCCGCGTCGCCGAGGTGATTGGTCTGCCCCTCGAGGCGACCGAATAGCGTCGGGCGCTGTGCCCGGCCGCCTCAAAGTGACGCGTGACGCCGCGTCGAACGTGCGCGGCCGCGCCGGGTTCGTCGCCCGCGAGCTGATCGGCCGGCCCACGACGCACGTGTACCGGCTGCGCGACGCGCCCTACCGCGCCGCAATCCGTCATCCGCTGTTCGACATGTGGGTGCTCGACGAGATCTTCCGCAACCGCGCCTACGCAATCCCGGACGCGGTGTCGGCAAAGCTGCGGGCGCTCGACCATCCGGTGCGGGTGCTCGACCTCGGCGGCCACGTCGGCCTGTTCGGCCTCTGGTTCCGCACCACGTTCCCCGACGCGACGGTGACCTCGTACGAGCCCGACCCGGAGAACGCCGCCACGTTGCGGCGCTGCGTCGAGGCCAACGGGCTCGGCGATCGCTGGACGGTGATCGAGGCCGCCGCCGCGCCGAGCGAGGGCGAGGCGACCTTCATCAGCGACGGCGCGTTGTCGCAACTCGGCGGCGACAACGCCGCTCTCGACGACGAGCACGCACTGCTGGCCCAGATCTTCCCGTTCCTGCGGGGCAAGCGGCTGCTCACGCCCAAGCAGGTCACGGTGCGCACCGCCGACGTGCTGCCGGCGATGGCGGACTGCGACTTCCTCAAGCTCGACATCCAAGGCGGCGAGTGGCCGCTGCTCACCGACAAGCGGTTCGAGAAGTTGTCCGCCGTCGCCTTCGTGCTCGAGATGCATCCGCGCGCCGCGCCGATGCCCGATCCGCTCAGCTGGGTGACGAAGCGCTTCACCCGGCTCGGCTTCCGACTGATCGTGCTGCCGGCCCACGGCGGCGAACGCGTGATCTGGGGATCGCGCACATGAGGATCCGGCGCGTTGGTGACTTCACGACGACGTGGGGCGAGAGCCTCGTGTGGGACGAGCGCCGCCGACGCCTGTATTTCGTGGACACGCTGGCCAACGCCATCCACTGGCTCGACGACGGCGACGGGGAACTGCACACGCTCGTGGCGCCGCAGATGCCCTCGGGAATGGTCGCGGCGCAGGACGGCCGGCTGGTCGTCACCCTCGACGACGGCTTGTACGTCGTCGAGGTCGACACCGAGGAGTGGTCGTTGCTAAGTCGCTATCCCGAACGCATCGGCGGGCGCTGCAACGACATGGTCGCCGACTTCGACGGCAACCTCATCACCGGCAAGCTCAACCTCGGCCCCGCCGAAGGGTCGTCGTGGTGGTACCAGCCGTCGACCGACACGTGGAAGTTGCTCGACGACGACATCGCCAACACCAACGGCCCGACCGTCGCCGTGCTCGACGGCGCGATGACCCTCGTGATCGGTGACTCGTCGCAGCACTACTTCGCCTACGACTACGAACCGGCGGCGGGGTCGGTCGGGCCGCGGCGCATCTTCGGCGACGTCACCGGCATGGGGCCCGACGGCGGCAAGGGCGTCCCCGACGGTGCGACGCTCGACGACGCCGGCGGCCTGTGGTGCGCGCTGCCCCGCAGCAGCCGCCTGGTGCGCTTCACCACCGCGGGCCACGACACCACAATCGACCTGCCCTTCGAGAACCCGACCGACGTCACCTTCGGCGGCCCGGACCTCGACCGGTTGTACGTCACGGCCATCAACGAGGGCCTCTACGTGATCGACGGCGTCGGCCGCGGCCGCGTCGAACCCCGCGCCCAGTTGTCGTAGCGACTGGGTGAACTGCGGGGCCGAGTCGTCTGGGTTCTGCGCAACCTTGTGACGCTGCGAGCGACTCAAAGTTGCGATGAAGCTTCAGGACTCGGCTTCTTCGCCGAGGGCGAGCCACTCCTCTTCGCGGGCGGCGAGTTCGGCTTCGGCCTCTGCGAGGGCGGTGCCGAGGCGAGCCATCTCGGCGTGGTCGGACGCGGCGTGCAGTTCCTCGGTCAGCTTGTCGCGCCGGCGTTCCGCCGCCGCGATGGCCTTCTCCGCCTCGCGCATCAGGCGGTGCAGCGTGCTGGGGGAACGCCGCTTCGGCCGCACATCTTCCGAACTGGTCCTGTCCAGCACCGGTTTCCGGTGCTGGACAGGACCAGTTGGCTTGGCGGTGCGCCACGTCGCTTCCCACTCGGCGTAGCCCCCGGGCACGCGGTTGATGGCGCCGCAGCCGTCGAGCACCAGCGCGTCCTCGACCGTGCGTTCCATGAAGGCGCGGTCGTGGCTGACGACGACGAGGGCGCCGGGCCAGTCTTCGAGGAAGTCTTCGAGGACGCGCAGCGTGTCGAGGTCGAGATCGTTGGTCGGCTCGTCGAGCAGCAGCACGTTGGGTTTCTGGGCGAGCACGAGCAGGAGTTGCAGTCGCCGCCGCTCGCCACCTGAAAGCGTTCCGATCGGCGCCCACTGGGCGTCGCCGTCGAACCAGAACCGTTCGAGCAGCGCACTGTCGGTCCAGTCGGCCGCGCGCGTCGGGCCCGCCACCGCGTCGCGCACCCGCTGAGCCGGATCAAGCTCGACGCCAACCTGGTCGTAGTACCCGAGGCGGACGGTCGGGCCGACGTCGACGGTGCCGCTGGTGGCGGCGCGCCGGCCGGCGATCACGTCGAGCAGCGTCGACTTGCCGGCGCCGTTGGGCCCGACGATGCCGAGGCGCTCACGCGGGTCCAACGCGTAGTCGAGCCCGCGGAACAAGAACTCACCGCCGGGGTAGGCGAAGCCGACGCCGGTCAGCTCGATCACCTTGTCGCCGAGACGCGGCGTGCCCATGTGCAGGTCGAGCTCGTCGCGGCGCGCCGCCGCCTGCGGCCGCCCCTCGACGATCGCCGTGGCCGCCGCGATGCGCGCCCGCGGCTTGCGCGTGCGCGCCGGCGCGCCCCGGCGCAGCCACGCCAGCTCCTGGCGCGCCAGGTTGCGCCGCGTCGACTCGGCCACCGCCGCGTGCTCCTCCCGCAACTGCTTGGCCGCCAGATAGTCGGCGTAGCCGCCGTTGTGCACGAAGCCGGTGCCGCGGTCGAGCTCGAGGATGCGCGTGGTGACGCGGTCGAGCACGTGACGGTCATGGGTCACGAGCAGGAGCCCGCCGCGGTACTGCGCCAGCCGCTCCTCGAGCCAGGCGATGGCGGCGACGTCGAGGTGGTTGGTCGGCTCGTCGAGGATGAGCAGATCGGACTCGGTGACGAGCACGCGCGCCAGCGCCGTCCGCTTCGCCTGGCCGCCCGACAACTGCGACACCGGCGTGTCCAGCAGCGGCGTCATGCCGAGGCGGTCGAGCACCGCTTCGCCCTCCCAGGCGTTGCCGACGGCGGCGCGCACCGTGCCGTCGGGCAGCACGGGCCGCTGGTCGAGATAGCCGATGCGCACGTCGCGCCCGCGCCGCACCGTCCCGGACTCGGGTTCGGTCACGCCGGCGAGCACGTTGAGCAGCGTCGACTTGCCCGTGCCGTTGAGACCGACGACGCCGATGCGGTCGCCCGTCGCGATCGTCACCGACAAGTCGGTGAACAGCGGCCGCCCGGGGCGGCTCATGGATACGCCGGCGGCGTCGACAAGGATCACAGTTGCCCTCTACCGTTGCTGTCTTGGTGACGGACTTGCAAGACGCGCCGCCGCTACCCGAGGGGCCGGTAACAATCATGTTCACCGACATCGAGGGTTCGACCGCGCTGCGAACGACCCTCGGCGACTCCGGTGCCGACGAATTGTTCGCGTCCCATGACGCCCTCGTGCGCCAGCAGATCGCCGAGCACCAGGGCTACGACCAGCACGCGGCCCTCGGTGACGGGTTCCTCGCCGTGTTCGTCTCGACCAAGCGCGCCGTCGCTTGCGCCATCGCGATCCAGCGCGCCCTCGACGACTTCAACCGCCAGCGTTCCGGTCCGCCGCTGCGTGTCCGCATCGGGCTCAACACCGGCGAGATCGCGCAGTCGGGAGGGCAGATTTCGGGTGAGGCGGTGCACGCGGCGTCGCGCGTGTGCAGCCAGGCCGACGGCGGGCAGGTCTTCGTCTCCGACGTGACGCGCCAGCTC
Source organism: Acidimicrobiales bacterium (assembly GCA_035546775.1). Lineage (NCBI taxonomy): Bacteria > Bacillati > Actinomycetota > Acidimicrobiia > Acidimicrobiales > Acidimicrobiales bacterium. The sequence goes on from DASZWD010000030.1 coordinate 78,351, forward strand.
GCCGGCACGCTGCCCGACGTCAGCTACCGCGACACCGGTGAGCACGCGCTCAAGGGCTTCCCCGAGCCGTGGCGGCTGTGGGAGGTGTTGTGGGTGCGCGAGACGTCGCCCAAGGCGCCGCCGTTCGTCGGCCGTGACGAGCAGCTGCGCCTGCTGCGCGACCGCCTCGCCGGCGCCATCGACGGCCACGGCAGCGTCGTGCTCGTGGGCGGTGAGCCGGGCGTCGGCAAGACGGCGCTCGTGCGCCAGCTCATCTCCGAGGCCGAGCGCCGCGGCGCGCTGGCGGTGTTCGGTCGGTGCTATGAGTCCGAGGGAACGGTCGCCTACGCGCCGTTCGTCGAGATGCTCGAGCAGGCGCTATCGGTGATGCCGCCCGACGTCGTGATGGAGGACATGGGCGACTCCGCCCCGGAGGTGGCGCGCATGGTCCCCGAGTTGCGCCGGCGGTTCCCTGACATCGGCGAGCCGCTCGACATCCCGCCCGAACAGCAGCGGCGCTACTTCTTCAACGCCGTCGCAGACTTCATCGCCCGCGGGGCCAAGCGGTTCCCCCTCGTCATGGTGATCGACGACGTGCACTGGGCTGACGAATCGACGCTGCTGCTGATCGAGCACATCGCGGCGCGCGTCCCGTCCGAGCGCATCCTCGCCATCGGCACGTACCGCGACGTCGAACTCGAAGTGTCGCGTCCGCTCGCCGCCAGCCTCGAACGCATGGTGCGCGCCCAGACCGTCGAGCGCGTGCACGTGGCGCGTTTCGACGCCGCTGGCGTGGCCCAGGTGCTCGAAGCGCTGGCGGGGCGGACGCCGCCGCCCGCCATCGTCGAGGCCGTGTACTCCGAGACCGAAGGCAATCCCTTCTTCGTCGGTGAAGTTTTCCGGCACTTCGTCGAAGAGGGCCGCGTGTTCGACGCGCAAGGTGAATTCCGCGCCGACCTGGAGATCTCCGAACTCGAAGTCCCCGAGAGCGTGCGCCTCGTGGTCGGTCGCCGCCTCGAGCGGCTCGGCCCTGACGCGCAGAAGGCGTTGGCCGCGGCGGCCGTCATCGGGCGCGCCTTCTCGTTCCGCTTGCTCGAGGTCATCAGCGATCTACCGGTAGATGATCTCGTCGACGTCGTCGACGACGCCGAGAACGCGCAGGTGCTCGTGTCCGAAGAGCGCGACGGCGAAGTGGTGTTCTCCTTCGCCCATGAGTTGATCCGCCAGACGCTGCTGTCGGGCTTGTCGGTGCTGCGGCGCCAGCGCCTTCACCTGCGCGTCGCCGACGCGCTGGAGAAGCTCGAAGAAGACGCCGTCGTCACCCGCGCCCAGGAGATCGCCGACCACCTGATGAAGGCCGGCGCCTCCGCCGACCGCGGCCGCCTGATCGAGCGCCTGACGACCGCGGCCCAACGCGCCATGGCGGGCGCAGCGTTCGAGACCGCGCTCCGCCTGACCGACGACACGATGGCGCTGCTCGACGAGCACGACCACGCCCGCCTTGGCGCCACTCTCGAGCTGCGCGGTCTGGCGTTCCGCGCCCTGGGCCGGCTCCCGGACTGCATCGACGCGTGGAACCGCGCCGTCGACCACTTCGTCGCCGACGATGAGGTCAGCGGCGCCGGGCGCGTGCTTTGGACGATGGGCGTGACCCAAATGTGGCTAGGCCGGCTCAACGACGCGTTCGTGACCTACGACCGCGGCGTCAACGTGATGGGCGACGCCAAGACGCCCGAGCGGCTCCTCGTGAACTCGGGTTACGCCGGCCTGTTGGCCTTCGTCGACTACGACCAGGCGATCGCCGCGGTCGACACCGCCATCGCTGCGGTCGGCGACGCCGCGACCGAGCAAAGCCTCGGCGTCGCCCGCTGGTCGCACAGCATCGCCAACTGGAACTTCCTCCACTTCGCCGAGGCCGAAGCCGACGGCCGTGCCGCGATCGAACATCTACGACGGACGACCGACGCGTGGACGCTCGCCGACGCGTTGTGCTGGACGAGTTTTCCGCTCGTGTGGGGCGGCAAGGCCGCCGAAGGCCGCGCCTTGGCCACAGAAGGCGAGGCGCTTGCGGCCCGCGTCGGTCACACCGGGACTCAGGCGCTCTGTCTGCGGTCGAAGGCGCTCGCGGCGGCCGCGCTCGACCTCGACCTCGACGCCCTCGAACGCGACATCCTGACCGAGCGCGAACTGCTGGTCTCCGTCGACTCGCCGTGGATCGCGCTTAACCACGCGTGGCTCGCAACGATCCATACGTGGCGCGGCCGGTTCGACGACGCGCTGGTGGAGGCCGACCACTGCACCGAGGTGCTGCCGCCCTCGACGTGGACCGGTCTGGGCGAGGCGGCGCGCATCATCGCGCTGGCGGTGGCCGGTCGCGCCGACGCGTGTCGCGAGTTGCTGGCGAGTGACGCCTTCGAGCGGCCGGCGGTCAGCGCCGTCCGTAGCCTGGGCGCAGGTGCGCACTTCAAACTCGAGGCCGCATGCATGGCGATCGCGCTGCTCGGCGACGACGCCGCGGCGAGCGCGTGGTACGACGCGGCGGCGGCCGCGGCGCCGAACTATCGCAACATGGGCTTCGACTTGGCCATGTCGGAACGGATCGCGGGCGCGCTGGCGGTCGTGGCCGATCGCCTCGCCGACGCCGAGCGTCATCTCGCGACGGCGCAGCGTTACGCGTTAGAGGATCCGAACAAGCTCGACGCGCCCCACGTCGACTACTGGCTGGCGCGACTGTCCGAAGCGCGTGGCGACGCCGGGACAGCCCGGCAGCACGCCATCGCCGCGCGTGACGAGTTCGCGCGCGTCGGTGCCGAGGGGTTCGTGCCTATCGCGCAGGAGTTGCTTGCGCGCCTCGGATGAGCCTGCCGGGTAGCGCCCCGGTCGCTTCGCCGTCGCGGTAGGTCTCGACGCCGGCCACGACGGTGTGCTTGTAACCCGACACCGGCTGGAGCAGCCGGCGGCCACCGGCGGGCAGGTCGTGGTGGATCTCGGGCGGCGACAGTCGCAGGTTGTCGAAGTCGATGACGTTCACGTCGGCGCGGTAGCCGGGTGCCAACACGCCGCGGTCGTTCAGGCCGACGGTGCGCGCGGTGTCGCGACAGTGCTGCTGCACGAGGTACTCGAGCGGGAAGCGGCCGTCCTTGCGGTCGCGACCCCAGTGGGTGAGCAGCGTGGTGACGAACGAGGCGTCGCAGATCGTGCCGACGTGGGCGCCGCCGTCGCCGAGACCGGGCACGGTGTAGGGATGCGCCAGCAGCTCGCGCGCCGCGTCGAGGTTGCCGCCGGCGTAGTTGAGGAACGGTGTGTACAGCAGCGCCCGCCCGTCGTCGCCCAGGACGAGGTCGTAGGCGAACTCCTGGGGCGTGCGCCCGACGCGGGCTGCCCGCGCCGCGATCGAATCCTCGGCCGCCGGTTCGTAGTTCGGCGGGTCGCCGAGGTCGAAGATCCGCTCGAAGCCGAAGATGCCGTTGTGGCCCTCGGCCGCCGCGAGGATGGCGGCGCGCCGCTCCGGCGAGCGCATCGCCGCGACGCGTTCGGCAAGCGGCAGCGCCGCGATCTCCATGTACGCGGGGTTGCCGAGGAACGGGTTCATCGACGCCTGCAACCCGAGTAACAAGCCGACGGCGCGCGGCGCCACCTGGGCGCGCACCTCGACGCCGGCTTCGTTGGCGGCGGTGATGTTGTCGAGCAGCGCTTTGTACTGCTCGGGGGCGAAAGGCACCTGCGTGAGCGAGATCGAGATCGGGCGGCCCGACTCTTCCGCCATGGCGCGCACGGTGCCGAACTCGTCGTCGACGTCGAGAAAGTCGGAGACGACCTGGAGTACGCCCTTGCCGAGGTGGCCGAGCGCTTGCGCGATGCCGACGAGTTCGGTGCGCGGCGCCTTCAGCGTCGGCGTCGGCTCGCCCTTCACGGTGCGGTGGTTGCGCGTGCGCGACGTGGTGAAGCCGAGGGCGCCGGCGTCGACGGCCTCGGCCGCGAGGCGACCCATCTCGGCGATCTCGTCGGGCGTCGCCTCGTCGCCGCGCCCGCCGCGATCGCCCATCACGTAGAGGCGCAGCGGGCCGTGGGGTACCTGGGCGGCAAAGTCGATGTCGTGGCCGCGCCCGCGCTCGAGCGCGTCGAGGTACTCGCCGAAGCTCTCCCACTCCCACGTGAGGCCTTCGTGGATGGCGGTGCCGGGGATGTCCTCGACGCCCTCCATCAACTCGACCAGCCGGTCGCGGTCCTGCGGGCGCACCGGCGCGAACCCGACGCCGCAGTTCGTCATCACGACGGTGGTCACGCCGTGCAGCGACGACGGCTGGAGCCGTTCGTCCCACACCGCCTGGCCGTCGTAGTGGGTGTGGATGTCGACGAAGCCGGGCGTGACGAGCGCCCCGTCGGCGTCGATCTCCTGCGCGCCACGTCCTTCGACGCGGCCGACCTCGACGATGACGCCCTCGTCGATGGCGACGTCGGCCGTGCGCGCCGGGCCGCCCGTGCCGTCGATCACCGTGCCGTTGCGGATTACGAGTTGCATCCCAAACTCCGTTCCAGGGACACGCCGTACTGCGTCAGGGTCCCCACCAAGTCGACCTTCGGGTCCAACAACCATTGCATGGTGACGCCGCGCATGACGCCGAGAAACGCGGTGGCTTCGGCGTCCGGGTCGACGTCGGGGCGGACGTTGCCCGCGCGTATCAGCGCGGCGATCTGCGACCGCTCTTTCGCGTGCAGCTTGCGGATCGTCTCGCGCACGGCCGGGACCGGCCCATCGGCTTCCCGCAACAGGGCGTAGTACGCCCGGATGCGTTGCGGCGCCCGGTCGCAGGCGTCGAGGTAGGCGCTCAGGATCGCCCGCAGCGCCGGGACGCCCGTCTTGTCGACGCGCTCGGCGAGGCTGTGGGTGCTCCACTGATCGAGGATCTGGCGCATCACCGTCCACAGCAGTTGCTCCTTGTTGCCGAACCGCTGCGTGACGAGACCACGCGAGTACCCGGCGCGCTCGCCGATCAGCGCGAGCGTCGTGCGGTCGTAGCCGCGCTCGGCGATCAGTTCGATGGCGGCGTCGAGCAGCGCCTTGTCCGACGCCGCGACACGCTCAGCTTGCGTCGGCAAGAGTGCTCGTGTCGATGCCGTAGAGGCCGACCACGTTGTCGCGCAGGATGTCGCCGCGCTGTTCGGCCGACAGTTGCTGCGTGTGCTTGGCCAGCAACTCCTGCGACCACGGCCACGTCGAGTCGGAGTGCGGGAAGTCGTTGGCCCACATCAGGCGCTTGCTGTTCATGGCGTCGGCGAAACGGAACGCCGTCCAGTCGTCCTGGAACGTGACGTAGATGTTCTCGGCGAAATACTCACTTGGCAGTTTCGACAGTTGCTGGCCCGGCGGCAGCCAGTAGCGGTGCCGGTTGAAGGCGTGGTCCATGCGATACATGAAGTGGGGCACCCAGCCGGCGTCGGCCTCGACGCACACCAGCTTCAACTCGGGATGGCGTTCGAAGACGCCGCCGAGCACGAACATCGCCATGATGTCCTGGCAGCCGCGCACCGTCGACAGGAACGAGCTCATCGCCGGGCCTCGCGTTTTCTCTGACCGGGTCGTGAGGATGTGGAACGACAGCGGCAGGCCGAGTTCGATCGCCGCCTCCCAGAACGGGTCGTAGATGGGGGAGTCGTAGTCCTCGAGCGCTGGGACGCCGGGCATCATCACGCCGCGCAGCCCGAGCGCCTTGATCGCCTTGAGGTCTTCGATGCCTTCTTCGGGCGAGCGCATCGCCGTCTGCCCGCAGCCGAGTAGGCGGTCGGGATGGGCGGCGCAGTACTGCGCGATCCAGCGGTTGTAGGCCTGGAAGCAGGCGTGCTTGTAGTCGAAGTCGCGGTGGTTGCACAGGACCATGCCGACGGTCGGGTAGATGATCTCGGCGGCCACCCCGTCCTTCACCTGCTCCGCCATCCGCGCATCAGGGTCCCACCCGCCGCGGTGCAACTCGTCGAACTTCACGCCCAGCACGCGGATCTCTTCGGGCGGTTTGCCGGCCGCGGCGACGAGTCCCATCGGGACGGGCCTTGCCATCCCGTCGACGACGAACACGTCACCGACGTTCTCGCCCCCGTCGACGAGCCTGGGTGCCTTGTCCTTCCAGGCGGCGTCGATGAAGTCGACGTAGGTGTTGGCCGGCTCGGTGATGTGCGAGTCGGCCGAAACGATGATTTCCCCCATCGGGGCAGGATGGCACAGTTACTTGTCAGCTGACAAGTAAAACTTCTCGCGCTTGCGGGTAGTTCGTGTGCATGGATACGACGACGGAAGCGGTTGAGGACAAGGTCGAAGAAGTGCTCGACGAGGTGGCTGCCGCCATCCCGCCCAAGGCGAAGTCGTTCCTGGGCGGCGACTGGCTTGGGCACCCGCTGCACCCGATGCTCACCGACCTACCGATCGGGTTCTGGACGGGCTCGTTCCTGCTCGACTTCCTCGGCGGCCGCAAGTCACGGCGCGCCAGCGCCGCCTTCGTCGGCCTCGGTGTCGCCGCCGCCGCGCCGACCGTGGCCGCGGGTCTCGTCGAGTATCAGAAGATCGGCGCCGACGACGACAAGCGCGACGCGGCGGTGGTGCACACCGTCAGCAACACCATCGGCACGTTCTTCTATCTGTGGTCGTTCCTCACCCGCCTGCGCGGCAAGCGCGGCAAGGGCATCTTCCTTGGTCTTCTCGGCGCCACCGCCGTGACCGTCGGCGGCTACATCGGCGGCCAGCTCGCCTACGGCGACAGCAAGGACGAGCCAACCAAGATCGAGGCGCGTCCCGGCACCGACCGCACGATGCGCGTCGCCGTCTAAGCGCTAGCGCGTTCCCACCGACACCCGCGGCCACATACCGGCCCACGGTTGCGCCGTTTCGAGCTGCGACGCCAGGCGCAGGAGCGTGGCCTCGTCGCCGAAGGGCGCCAGGAAGTGCGAACCGATGGGCAAACCGTCCGCGTTCCAGTACAGCGGCACCGACATCGCCGGGCTGCCGGTGAGGTTGGCGATCACGCCGGCGTTGCGGATCATGTCGCCGACCCTGTCGAGTTCGCCGATGCGGAACGGCGGCGTCGTCACTGTGGGCGACAGGAACAGGTCGTAGTCGTCGAAGAAGTGCGCGGCGCGACGGCTGAAGGCGTTGATGTCGTCGCGGGCAAGCAACCACTGCGCCGCGCTGACGCGTCGGCCGGCTTCGACCATCGCCGCGGTGGCCGGCTCGAGTTCGCCCGGCTCGGGGGCGCGTCCGAGGCGGCGTTCCCAGTACGCCGCGATCCACGCCGTGCCGCCGTTGATGAGCGTGCCGATAGCTGCGCCGGTGCGCCGGTCGATCGGCGTGAACGGCGCCTCGGTCAGACGATGGCCGAGCGCTTCGAGCAGCGCCACAGTGGCGTCGAGCGCCGCCACACAGTCGGGATGCAGGTCGGTGCCTTCTGCGGACGTGCGGCTGTAGGCGATGCGTAGCGAGCCCGGGTCGGCTCCGACTTCGTCGAGGAAGGGTCGCGCCGGCGCCGGTGCGCAGTACGGATCACCGGCGTCGGGCCCCGACGTGGCGTCGAGCATCCATGCGCTGTCCCGGACCGAGCGCGTCAGCACGTGCTCGGCCGCGGCGCCACCGAGCGCATCGCCGTACTCGGGTCCCATCGGGTTGCGGCCCCGCGTCGGCTTGAGCCCGAACAGCCCGCAGCACGACGCCGGGTAGCGGATCGAGCCGCCGGCGTCGCTGGCGTGGGCGACGGGCACGATCCCCGCCGCCACCGCGGCGGCCGAACCACCGCTCGAGCCGGCCGTCGTATGGTCGACGCTCCAGGGGTTGCGGGTGGCGCCGAACAGCGCTGGCTCGCAGTGCGGCGCCATGCCGAATTCGGGCGTGTTGGTCTTGCCGATGAAGGCCGCCCCGGCGCGGCGGTACCGCGTGACGAGCTCGGACTCGAACTCCGACACGGTCCCCTGAACGAACCGCGACCCCTCGGTGAACGGCACCCCGGGCACCTCGACGACGAGGTCCTTCAGCGCCATCGGTATGCCCTCGCCGCCGTCGTCGATAGGAAAGATGATGGCGTTGAGTTGCGGGTTCAACTCCTCGGCGCGCTCGCGAGCCCACTCGACGAGTTCGCTCGGCTTGGCGTCACCGCGGGTGAGCAACTCGCGCTGGGCCAGCGCGTCGAGACGGCCGACCTCGAAGGCGGCGCTCATCGCTGCTCGAAGAAGTACGTGTGGACGTCGCCGAGCCGGTCGATCTTCGGCTGGGGCAGACCGCACTTGGCGATGAGGCTCTGGAAGAAGTCGCCGCCGGCGAACTGTTGGTGCACTTCTCGCGACGGGCACGCGTCGAGCACGACCAGTTGGCCGTCGCCGACGACGGCGACGTGCATGAAGGCGCCGTCCATGCCGAGGAGTTCGACCATTTTGGCGTGGCCCTCCTTCAGCTCGTCGACGTCGCCAGTGAAGGTGTAGGAGGCAACGAACATGTCGGCTAGTCCTCTCTGAGGACGCCGACGTTACGCGTTCAGTTGCGGGTGGCGCGGCTCCGCTGCCACTGCGTGAAGTGGTCACGCGTCTTGTCCACCATCGCGGCGAACGGGCCGACCAGCATCAGCGCGATGGGGTTCTGTCCCGCGTGGGGGTGCGGGTGCGTCGGGGCGAGCTGCTCACCGGCGAGGATGGCGTCGGCGAGATGGCTGAGGTCCTCGTGCGAGCACTCGGCGTCGACGATCGGGAACAACTCGTGTTCCTCGGCTTCGGCGTGTTCGTGCACCGCGCGCTGGAACCGCGTAAGGCGCGTGGCGAACTGATCACCTTCGGGGCCGAGGTCCTCGAGCTCCTTGAGCGTCTTGGTGGCGTCGCGCTCTTCGGCGAGACGAGCCTCGACGATGCGCTCGGCACGGTCGCCGAGCCGGCGAGCGAGCGGATGCACGAACATTTCTTCGGTCGTCTCGTGGACCGCGAGCGTGGCGCGCAGGCACTCGAACAACTCACGGCGTTCGTCGCCCGCGGCGGCGAGCGTGCGCTGGAACATGTCTTCGATTTCCCGGTGCCGCTGGCGCAGCAGCTGGGTGGCGGAAAGGGTGGCGGGTGTTGCCATGGTGACCTCCTTGGATTCCCGTCTACGAATGGCGTACCCACCCGGCGGGCATCACAACGCCATGGCGGTGCCGAAGGCTCTCCGCGCCGTGGCGGCCGAGGCCGCCGGCTGTACCAACTGCGATCTGTACGCCCGCGCCACGCAAACGGTCTTCGGCGAGGGACCGGCGCACGCGCCGCTCTTCCTCATCGGCGAGCAGCCCGGTGACCACGAAGACAGGGAAGGCCATCCCTTCGTCGGACCCGCCGGCCGCGTCCTCGACGCCGCGCTGGAAGCGGCGTCGATCCGCCGCGACGACGTCTACCTCACCAACGCCGTGAAGCACTTCAAGTGGGAGCCACGCGGGAAGCGCCGCCTGCACGCCCGGCCGAACCAGACCGAGATCGTGGCGTGCCACGGCTGGTTGGCCCGCGAGCTCGAGCTCGTCGCGCCGCGCGTCGTCGTGCTTTTGGGCGCCGTCGCCGGCCAGGCCCTGTACGGCTCGTCGTTCCGCGTCGGCAAGGCGCACGGCCAGGTCCTCGAGCACGACGGCCGGCCCGTCATTTCCACGATTCATCCCTCCGCCGTCCTGCGCATGCGTGCCGAGGAAGAACGCCGCGCCGCCATGGACAGCTTCGTCGCCGACCTCCGCCGCGCCGCCAAACTCCAGAAGACCCGCGCCGCCTGAAAGCGGCGTTTACGTGGGAAAACACGATGTATTCGTACACGTGTTCGGGTAGGATGAGGGGACCTTCGCAGCCCGGTTGAGCGGCTTGCCTTCGTCGTTCGGACGTCTTTGATCGTGAGGTATTTCCTTGTCGACGTCTGTTTCTGTGCAGGGCCGCGAGCTGATCGCGGCGTGGTCAGGTATCGATCGGTGTCTGCGTACTTTTGTCCGCGAGCTCGAGGCGTTCGACGCGTCGTGCACGTGGGCCGAGGACGGGCACGCGTCGTGTGTGTCCTGGCTGGCGGATAAGTGTGAGATGAGCCGGTCGGACGCGTTCGAGAAGCTGAAGGTGTCGCGAGAGTTAACGCGCCGACACGCGCTTCGGGCCGCGTTCGAGGCGGGTCTGCCGTATTCGAAGGTGCGGGTCTTGGTGCGGTTGCGTGGTGTCGATGAGGCGCGCGACGCCGAGTTCGTTGTGCACGCCCAAAATGATTCGATTCGCGTGCTCGACGAGCGCGTCACGACGTGGAACTACTACGACGGGCAAGACCAGAAACCGAGCAACCTCGACGACCACTACGGCATCGTGCGGTCCCGCGGGTTTGGTGACGCGTTGGGTCGGATCGTGATCGACGCGCCCGACGACATGCTCGACCGCCTCGACGCGCTCGTCGACGCCTACGGTGAGTTCCTGCGCCGCAACGAAAATGGGGAAAAGTCCACATTGTGGACTGATGCTGGGAAAACGCCCGACGCCGATCCGTTCGCCGACACCGCCACCGAGGAGAACCCGCGTCCACGGCGGGCGCAGCGGCTCGACTGGCTGTTCGATCTGCTCGAAGAAGCCGCGCTCGCCGATCCGAAGAAGCTCGACCGCTACGTGGCCGCGGTCGGCGTCACCATCCAGTACGAAGACCTCATCAACGCCACCGGCAACGGCCTCAGTTCGCAGGGCTCGACGTTGACTGGGGAAGCCGTGAGGCGTCTGGCGTGCGACGCCGACATCCAGCGGATGGAACATCGCCTGGAACCCCACTACCGGCACCGTCACCCTCGAAGGACCAAGAGGCCAAACCCTCCAAACAACCGCCAGCTTCCTCAGAGCGGCGTGAGCGACAGCGGCCGTCCGCGCCGGTGTAACACCCCGGGCGTACTGTCGGTCCTGTGAGTTTGGAACTGCCCTCCGCACTGTCGCCGTCGAAAGTGGCGAGCTTTACCCACTGTGGGCTGGCGTTCCGGTTCTCGTCCATCGACCGCATCTACGAGCCGCCGTCGATCCACACCACCAAGGGCACGATCGTGCACCGCTGCCTCGAACGGCTCTTCTACGACTTCAACCCGGGGCAGCGCACGCCGGAGGTGGCCGCCGCCCAGATCCCGCTCGTGCGGGCGGAGTACGCCGAGCATCCGGAGTACGTGGAGTTGGCGCTGTCGACCGAGGACGAGGTGCTGTTCTGGGACGACGTGGCCGTGCTCGTGGGCAACCTGTTCCGCCTCGAAAACCCGAACGAGGTGCAGGTGCTCGGCACCGAGCTCCGGCTCCAAGCCGACCTTGGCGGGGTCGTCGTGCGCGGCGTGATCGACCGACTCGAGCTGGCGCCCGACGGTGCGCTCGTCGTCACCGATTACAAGACGGGTGCGGCGCCCCGCGTGCAGTTCGAGGCCAAGCGCCTCGCCGGTGTGCACTTCTACGCCGCCATGTGCGAGGCCACGATCGGCCGCCGGCCCGATCGCATTCAACTCCTCCACCTGCGCGAGCCCGAAGCCATCATCACCGTGCCGACCGACCAATCGGTGCGCGGCCTCAAGATCCGCACCAACGCGGTGTGGAAGGCCATCGAAACGGCGTGCGCCCGCGACGACTTCCGGCCGAACCCGGGGCCGTTGTGCAGCTGGTGCTCGTTCCAGCAGTGGTGTCCCGTCTTCGGCGGCGACCCGGCCACCGCACCCCGGCTTTCGCGCGACCGCGACCCCGCGTTCAGCGACGAAGTCGCCGTCGCGGTGTAGTGGCCCGTAGCGACGCCGTCGACCGCTTCGACGACCGCGCCGACGCCCTGATCGACCGGCTGCGCGGCAATCCTGTCGCCGACCGCGTCTTCTACGCCGCTTCGGCGGCGGGCGACCACGGCCTCGTGTGGATTGCGCTGGCCGTCGCCCGCTACTTCACCGGCGTCGGCGGGGCTGAGGCCGCGCATTACGCGGGTATCCGAGCGGGATGCGCCGAACTCTTCCAGTCGATCTTCGTGAACATCGGCATCAAGTCGCTCTTCCGGCGGGAGCGACCGGTTTCGCAGGCGCCGCGGCCCTACCACCTGCGGATCCCGCGCACGTCGAGCTTCCCCAGCGGCCACGCCACGGCGAGCTTTTGCGCCGCGGTGCTGCTGAGTCAGGGAACACCGTGGGGGTTCGTGCTGTTTCCGCTAGCGATGGTCGTCGCGTTCAGCCGCGCCTTCGTGCGGATTCACCACGCCTCCGACGTCGTCGGCGGGATCGTGGTGGGTTTGGTGATCGGTCTGACCATCGCCCATTTCTTCCCTCTACCGTGAGGTCCCGATGACTGCCTACCGCTTCGACATCACCTACGACTACCGCTGCCCGTGGGCGCGCAACATGCACGAACACGTCGTCGCGGCTCTCAAAGCGGGCGCCGAGTGGGACGTCACGTTCCTGCCGTTCTCGCTCAATCAGGCCCACGTCGAAGAGGGCGGGACACCGGTGTGGGACAACCCCGAGGCCGGCCCGGCGCTGCTCGCCGGACTCGTCTCGCTGGTCGTGCGCGACGAGTACCCCGACGCGTTCCTCGATGCTCACCACGCCCTGTTCTCCGCGCGCCACGACAAGCAACTCGACACCCGCGACCCGGCGGTGATCTCCGAAGCGCTGGCGTCGGTTGGGCTTGACGAAGCCAAGATCCTGGCTGCCGCGCCAGAGCGCAACGAGCAGTTCCGCGAGATCCACACCCGCGCCGTCAGCGAGCATCAGGTCTTTGGCGTCCCGACCTTCATCGTCGGCGACGCCGCCACGTTCGTGCGCCTGCGCAGCCGACCCGACGCCGACAACCCGGCCGCCTCGATCGGTGTCGTCGAGCGGGTCCTCGCCCTCATGACCGAGTGGCCCGAACTCAACGAGTTCAAGTGGACGTCCATCCCGCGCTAAGCCCTTCGGTATGACGCAGCGCCTTTCCGACGCCGAAGCGGTCATGTGGGCCGCCGAGAGCGACCCGTCGCTGGCGTCCTCGTTCATGAGCGTCACGTTCCTGGACGGTCCCGTCGACCACGATCGCTTCACGCGGCGCATCGCCGGCGCAGTTGCGGGCGTCGACCGGATGCGCCAGCGCATCGAGCCCGGCCCCTCCGGCAGCCGCGCTCTATGGCGCGACGACCCCGCCTTCGATCTCGCCAACCACATTCACCGCGAGGTGCTCGCGGGCGCCGACGATCGCGCGCTGCTCGACCACGCCGGCCAACTGCTCAGCGCCCAGTTCGACCACGCACACCCGCTGTGGGACATCCGCCTCGTAGAGGGGCTCTCCGACGGCCGCAGCGCGCTGCTGGCGAAGTTTCACCACACGGTCACCGACGGCGTCGGCGGCGTGCGCCTCTCGTCGTCGTTCCTCGACCTCTCCCCCGACGACGACCCGGTCCGCCCGGCGCCGCCACCGGCGGTCGACGAGACGACACTCGGGGCCTCCGGCGGCATCGCCGGGCTCGTGGCCACGCTGACCGAAGCAGGACGCGACGCCATCCGCACGCCGGTCACCCTCGGCCGCGCCGTGCTCGGCACCCTGCGCGACGACCCCATCGGTGCGGCGCGCACGACCGTCCAGCAACTGGTCGTCACCGACCGCGCCCGCTCCCCGATCTGGCGGGGGCACCGTAGCCAACAACGCCACTGCGAGATCAGCCGCGTGCCGCTGGACGACGTGCGGACGTCGGCCAAGGCCCTCGGCGGCACGATCAACGACTTGTTCGTCAGCGCCGTCCTCGGCGGCGTGGCCCGCTACCACGCCAAGCGCGACGCGGCGGTCGACGAGTTCCGCGTCTCGATCCCGTTGAATACCCGCTCGGACACGTCCGTGGGCGGCAATGCCTTCGTGCCGGCGCGTGTGCTGCTGCGCGCCGACGTCGACCCGCGCAGCCGCTTCGCCACCGTCGCGGCGCGGCTCGCCGACGTCAAGGCGTCACGCGACCCGGGCCTCGGCTGGGCCCTCGCCGGCCTGTTCACGAGCCTGCCGTCGCCGCTCATCGTCGCCGCCGCCCGTCAGCAGATCGAAACCGTCGACTTCGCCTGTTCGAACGTGCGGGGCGCGCCGTTTCCGCTCTACGTGTCCGGGGCGCGGGTGTTGGCGAATCATCCCATGGGCCCGACCGGCGGCACGGCGGCCAACGCCACGGTGCTCTCCTACGAGGGCTCGCTCGACCTCGGCCTCGTCACCGACCCCGCGGCGGTCGACGCGCCCGAGCAGCTGCGCGAGTTGATCAGCGCAGCCTTCGACGAGCTGATCACCGTCGGGCGGCAATGAGCGACGGGTTGCTCGCGCTCGGCCTGCGCGCCGGCGAAGCCGCCCGCTTCCGCCGCCGCGAGAACGAACGCTGGAACAAGTGTCGCCTCGCCGGCGTGGAAGCCGACGGGTCGCTGCGCGTCATCGACGACAAGGGCGCGACGCTTTCGTTGCGGGTCGAGCAGATCGAGGTGCGCAAAGGCAGGTCGTCATGGGAACCTGCCGCCGCGCGGGCGGCGCGCACGGAGCAGCTCGGTCTGTTGTAGCTACCCGGGGGCGTTGGCGATGAGCTTCTCGCTCAGGTCCCACAACGCCGCCGCTTTGGTGTCGTCCTGCGCCGCGTCGTTGGGCTTGCTGATCCCCACCGGACCCCAGTTGCCGAACGCCGACCGTTGCAGGTACGCGCCCGTTTGGCTCTCGAGACCGGGCTGACTGGCGCAGTACACCGACGGGCCGGCGCCGGCGCGCGGCGAGATGTAAAAGGGCGTGAGCGAGATCACCCTGATGCCGGCCTGGAGGAGCGAGCTACCGTCGCCGCCGAGGCCGAACTCACTGCGCACGCCACCGGGGTGCACCGCGAACGACGACACGTCGCTGCCAGTTTCCTTCTCCCGGCGGGCCAGCTCGCGGGCGAAGAGAATGTTGGCGAACTTCGACTTCGAATACGCCGTCATGCCGCGGTACTTGTCGCCGGGGAAGAAGTCCGCTTCGGTTATCTCGCTGGTGCCGCGGTGGGCGATCGACGCCACCGTCACCACCCGGCCGTTACCGGCGGCACGCACCCGGTCGATGAGCAGCGAAGTCAAGAGGAACGTTCCGAGGTGGTTGGCGCCCAGCGTCATCTCGAAGCCCTCGGTAGTGGTGCGCTGATCGGACAGCATGGCGCCGGCGTTGTTCACCAACACGTCGAGTCGCGCCAGGCGTGCCTGCACGTCGACCGCGCACTGGCGGATCGAGGCGAACGAGCCGAGGTCGAGCGAGAAGACCTCGACCGCATCCGTGCCTGCGCGCGTGGCGATGTCTTTTGCCGCGGCCGCGCCCTTGGCGGCGTCGCGGCTCGTGATGGCGACCGTGGCACCCTTCTGCGCCAGCTGCACTGCGGTCTCCTTGCCGATCCCGGTGTTGCCACCGGTCACCAGCACCGTCTTGCCGTCCATGTCTCCCATGGACGCACGCTACGCCTTAGGTGCTGCGATCGACGACGTGGTTGCCCAGCACCAGCACATCCATGTCGTTGCGACCGAAACAGGCGGTGGCCTCGCCCGGCGTGCACACGATCGGCTCGTTCTCATTGAAGCTGGTGTTGAGCAACACGGGTACGCCGGTGAGCTCGTCGAAGGCCGACAGCAGACCGAAGTACCGCGGGTTGGTGTCCGCGGTGACGGTCTGGACGCGCGCCGTGCCGTCTTCGTGGGTGATCGCCGGTAGCCGGCCGAGTTTGTCGGCGCGCACCTTGAACGCCATCAGCATGTAGGGCGACTCGTAGGCGTCCTCGAACCAGTCGCCCATCTTGTGGGCCAACACGGAGGGGGCGAAGGGCCGGAAGCTCTCGCGGTTCTTCACCCGCGAGTTCAAGACGTCCTTGGCGTCCTGGCGTGTCGGGTCACACAGGATGGAGCGATTGCCGAGCGCCCGCGGGCCGAGCTCGGCGCGCCCCTGGTACCAGCCGACGATGGCGCCCTCGCGCAAACGACGGGCGACGACCGCGCACAGTTCGGCGTCGTCGTAGCGCGTCGCCTTCAGGTCGGCGGCGGCGAGGGCGGCGGCGCACGCGGCGTCGTCGTACTGCGGGCCGGTGTAGGCGTGGGTCATCGACCACGTGCGCGGGTGGCCGAACTGCTGGTGCAGCACGTACTGCGCCGCCCCGATGGCGGTGCCCGAATCGTTGGCCGCCGGCTGCACCCACACGTCCTCGAACGGCGTCTCGGAACGGATCAACCCGTTCGCCAACACGTTGAGCGCGACCCCGCCTGCCATCACCAGCGCCCGCTCCGGCACCTGACGATGCAGCCGCCGGAGGTATTCGAGCTCGACCTCTTCGAGGCGGCGTTGCACCGAGCACGCCAGGTCCATGTCGCGCGGGGTGATCTCCGCGCGGTACTCGCGCGGCGCGCCGAACACGTCGACCATCTTCGTGGCGTACATGGCACCCAACGTCGGCGAGCCTTCGGCCCACGTCATCTCGACGCCCTTGTCGTGATGCGTGAAGTAGGACAGGTCGAGCTCGTAACGCAGCCCGTCACCTAGGCGCACGACGTCGCGGAGTTGGTGCAGGAACGTGGGCTCGCCGTAGGCGGCAAGACCCATCAGCTTGTATTCGTCGCCGAACGCCGGCAGGCCGAGGAACTGCGTGAAGGCCGTGTAGAAGACCCCGAGGCTGTCGGGGAAGGCCACGACGCCGTGGACGTCGATCTTGTTGCCGACGCCCCTCCCCCACGACGAGCTCAGGAAGTCACCCATACCGTCGAGCGTTACGCACGCCGCGGTCTCGTAGGGAGAGCAGAACATGGCGCTGGCGAGGTGGGCCCGGTGATGCTCGACGCGGTGCAGCTTGGTGCGCAGTTCGCGCCCCGAGGCGCGGCCGGTCGCCCGCGCCAAGGCGTCGGCGGCGTCGAGAATGCTGCCGGTGTTCCTGACCCGCGCCGTGACCGACTGCGGAGTCAGCCGGTGGCGCAGCGCCCACATGACTTTGCGCGACAGGTGAGCGAAGGGGTCGCGGCTCACCGCTGCGTGGGCCACGTCGTCGATCGACGCGCCGACCTCGCCGAGACACCAGCGCACCGACTCCGAAGGGAATCCCGCCTGATGCTTCTGGCGGGTGAACCGTTCCTCCTCGACGGCCGCGATCAATTCGCCGTCACGAAAGATCGCCGCTGACGCGTCGCCGTGGTAGGCGTTGATGCCCAGGGTCAGCATGCCGGGACCGAGGCTACGCGGGGCTGAGAGTGTCGATGAACACACCGAACTGTCCGGCGCGGGAGAAGTCCGAAGCTGAAGCCCGCGCCCGTTCGGCCATCGCCGCCAGCGACGCGCGGTCAAGGCCCTTCAGGGCGCACACGATCGCCGCCGGGTCGTCGTCGATGGCGACGCCACAACGCCGCTCCTCGACGATGCGCCGCATCTCCGCTTCGGGTGCCGCCACCACCAGCAAAGGCCGGGCGAGCGCCATCATCTCGTAACCCTTGCTCGGCACGACGAAGCCCTCGATCCCGCGGCGCGTACCGACGAGCAAGAGATCGGCCTCGGCGGCGAGCGCTGGCACCTGCTCGTGTGGCATCCGGCCGACGAGCGACACATTGGGCGGGGCGGCGCGGAACTCGCCCTCCGCCGCGCCGCCGCCGACGAACACGAACTCGGCGACGCCGCCGAGCGCACCCGCCGCCTCCAACACCGACGACCAGGGTCCGGCGAAACCGAGATTGCCGAAGTGCATCACGCGCAGCGGCCGCTCAGCATCGGACGCCCTTGCTGCTGCCGGCGTTACTCCCGACCAGCCGTTGTGGACCACGCGCGTGGGGACGTCGGCGACCGCGCACACCCGCCGCTCCATGTCGCGCCCGAGGACCACTACCTCGTCCGCGCAGCGCAACGCGGCGGCCAACGCCCGGCGCCACAGCCGCACGCCGACGCCCGCGCGCAACAACCCCGCAGCGACGCCGAAGTCTGGGTGCAGGTCCTGCACCCAGATCGTCACCGACTGCGGCCGCCCGACGCGCTTGGCCCACCACGCCAGCAGCGGCGCCATCGGCGGGTCGGTCATCACGACGAACGCCGCCCGCGCCGTCACCAGGGGGATCAGCAGCGCGGCGCCCAGCATGAACGTCAGGTAGTTGGCGGCCCGCCCGACACCCGATCGACGGTCGAACCCGGTGCTGCCGACGACATACCGCGTGATGCCGGCGGCACGCACGATCCGCACCGGGCGCCACGCCGGCCGGGTGGGCGCGTCGTACGACGGATAGCCGCAAACGACCGTCAGCGGGGCGCCGCGATTGCGACACGCCTCGGCGAAGTCGTCGACGATGCGCGCCGTAGCCGCCGTATCCGGCGGGAAGTACTGGTCGACGAGGACAATGCGCCTCCGGCTCACAGAGCGTGCCTGTACCGTTTGGGCGACGTGTGCGGCATCGCCGGGGTTTTCGAGCAGGCAGGCGCCTCCGCCAACGCAGTGGTGCGCGTCGACGCCATGCTCACCGACATCCACCACCGCGGTCCCGACGCGCGCGGCACGCGGGCGCTCGAGGGTAGGAGCGGCACGCGGGCGACGCTGGGTGCGGTGCGGCTGCGCGTCATCGATCTCGCACCCACAGCCGACCAACCTATGTCCGACGCCGCCGGCCGGGTGTGGACCGCCTTCAACGGCGAGATCTACAACTTCAAGGAACTGCGCGCCGAGCTGGTGGCGGCCGGCTTCACGTTCCGGTCGCAGTCCGACACCGAGTGCCTCGTGCACCTGTGGCATCACGTCGGCGGCGACGTGGCCCGCATGGCCTCGCGGCTGCGCGGCATGTTCGCCTTTGCCATCTGGGACACGCAAACGGGCACGGGCGCGCTCGTCCGTGATCGTCTCGGCATCAAGCCCCTGTTCTGGACGCCGACGCCGACCGGCTTCGCATTCGCGTCCGAGCAGCGCGCGCTCGCCCGCGCTGGCTTCGTCGACGCGTCGCCGAACGAAGACGTGCTCGCCGGTTACCTCACGAAGGGCGTCGTGCCTAACGGCGCCACGATCCTGCGCGGCGTCCGTGCGCTCGAGCCGGGCAGCGCGCTCACGTGGGACGGTGGCGTGCCGATCGTGGCGCGCTGGTGGCGGCCGATCTTCTCGCTGCGCGCCGATCTGCTCGATCCCGACCGCGCCGCGCAGGAAGTCGCGACGAGCGTCGGCGACGCCGTGGCGCGCCACCTCGTCGCCGATCGGAAGGTCGGCGTTTTTCTCTCCTCGGGTACGGACTCGACGGCTGTGGCAACCATCGCCGCGCGGCACGGTGCGCAGCACAGCCTTACCGTTGGCTTTCCCGATGAGCCGGAATTCGACGAAGGCATGGTCGCCGCCGCGACGGCGCGGCGCCTCGGCTTCGGCCACACCGAAGTGCCGACCACCGCCGGCGACGCCGCCGAACACTTGCCGTCGTTTCTGGCCTCGCTCGACTCGCCGACGGCCGACGCCTTCAACAGCTGGCTCGTGTGTCGCGCCGCCCACGAATCGGGGCTCGTCGTGGCCCTGTCGGGCCTCGGGGGCGACGAACTGTTCGCCGGCTACCGCACCTTCAACCTCGTGCCCCGCCTCCGGCGGGTGACGCCGGTGCTCACCCGCGTGCCCGTGGGGGTGCGCCGCTCGCTGGCCGCTGTGCTGCGCACGCGGCCGCGCACGCGCCCGTTCGAGCGCGCCCTCGGCGCGGGCCTGGGTATCGACGGCGCGTATCACGCCATGCGCAGCCTCTTTGGTCCCGACGAGCTCGCCGCCATTGGTCTGGCGGCCCCAACGCTCACGCACGTGCCACGCATGCTTGACCCCCTCGACGCCGTCACGCTGCTCGAGCTCAAGTCGTACCTCCGCTACCAACTCCTTCCCGACGCGGATACGACGTCGATGGCCCACAGCCTCGAAGTGCGCGTGCCGCTCCTCGACGATCGCGTCGTCGAGACCGCGCTGGCGCTGCCACCCCGCGTCCGCGCGGGCGGCAAGGCGCTGCTCGCCGCCGCCGCCGGCGTCGACGACCCGCCGAAGAAGCGCACGTTCACCTTGCCCCTCGAACGCTGGATCCACGGTGCGCTGCGCCCGACGATGCAGACCGCGCTGCTCGACGACTCACTGCCGTTTGCCGACGTGCTGCCCCACGCGTTCCGCGCCCAGCTGTGGTCGTCGTTCGAGGCCGGGCGTACCCACTGGAGCCGCGTGTGGGCCGTGGGCGTCTTGCGGCTGTGGCCGGCGGCGAACGGGCTGTCATGGTAGGCAACCTGCGTGCGTGACGGGGTGGCGTCCGAAACGGCGCGACGGGTCGCCGCCCAGCGCTTGACGTTCCGGCGGGTCGCCACCGGCTACGGCGACCCCGCGGCCGATGACCGCCTCACCCGCGACGTCGCCGGCTCGACCCGGGCCACGACGACGACCATGACGCGCTACCTCGGGGCGCGCACCACGTTTTTCGACATGGCCGTGGTGAACGCTGTCGACTGGGGCATCGAGCAGCTCGTGGTGGCGGCCGCCGGCTACGACGGGCGGGCGTGGCGGTACGCCAAGCCCGGAGTGCACTGGTACGAGGTCGACCACCCCGACACGCAGGCCGACAAGCGAGCCCGCGTCGCCCGCCTCGGGCTCGACACCTCACACGTGAGCTTCGTGCCGGCGGACTTCGCCGCTACGGACGTCGCCGCGGAACTTCGCGCCACCGGATTCGACGCCACAAAGCCGAGCATGATCACCCTCGAGGGAGTCGCGATCTATCTCGAACGCGAGGTTCTCGCCTCGTTGCTCAGCTCCTTCCGGAGCCTGGCGGCCGTAGGGACGCGTCTCGCGATCAGCCTCTCGATAGCGCGCGACGGGGTGCGCGCCCGGCTCGAGCACTCGGCGTTTCGCGCTCGCGTCGCGGCTGTCGGAGAGCCCGTCAAGACCGTGCTGGCCCGCGACGAAGTTGCGGCGTTTCTGGCCGCCACGGGGTGGCGCGACACCGGCGTAGGTTCCGAGCGGGGCCGGGCCGCCGGTCTCGTCGTGCTGGAACCGGTTATTCCGTAACGGCTTCGCGGGCCAGACCTCGTAGCCTGTAGGGCAAATGCCTGACTATCTGGCCGCTGTCCACGATCGCGTCATCGTCTTCGACGGCGCGACCGGCACGAACCTGCACGCGCGCGATCTGACGATCGACGACTACGGCGGGCCGCAGTTCGAAGGTTGCCCCGAAATCCTCAACGTCACCCGGCCCGACGTCATCCGCGACCTGCATGCGTCCTTTCTCGATGTGGGCTGTGACGTGGTCGAGACGAACAGCTTCGGGGCGTTCTCGACCGTGCTCACCGAGTACGGCATCCCCGAGCGGGCCTACGAGTTGTCGCATCTCGCCGCCACCCTGGCGCGCGAAGTCGCCGACAGCTACGACGGCGAGCGCTTCGTTGCCGGTTCCCTCGGCCCGGGCACCAAGATGGCCACGCTCGGCTGGATCAGCTTCGCCGAGTTGCGCGACGCCTACGAGGTCGCCGCCCGCGGCCTCATCGACGGCGGCGCCGACCTCATCATCATCGAGACGTGCCAGGACCTGCTCCAGGTGAAGGCGGCGATGATCGGGGCGCGTCGCGCCATGAAGGCCGTCGGCCGCGCCGTGCCGATCCAGGCGCAGGTGACGATCGAAACGACGGGGCGCATGTTGCTCGGCACCGAGATCGGTGCCGCCCTCGCCGCCATCGGACCGATGCGGCCTGACGTGTTCGGTCTCAACTGCGCGACGGGCCCGAAGGAGATGCACGAGCACCTGCGGCATCTGTCGCACTACTCCCCCTTCCCGATCAGCTGCGTGCCCAACGCCGGGCTCCCCTCGATCGTCGACGGTCAGACGCATTACGACCTCACGCCCGAGCAACTCGCCGACGCCCACGCCCACAACGTCACCGAGCTCGGCATCACCGTCGTCGGCGGGTGCTGCGGCACCACGCCGGCGCACCTCAAGGCGGTCGTCGACCGTGTCCGCGGCCTCACGCCGCCGACGCGCACGCCCATCGTCGAGCCCAGCGTTTCGTCGCTGTTCTCGGCGGTGCCGCTGCGCCAGGAGACGAGCTACCTCGTCATCGGCGAGCGCACCAACGCCAACGGATCGAAGGCGTTCCGCGACGCACTCCTCGCCGAGGACTACGACACGTGCGAATCGATGGCCCGCGATCAGGTCAAGGAAGGCAGCCACGCCATCGACGTGTGCGTCGACTACGTCGGCCGCGACGGCGTGCCCGACATGAGCGAGTTGGCGCGCCGCTTCGCCGAGCGCATCGACGGCGTGATCGTCCTCGACTCGACCGAACCCGACGTCATCCGCGCCGGGCTCGAACGGCTCGGCTCGCGCGCCATCATCAACTCGGTCAATCTCGAAGACGGCGACGGCGAGAACACCCGCTTTCACAAGGTGCTGTCGATGGCCGCCGAGTTCGGCGCCGCGGTCGTATGCACCTGTATCGACGAAGAAGGCCAAGCGCGCACGCCGGAGTGGAAGCTGCGCGCCGCGCAGAAGATCCGCGACCTCGCCGTCAACCGCTACGGCCTGCGCGACGAGGACCTGCTCTTCGATCCCCTCGCCCTCACCATCGGTGCCGGTCTCGAAGAGTCCCGCGGCGACGGCGCGGCGACGATCGAGGGCATTCGCCTCATATCCCAGGAGCTGCCGAACTGCTTCACGACCCTCGGGTTGTCGAACATCTCCTTCGGGCTCAACCCGGCGCTGCGCCACGTCATCAACTCCGTCTTCCTGCACGAGTGCGTCGAGGCGGGGCTGACGAGCGCCATCGCCCACGCCGGCCGCCTGCTGCCGCTCAACCGCATCGACGACGAGGACAAGCAGCTCGCCCTCGACCTCATCTACGACCGCCGCCGCGACGGCTACGACCCGCTCACGATCCTGCTCAACAAGTTCGAGGGCGTGAAGGCGGGCGCGGTCGAGAAGGAGGACCGCAGCGGCTGGCCCGTCGAGGACCGCCTGAAGGCGCGCATCATCGAAGGCGACCGCAACGGTCTGACCGACGACCTCGACGAGGCACTGGCGACCACCGACGCCCTCGACATCCTCAACGACACGCTGCTCGACGGGATGAAGACCGTCGGCGATCTGTTCGGCCGCGGCGAGATGCAGTTGCCCTTCGTGCTGCAATCCGCCGAGGCGATGAAGGCGGCCGTCGCCCACCTCGAACCGCACATGCCCAAGACCGAGGACTCCACCAAGGGCCGCATCGTGCTCGCCACGGTCAAGGGCGACGTGCACGACATCGGCAAGAACCTCGTCGACATCATCCTCACCAACAACGGCTACGAGGTGTTCAACCTCGGCATCAAGGTGCCGCTCAACGACATGGTCCAGAAGGCGCGCGAGGTCGGCGCCGACGCCATCGGCATGAGCGGCCTGCTGGTGAAGTCGACGCTGATCATGCGCGAGAACCTCGAAGAGATGAACGCCTCCGGTCTGGCGGAGATGCCCGTCATCCTCGGCGGCGCCGCGCTCACCCGCACCTACGTCGAGCGCGACCTGCGCGAGGTGTACGAGGGCCGTGTGTTCTACGGCAAGGACGCCTTCGAGGGCCTGCACACGCTCGACGAGTTGATGACGAAGAAGCGCAGCGGCGAACTCGAGTCCGACACGACCTTCGGGATCGAGTTAGGCGGGAGGAATCTGCCGCGCCGCGCCGCCAAAGAAGCTGTCGACCCCTCGACGCTGCCGACGCGTTCGCCGTCGGTGGCGAGCGACAACAAGGTGTTCGTGCCGCCCTTCGTCGGATCGCGCATCATCAAGGGCGTCGCCATCGACGACATCGCCGCCTACATCAACGAGACGGCGCTGTTCCGCAACCAGTGGCAGTACCGCCCAGAGAGCGGGGAGGCGGACGACGAGTTCAAGACGCGTATCCGTCCGGAGTTGCGCAACCGTCTCGCCGAGGCGAAGGCGCTCGGCCTGCTCGTGCCGCAGGTGTCCTACGGGTTCTTCGCTGCCAACGCCGAGGGCAACGACATCGTCATCTGGAAAGACGACGACCGCTCCGCCGAGTGGCTACGCTTCAGCCTGCCGCGCCAGGACCACGACCCGTATCTGTGCATCGCCGACTTCGTGAAGGCCGACGAACCCGACTACGTGGCGTTCCATCTCGTGACGATGGGGCCGAACGTCAGCGAGTACACGGCGAAATTGTTCGCCGACAACAAGTACACCGACTATCTCCACGTGCACGGCCTCGGCGTCGAGATGGCCGAAGCCCTGGCCGAGCTGTGGCACCGCCGCATCCGCGAAGAGTGGGGATTTGCCGACGAGGACGGCCCGTCGATCGCCGGCCTGTTCCGCCAGCAATACCGCGGCGGCCGCTACTCCTTCGGCTATCCGGCGTGTCCCGATCTCGAGGACAACGTCAAGATCAACGAGCTGCTCGACGGGCCGTCCATCGGCGTCTCATGCGGTGAGGACACGTCGTTCCAGTACCAACCGGAGCAGACGACCTCCGCGTTGATCTGCCACCACCCGCAGGCCAAGTACTTCGTCGCGTGACGATCAACATCAACCCCGTCGGCTACGTACGCGGTGGGCGGAGCGAGGCGATCGACGACCACTGGGGCGAGGTCGAAGCCGTCATCGAACTCGACCCGCTGCAGTTCGATCGCGACGTGACCGCCGGGTTGGCCGACTTCAGCCACCTCGAGGTCGTGTACGTGTTCCACCTCGTGGACGAGGCGAAGATCGAGACGCGGGCGCGTCACCCGCGTAACAACCCCGAGTGGCCGCTCGTCGGCATCTTCGCCCAGCGCGCCAAGGGCCGGCCCAACCGCATCGGCGTGACCACGTGCGAGATCGTCGCCGTGGACGGGTTGCGTATCACGGTGCGCGGCCTCGACGCCATCGACGGCACACCCGTCGTCGACCTCAAGCCCTACATGACCGAGTTTGCGCCCCGCTCCGACGTGCGCGAGCCCGGGTGGGCCCACGAGCTCATGGCGGGTTACTGGTAGTACCGCCTACCAGGGCGTCGTCTCTCGACCACGCCCAGAGCGCGACCACGTCGATTTTCATTGCCGAGATATGGCGGCCAAATCGCGTCTATGACGCGAAATGGCCGCCATATCTCGGCATCAAACGCCGGATTGGTCGAAATCGAGCAGCAGCGAAGAGGTCAGCGCGCCAGGCGCACGCCACTGAAGGCCCAGCGGCAGTGGGGGCCGAAGAAGTTGCGGTACGTCGGGCGGGCGTGGCCCTTAGGCGTGGCGCAGCAGGATCCCTTCAGCACCTCCTGGTTGACCATGAACTTGCCGTTGTACTCACCGACGGCGCCCTCGGCCGGGGCGAAGCCGGGATAAGCGGTATACGACGACGCCGTCCACTGCCACACCGAGCCGTACCACTCGTCCGCGGTGGGGTGCAGGCACTTGAGGTCGAGTCCTGATCGCGCCGGCACCTTCTTCGGCGCGGCATGCTCCCACTCGAACTCGGTCGGCAGGCGGGCGCCGGACCACCGGGCGAAGGCGTCGGCCTCGTACCAACTCACGTGCACGACGGGTTCGTCGTCGCGCACGGCCAGCGGACCCCCCATGGTGAAGGTCCACCAGTCGTCGCCCTCGTGCCACCAGTACAGCGGCGAGTCCCATCCGTGTTCCTTGACGCAGGCCCAGCCGTCGGACATCCACAACTCCGGGCGCGCGTAGCCGCCGTCGTCCATGAACGCCTTCCACTCGCCACACGACACGAGCGATTCGCTGATCTCGAAGGGCTGTAGCAGGGCTTCGTGGCGCGGCGTCTCGTTGTCGAAACAGAACCCGTCGCCGTCGAACCCGATGTCGACGACGCCGCCCTCGTGCGCGGTCCACGTGCCCGCTTTCGAGCGGTCGATGGGCTGGTCCCACCACCGCGCCTTGCCGTAGTGCGGCTGCGTCGGGTTGACCGAGAGCACGTGCTTGATGTCCATCACGATCAGCTCCTGGTGCTGCTGCTCGTGATGGAGGCCGAGGGTCACGAGGTCACGCGGCGCGTCGTCGCGATCCAACAGGACGTGCATGTTGTCGTCGACGTGGTGCCGGTAGTCGCCGATCTCCCTGGCGCCCGGACGCGTCAGCAGGCCACGCTCGTTGCGGGCGTGACGCGGACCGACGGCCTCGTAATACGAGTTGAACAGGTACCGGTAGTTCGGGTCGAACGGTCGGTAGTTGCGCAACGACGGCGTGAGGAGGAACGTCTCGAAGAACCACGTGGTGTGGGCCCGGTGCCACTTTGTGGGCGACACGTCGGGCATCGACTGGACGGTCTGGTCCTCGGCCGACAGCGGTTCGGCCAGTTGCTCGGTCAGCTTGCGGACGGCGTCGTAGTCGAGTTCGGTCATCCGTCCACTCCCGCCAATGTCAAGAGAAAGTCGCCTGCGTCATCGGTCCATTGGTCCACGACCGACAGGCCGGCGTTACGCAATTCCTCGGCGACACCGCCGGGCGTGAACTTGGACGAAATCTCGGTGCGCAGCGCTTCACCCTCGGCGAAGGACACGTCGAGGTCGACATCGGCGATCCGCACCGACTGGTCGCGCCGCGACACGAGGTGCATCTCGATCCACTGGTGCTCCTCGTCGAACACGGCGCGGTGGACGAACCCGTCGACGTCGAAGTTGGCGTGCAGCTCGCGGTTGAGGTGCGAGAGCACGTTCACGTTGAACGCGGCGGTGACGCCGGCGGCGTCGTCGTAGGCGGCGACCAAGCGGGCCCGATCCTTGACCAGGTCGGTGCCGAGCAGGAACGTGTCGCCCGCGGCCATGCCGTTGCGCAGCGTGGCGAGCATCGCGGCGCGCCCCGCCGGATCCAGGTTGCCGATGGTCGAGCCCAGCAACGCGATCATGCGCCGCCCGCCCGTCGGCAGGTGGACGAGGTCGTGGCCGAAGTCGCCGACGATGCCGTGGATGTCGAGGCCGGGATACTCCTCGACGAGCGCCGCGGCCGTGTCGCGCAGCGTGGCCTCGGCGACGTCGAAGGGCACGTACGTGGCGGGCATCACCATGGCGTCGAGCAGCAGTCGCGACTTCTCCGAGTTGCCGGACCCGAGCTCCACCAGGGTGTCGGGCTGGGCCGCCAGCACTATGTCCTTGGCCCGGGTGCTCAGGATCTCCCGCTCCGCCCGGAACGGGTAGTACTCGGCCAACTTGGTGATCGCGTCGTACAGCTCGCAGCCCCGGGCGTCGTAGAACCACGTGGGAGACAGCGTCTTGGGCGACGCCGTCAGTCCGGTCACGACGTCGTTTCGGAGCGCGGCAGCCGACGCGGCCGAGTCGAGGAACACCTCTATCCGCATCATGTGAACAGTACGCAGACGGTGTAACGCGCAGATGGCGTGACCATGGCTAGAGGCATTACCCAGCTAAAACAGCCCGAGCCACGAGATCTGTTCCGAAGGCGGTGAGGATCGCCAGGTAAAGCAGCCCGGTAGCAGCCATAACAGCGCTATACGACCGTTCTTTGAGCGCCAGATTCGTGACGAAACACAGGCCGATCGTCGTCAGCGCGCAGGCGATCCAGAACCAGCCGAGCATGCCGCCGTAGCCGTCGTCGATGCGGCCGGAGAAGACCGAGAACATGCCCGTTGGCACGAGCAACAGTGCGACTTCGACGGGCCAGATACGAGCCAACCAGGTGTTGAGTTCGAACAGTGGCGCCCGCGGCAGGCCGGGCTGCACCAGGTACCAGTGGCCGAGAAGCATCGCGTCGGTCACGCAGCCGAGGAACGCCGCGCCGACAAGCGTGCGGGCCACCGACAGGGCGTGGGTGCCTGCGCCGCCGTGGGCATCGGCCAGCCCACCGGCGACGAGACCGATGATGCCGACCACCGGCGCCACGAGGTCGAGCCGCGGCGGGAACTCAGCGCCGGTCATCGCATCTTCGATCGTCGTCTGCGCTCCGGTCGGATGCTCGAGCATGGCCGCCACGCGCTCGTGCCGCGCGCTGGCCAATTCACGGGCGCCGGCCACGCCCGCCTTGCGCCGCGCCACCGACACCACCAGCGCCACGCCGCTTCCGACGACCACCGCGGTCGCGCTCACCTCGCGTACCGGGACGGCGCCGAACGCCACGCCGGCGGCGATCGCACCGATCGCCATCGTCATGAAGATGGCGCGCATCAACCAGCCGTAGCCGATGCCGAGCAGGCGACCCCGCGTCGTCACCCAGGTGAACAACAGCCCGCCGACGGCCCACTGGAGGAGGAAGGTCGCGGCGTCGAGTTTGATCACGCGACGACGACGAGGTCGTGGTTCGCCGTGTTCAGCGCGCGCGGCCCGTCCTCGGTCGCCACGACGATGTCTTCGAGACGCGCCCCGAACCGGCCGGGCAGATAAATGCCGGGCTCGACGGAGAACGCGTTGCCGGGCGCCAACAGCGTCTTGTTGCCCTCGACCATGTAGGGCTCCTCGTGCACGTCGCGGCCGATGCCGTGGCCGGTGCGGTGCGGGAAGAACTCGCCGAAGCCGGCGTCGGCGATCACGTCACGCGCCGCGCCGTCGACGTCGCCGCAGGGCGTGCCCACCAGCGCGGCGGTGATACCGGCAGCGTGGGCTTCGGTGATGACGGCGTAGATCTCTTCGAGTTCGGGCGACGGCTCACCGGTCACGACCGTGCGCGTGATGTCGGAGCAGTAGCCGTCGAGCACACCGCCGAAGTCGCACACCACCGCTTCGCCGGGACCGATGACGCGGTCACCCGGCTCGTGGTGCGGCGAGGCCGAATTCGGTCCCGACGCCACGATGACGAACGCCACCTTGTCGTGGCCCTCGGCGATCAGCCGGCGGCCGATGTCACCGGCAACCTCGGCCTCGGTGCGTCCGATGAATTTGATCTCGCCGGCGTGGATGGCGTTGGCGACACGGTCGGCGGCCGCGGACGCGCGCGCCAGGCAGTCGAGTTCGTCCGGGTCCTTTGCGGCCCGCAGCGGCGCGGTGATGAGCGACGCGGGGTGCCAGCGGCGCGCCGGCAACTCGTCCTGCAAGGCGAGCAGGAACTGCGACCACGTGTGATTCCCGATGGCGAGAGTGATGCGGCTGCCGACGAGACCCGCCACGAGCTTGATCGGATCGTCCGTCTCGTCCCACGGCAGCATCCGGAACAGGTCGGGACGATCCTCGACGCGGGGCGCTTCGAGCCGGGGCACCAACAACGTCGGCTCTTCCTTCGCCGGCACCACGAGCATGGTGAGGCGTTCGAGTGGCATGGCGTCGTAGCCGCACAGCCACGGCAGGTCGGCGCCCACCGACAGCAACAGCGCGTCGACACCCAGCTCGGTCATGCGCGCCCGGGCCCGGCCGAGCCGAGCCTGGAACGGCGTCGTCATCGCGCCACCACCATCGCGGCGTCGGCGGCCGAACGGGCGTGGTAGCTCGAGCGCGTGAGCGGCGAGCACTCGACGTGGGCGAAGCCGAGTTGTTCGGCCTCGGCGCGCAGCGTGGCGAACTCTTCGGGCGTCCACCAGCGCGCCACGGGCAGATGGTGCGCCGTCGGTCGCAGGTACTGGCCGACAGTGACGACGTCGACGCCGACGCCGCGCAGGTCGCGCAGCGCACCCATCACTTCGTCGTGGGTTTCGCCCAGGCCGACCATCACACCGGACTTGGTCATCAGCCCAGCCTTCTTCGCCCGGGCCAGGACCGCCAAACTGCGGGCGTAGCCGGCGGACGGGCGCACGGCGCGTTGCAGGCGGGCGACCGTCTCGAGGTTGTGGTTCAACACGTCGGGTCGGGCGTCGAAGATCGTCTGCAGCGAGGCGGCGTCGCCCTTGCAGTCCGAGATCAGCACCTCGACGTTGGTGCCGGGTGACGCGGCGCGCACCGCGGCGATCGTGGCGGCGAACGCGCCTGCTCCTCCGTCGGCGAGATCGTCGCGCGCCACGCACGTAATCACGACGTGCTTGAGGCCCAACTCGACGGTTGCCTCCGCGACCCGCCGCGGTTCGTCGGCGTCGAGCGGTTCGGGCTTGCGCGTGTCGACGAGGCAGAAGCCGCACGCGCGGGTGCAGCGCGACCCGTTGATCATGAACGTGGCGGTGCCGTCGTTCCAGCACTCGTAAATGTTCGGGCACCCCGCCTCCTCGCACACCGTCACCAGCGAGCGGTCGCGCAGCGTCTTGCGCAGCGCCTGGTACTCCGGTCCGAAGTCGGCCTTCACTCGCAGCCAGGACGGCTTGCGCTGGTCGACGGGTAGCGCCGTGGTGGTGTCGACGCCCGCGGCGTTGAGCCGCCCGAGCAACCGCACCGGCGCGCTCGACCCCTCCGCATGGGCGCGGCTGAACGCCGCAAGGTCGTCGGGCCTGTGCTGCCAGGCGACATCCGCGCGGTCGGTGGCGCCGACCCGGCGCACGACGGCGTCGGCGACCTCGCGCAACGACACGTCGACGCCCTCGGCGGCCATCGTCGTCACCGGGAACTCCGCGATGCCGCAGGGCACGATGTGATCGAACCACGACAGGTCGGTGTGCACGTTCAGGGCGAAGCCGTGCATGCTGCGACCGCGACTCACGCGCACGCCGATCGCGGCGATCTTGCGGGGCCCGCCGTAGGCCGGCCCGAAGAGATCGGGCGGGTGGGTGGGCGCGAAGTCGGCGACGCCGACCCACACGCCGGGATAGCCGTCGAAGCGCGAGGCCGCGAGGCCGAACTCACCCAGCACGTCGATGAGGACCTGCTCGATCCAGTGGACGTGGTTCGGGATGGCGCCGGTGCCCATCGCCACGTTCATGATCGGATAGCCCACCAGCTGGCCCGGGCCGTGGAAGGTGACATCACCGCCGCGGTCGGCGCGCACGCACGCCGCCCCCACCGACTCGGGCGAGACCAGGATGTTCGCCGGGTCGGTCCGCACGCCAAGCGTGTAGGTCGGTGGGTGCTCGACCAGCAGCAGCGCGTCGGTTTCGTCGTGCTCCCACAACCCGCGCATGAGCGCGAGGCATTCCTCGTAGGGAACGCGACCGAGCCAGCGCGCCCGCACGGTAGCTACGCCAGCTCCGTTGCCCAGTCCCTGGTTTCCAGGATCTCGCGGATCTTGGCGAGGAACGCCGAGGCGTAGGCGCCGTCGAAGGCGCGGTGATCCCACGACAGGCACAGGTTGCCGACGTGATGCACGGCAATGCCGTAGCCGCCACCCTCGAGGGGCACGGCGACGGGCTGGGGTTTGACGCCGTCGGTCGACAAGATCGCGACCTGCGGCTGGTTGATGATGGCGCGTGTGATGAGGGTGCCGTAGCCGCCGGCGTTGGTGATGGTGAAGGTGCCGCCGGCGATGTCGTCGGCGCCGAGCTTCTTGTTGCGGGCGCGGTTGGCGAGGTCGGCCGTCTCCCGGGCGAGAGCGCGCAACCGCTTGCCGTCCGCATCGTGGATGACGGGGACGATCAGGCCCTCGTAGTTGAGGTCGACCGCAATGCCGAGGTTGATGTAGTTGTGCTGAATCAGCTCGTCGTTGCCGACCGACGAGTTGACGATCGGGAACTCACGCAGCGCGTCGACGACCGCACGGCAGATGAACGGGATGTAGGTGAGGCCGACGCCCTCCTGCGCGCGGAACGCTTCCTTCTGGGCAGCGCGCACGATCTCTACGTTCTCGTAGTCGACCTCGGTGGCCACGAGCGTGTGGGCCGAGGTCTGCAACGAACGGATCATGTGCTCGGCGGTGCGCCGGCGGATGTTGGAGAACGGGATGACCGTGTCGCGCTCGCCGGCGCGCACCGCCGGCTGCGGCGCCGGGGCGGGCGCGGGTGCAGACGCCGCCGGCGCTGGAGCCGCTGCGGGTGCAGCCGAAGCCGGGGGCGCGGCGGGCGCGCTGGCGGCGCGGTTGTCGAGGGCGGCGAGAACGTCGTTGCGCGTGATGCGACCGCCGGCGCCGGTCCCGGTGATGGTCGACGGGTCGAGGTTGTTCTCGGCGAGCAGCTTGCGCACCACCGGCGACAGCACACCGGCGGCCCCGTCGGACGACGCCGCCGGAGCGGGTACGGCTGCCGGCGGCGCAGCCGGCGGGGGCGTCGGCGCTGGTGGCGCCGGCGGGGACTGCGGCGCAGGGGCCGGCGCCTCCGACACGGGCGCGGCCACCGTCGCCGGTTCCTCGGCGGGTGCGGGTGTAGGCGTCGCCGGCGCGGGCGCGGCGGGCGCAGGCGCGACGCCGGCGGCACCGTCGCCCACGACGGCGAGCACCGCGCCCACCGGCACGGTCTCGCCTTCGGCAACCTTGATCTCGGTGATGACACCGCTCACCGGCGACGGCACCTCGGAGTCGACCTTGTCGGTCGACACCTCGAAGAGGATCTCGTCCTCCTTGACGCTGTCGCCGACCTGCTTCGCCCAGCGGGTGATGGTGCCCTCGGTGACGGTCTCACCGAGTTGGGGCATCGTGATCTCAGCCATGGAGTCCTCTTCCGGTCAGAGCGATCACCGTCTCCCCGAACAGCTCGGACAGGCTCGGGTGCGGTTGGATGAACGCGCTCACCTCGTCAACGGTTGCTTCCCAGTTCACCGACAGGTAGGCCTGGCCCAGCTGCTCGGTCACCCATGGCCCGACCATGTGCACACCCAGGATCGTGCCCGCCTTGCCGCTCGCGTCCTTGGCGGCGATGACCTTCACCAGGCCATCGGCGTCGCCGATGATCAGCGCCCGGCCGTTGCCGACGTAGCGGTGCTTCGACACGGCGACGTCGTAGCCGGCGTCACGCGCCGCCTGTTCGGTGAGCCCGGCGTAGGCGACCTCGGGATAGGTGTAGATGCACATCGGCACCTTCGAGTAGTCGACGGGCATCGCCGGCTCGCCGAGGATGACCTTGATGGCGAGCATGCCTTCGGCGAAGCCGACGTGGGCCAGCTGCGGGTGGACGCGCACGCCGTCGACGGCGATGAGGTCGCCGAGCGCGTAGACGTTGGCCACGTTGGTGCGCATCCAGGGGTCGACCTTCACGAAGCCGCGTTCGTCGACGGCGACGGGCGAGCCTTCGCCCAGCAACCCGTCGGACAGGGGGCGGCGGCCGACCGACATCACGACGATGTCGGCGGTGACCGTCTCGCCTTCGCCGAAGGTGACCGTGGTCTGCTTGCCGTCAGCCGTGGGCTGATGGCCCTTCACCTCGACGCCGGTGCGCACGTCGATGCCGCGCTTCTTGAACGAGCGGGCGACGACGTCGGCGGCGTCCTTGTCGACGCCGGTGAGGATCTGGGGCAGGAACTCGAGGACCGTCACCTGCACGCCGAGGTCGCTCATCGACGAGGCGAACTCGCAGCCGATGGCGCCGCCCCCGACGACGACCGCGCTCGACGGCAGCGTGTCGAGCATCAACACCTCGTCGGAGGTGAGCACGTACTTGCCGTCGATGTCGAAGCCCGGCAGCGTGCGCGGCACCGAACCGGACGCCAGCAGCACGCTGTCGCCGTGCAGCTCGGTGCCGGCGGCGTCGCCGTCGACCACGCGCACGACGCCGTCGGCGTCGAGGCGCCCGGTGCCGAGGAACGTCGTGATCTTGCGCTGCTTCATCAGGCCTTGGAGGCCCTTCCAGAGCTGGTCGACGACCTTCTGCTTGCGCTGCTGGCTAGTGGCGAACTCGACGGTCGGCTGGTCCGAGACGATCCCGAAGTCCTTGGCGTGACTCACCGTCCGGTAGACGGTGGCCGTCTCGAGATACTCCTTGGCGGGGATGCAACCTCGGTGCAGGCACGTGCCCCCGACCTTTTCCTTCTCGACCACGGCGATGTTGAGTCCGGCGCTGGCGCCGTAGAGCGCGGCGGCGTATCCGGCGGGGCCGCCGCCGATGACGACGACGTCGAAGTGTTCGCTCACGACGCTGAGCCTAGGGGACGCCGGGCTAGCGGCTAGCAAGCAGGATCTGGATCACGAAGGCCAAGACAATGACCACGCCCGTCGCCAGCGCCAAACCGATCAGGACCCGTGTAGGCACGCCGGTAGGGTACGTCTCGCGATGGACGAATTGGTTATTGCCGGGCGCGCGTTTGGTTCGCGTCTCTTCCTCGGGACGGGCAAGTTCCCGTCGAACGCCGCCCTGCGCGCCGCCATCGACGCGTCGGGCAGCGAGATGGTCACCGTGGCGCTGCGCCGCGCCGACCCGACCGCCGACGACGACATCGTCGACGCCATCCCGCCGTCTGTCTTGTTGCTGACCAACACCTCCGGCGCCATGAACGCGGACGAGGCCGTGCGCATCGCCCGCCTGGCGCGCGCCGCCGGCTATCCCGACTGGATCAAGCTCGAGTTGACTCCCGAGCCGCGCTACCTGCTGCCCGACGGCGTCGAGACGCTGTCGGCCGCCGAGAAGCTCGTGGCCGACGGCTTCACCGTGCTCCCCTACGTCAACGCCGATCCGGTGCTCTGCAAGCGCCTCGAAGAGGTGGGCTGCGCCACCGTGATGCCGCTCGGGTCCTGGATCGGCTCGAACCAGGGGCTGCGGACGCGGGGCGCGCTCGAGATCATCATCGAGCAGGCACGCGTCCCCGTTGTCGTCGACGCCGGTCTCGGCGCACCGAGCCACGCGGCGGAGGCGATGGAGATCGGCGCCGACGCCGTGCTCGTCAACACCGCCATCGGCACCGCCGCCGACCCGGCGCTCATGGCTACCGCGTTCCGCGACGCAGTGGTCGCGGGCCGCACCGGTTATCTGGCCGGCCTGGCGCCGGCGCGACGCGTCGCCGAGGCGTCGTCACCCCTGACCGGTTTTCTCGACTCGTGACATCACACCGGACGGGCACGCCGGTGGATCTGGTCTCACGGCCGCGCGAAGTGCCGGTCGACTCAGCGGCGGCCGATCTGCTCGCCACCGACCTCGACGCAGCGCGCGCCTTCGTCGACCACGCCGCCGACGCCGACGTCACCCGCGCGCTGTCGCGTGGCCGCCACCGCGACCTGCACGACTTCGCGGCGCTGCTGTCGGCGCCCGCCGCGCTCCGACTCGAAGAACTCGCGGTCGCAGCACGCGACGCGACGCTGCAGCGCTTCGGCCGCGCCCGCTCGCTGTTCGCCCCGCTGTACGTGTCGAACGAATGCGTGTCGGTGTGCACCTACTGCGGCTTCTCGGCGGGCAACGACGTGGCGCGCCGCACGCTCTCGCTCGCCGAGGTGCGCGCCGAGTGCGCTGCGCTGGCGGAGCGCGGGTTCCGGCACGTGCTGCTCGTCGCCGGCGAGCACGCCCGCATCGTGAGCAAGGACTACCTCGTCGACTGCGTCGGCGCCGCGGCCGAGACGATGGCGAGCGTGGCGGTCGAGGTGCAGGTGTGGGACGAACCCACCTATGTGCGCCTCGTCAACGCCGGCGCCGACGGCGTCGTCGTGTACCAGGAGACCTACGACCGCCACACGTACGCGCAGGTGCACCGGCTCGGCAAGAAGCGCAACTACGAGTGGCGCCTCGCCGCCCCGGACCGGGCAGCCGCCGCCGGCGCCCGCAAGCTCGGCATCGGCGCCCTTCTCGGACTGCACGGCGACTGGCGCGCCGAAGCGCTGGCCGTCGCCGCCCACGGGCGCGCCCTGACACGCCGGTGGTGGCGCGCCGAAGTCTCGGTGTCAGTGCCGCGGCTGCGTCCCGCGGCGGGCGGCTACGAACCGGCCGACCCGGTCGACGACCGCGCCTTCACCCAACTGATCTGCGCGCTGCGGCTGTTCCTGCCCGACGCCGGCATCACGCTGTCGACGCGCGAGCCCGCCGTGCTGCGCGACGCCCTCGTCCCACTCGGCGTCACCACGCTCTCGGCCGGCTCACACACCGAACCGGGGGGCTACGCGGCGGAGTCCGACGCCGAGCCGCAGTTCGAGATCAGCGATACCCGCTCGCCCGCGGAGGTCGCCGCCGCCCTGCGCGGCCGCGGCTACGACCCCGTGTGGAAGGACTGGACCCGCCTGTAGCTATTTCGGCTGCATGCGGATGCCGCCGTCGAGGCGGATCGTCTCGCCGTTGAGGTAGCCGTTGTCGATAATCGCCATGACGAGGGCCGCGTACTCGTCGGGCACGCCGAGACGCTTCGGATACAGCACGCTGTCGCCGAGCGACTTGCGCGCCGGCTCCGGCAGCATCGCCAGCAGCGGCGTGTCCATCAGGCCGGGCGCAATCGTGTTCACGCGAATGCCGACGGCGGACAGGTCGCGCGCCGCAGGCAACGTCATCCCGACGACGCCGCCCTTCGACGCCGAGTAGGCGAGCTGGCCGATCTGGCCGTCGAAGGCCGCCACCGACGCCGTGTTGACGATGACCCCGCGATCGCCGCCGGGCGTCGGGTCGGTCTGGGCGATCTTGGACGCGGCGAGCGTCATCACGTTGAACGTGCCGATCAAGTTGATGCCGATGACGAAGTTGAACGACGCCGGGTCGTGGGGCGAGTTGTCCTTGTTGATCGTGCGCACGCCGATGCCGAGACCGGCGCAGTTGACGCAGACCCGCAGCGCACCCGCCGCCGCTGCCTGCTCGACGCCCGCCGCGCACTCCTCGTACTTCGTCACGTCGGCCGCCGCGAAGTTCGCCCCGCCGCCGAGCTCCTTGGCCAGCGCCTGGCCGGCATCGGCGTTGCGGTCGAGGATGGTTACGGCGACGCCCGCCTGATGCAGACGACGCACCGTCGCCTCGCCGAGACCCGACGCGCCGCCCGTGACAATTGCTGATGCTCCCTGGAGATCCATGGGCGTACGTTAAACGGCGCATGCCCGAAGGCCACGAGCTGGCGAGCGCCCGCAGCAACGTCGTGCGCGTCGGCGACGTCGTCCACCGGGCGGCGGGGCCATGGTCGGCGTCGGTGCAGGCATTGCTCCGTCACTTGGAAGCCGCCGGGTTTGCCGGCGCACCGCGTGTCGTCGGCACCGGCTTCGACGACGCCGGCCGCGAAACGCTCACGTTCATTCCCGGTGATTTCGTCCACCCGCACCCGTGGTCCGACGAGGGCATCGCAGCGGTCGGCGCTCTCCTGCGCGAGCTGCACGAGGCGTCGCGGTCGTTCACTCCGCCGCCCGATGCGGCGTGGCAGCCGTGGTTCACGCGCGACGCGTCGTCCGCGGTGTTCGGCCACGGCGACGTCGGGCCGTGGAACATCGTGGCCCGCGACGGCGTGCCCGTCGCCCTCATCGACTGGGAGTTCGCCGGCCCCGTCGACCGACTCGACGAGGTCGCCCATGGCGCCTGGCTCAACTGCCAGCTCCACGACGAGATCGTCGCGGCGCGCAATGACCTGCCGTCGCCCGAGGAGCGCGCCCGCCAACTTCGGTTGTTCGCCGACGGGTACGGGCTCGATGCCGGCGAACGCGCCGGTCTGGTCAGCCGCATGATCGACTTCGCCGTGCGCGACGCCGCCAACGAGATCGACGAGCCGGGCGCGCTCAAGATGGCGAAACGCCCGACGGGACCCGACGATGCCGGCTGGGGCGTCGCCTGGCGCGTCCGGTCGGCCCATTGGTTGGTGCGTCACCGCGAGCTGCTAACAGCCGCGCTCCGCTAAGGAAGTTCGAAGAGACGCTGGACGGGATCAGCGACGTCGCCCTCGACCGGTTCTACTGCGACAACTTCGTCGGGCTTCTCGGGCGCCACACTCCCGCGCTGGCTCAACGATGCCGCCACCGCGAGCTCGTCGGCGCGCGCGTTCATCGGGTCGCGGCCGTGACCCTTCACCCACTTGAACGCGATCTCGTCGCGCCGCGACAGGTACAGCTCGATCAGCGGTTCCCACAGGTCGCGGTTCGCTACCGGCTTCTTCGCGGCGTTGAGCCAACCGCGCCGCTTCCACCCGTCCCACCACTTGTCGCGGAAGCAGTTCACGACGTAGGTCGAGTCGCTCATGATCGTGACGGGGCCGGCGTCATAATGCCGCAGGGCCTCGAGCACGGCCATGACCTCCATGCGTTGGTTGGTCGACGGGTTCTCGCATCCCGACGCGAACGGGCCGTCCACGTCGACCCACGCCCAGCCCCCGGGTCCCGGGTTCCCGCTGCACGCGCCGTCGGTATACACAGTCTTCATAGAGCGACTGATCATTACCGCCCGGTAGCCCTCCTACGATGGATCATGTGATCTTCGACGGGTACAGCCATCAGCTTCCCGATACCGACCCCTCCGAAACCAAGGAGTGGATCGACAGCTTCGACGCCATCGTCGACGCCGAGGGCAAGAACCGCGCCCGCTTCCTCCTCATGAAGTTGCTCGAGCGCGCCCGCGAAGCCGGCGTCGGCTTCCCGGCCACCGTCTCGACGCCCTACATCAATACGATCCCCCGCGACGCGGAGCCATGGTTCCCCGGCGACGAGTTCATCGAACGCCGCATCCGCGCCTTCATTCGCTGGAACGCCGCGGTCATGGTGACCCGGGCCAACACCCGCAGCGAGGGCATCGGCGGGCACCTGTCGACCTTCGCGTCCTCCGCGTCGCTCTACGAGGTCGGCTTCAACCACTTCTTCCGCGGCAAGGACGACGGCCAGTTCGGCGACCAGGTGTACTTCCAGGGCCACGCCGCGCCCGGCATCTACGCCCGCGCCTACCTCGAAGGGCGACTCACCGAGTCCCAGCTCGACCACTTCCGCATGGAAGTCGGTGGCGGCGGACTCTCGTCGTATCCTCACCCGCGCCTGATGCCCGACTTCTGGGAGTTCCCCACGGTGTCGATGGGCCTCGGCCCGCTCCAGGCGATCTACCAGGCGCGGTTCAACCGTTACCTGCTCAACCGCGAGATCGCCGATACCAGCCGCGCCAAGGTGTGGTGCTTCGTGGGCGACGGCGAGTGCGACGAACCCGAAACGCTCGGTGCGCTGTCGCTCGCCGCGCGCGAGGGCCTCGACAACCTCATCTTCGTCGTCAACTGCAACCTGCAACGCCTCGACGGGCCCGTGCGCGGCAACGGCAAGATCATCCAGGAACTCGAAGCGGTCTTCCGCGGCGCGGGCTGGAACGTGATCAAGGTCATCTGGGGCTCCAAGTGGGACGAGCTGCTCGCCCGCGACACCGACGGCGTGCTGCTCAACCAGATGAACACCACGGTCGACGGCGCGTTCCAGAAGTACTCGGTGTCCGACGGCGCCTACATCCGCGAGCACTTCTTCGGTCCCGACCCGCGCCTGCGCAAGATCGTCGAGCACCTCAGCGACGCCGAGATCCACGCCCTGCCCCGCGGCGGCCACGACTACCGCAAGCTGTACGCCGCGTACAAGGCGGCGGTCGAACACGCCGGCGCCCCCACGGTCATCCTCGCCAAGACCATCAAGGGCTGGACGCTCGGCCCCGAGATCGAGTCGCGCAACGCCACCCACCAGATCAAGAAGATGACCAAGGCGCAGTTGCTGGCGATGCGCGACACGCTGTACCTGCAGGAGGAGATCCCCGAGAAGGCACTCGACGACAAACTGCCGCCGTACTACCGGCCCGCCGACGGCTCCGAAATCCACGAGTACCTGATGACGCGGCGCAAGGCGCTCGCCGGCTCACTGCCGCGGCGCCTACCGCGGGTGAAGCTGCGCGAGCTGCCGGCGCCGGCGGCGTTCAAGGAATTCCACGACGGCTCCAAGAGCCAGGCCGTCTCGACGACGATGGCCTTCGCCCGCCTGATCCGCAATCTCCTGCGCGACCCGGCGATCGGCAAGCGCGTCGTGCCGATCGTGCCCGACGAAGCGCGCACGTTTGGCATGGACGCGTTGTTCAAGGAGTTCGAGATCTACGCTCCGTTCGGCCAGCAGTACGACCCCGTCGACAAGGAACTGCTCCTGTCCTACACGGAAGCGAACGACGGCCAGTTGCTCGAAGAAGGCATCACCGAGGCCGGCTCGATGTGCTCGTTCATCGCCTCGGGCACGGCGGCGACGACGTGGGGTGCGCCGATGATCCCGTTCTTCATCTTCTATTCGATGTTCGGGTTCCAGCGCGTCGGCGACCTCACGTGGGCGGCGGGCGACATCGGGGCGCGCGGCTTCATGCTCGGCGCCACCGCCGGGCGCACCACCCTCAACGGCGAAGGCCTCCAGCACGAGGACGGCCACTCCCTGGTGCTCGCCTCGACGGTGCCGAACGTCGCCGCCTACGACCCGGCGTTCGCCTACGAGGTCGCCGAGATCATCCAGGACGGCATCGCCCGCATGTACGGGCCCGAGGACCGCGACGAGTTCTTCTACATCACGCTCTACAACGAGAACTACGTGATGCCGGCGATGCCTCCCGACATCGGCGACGGCATACGGCGCGGGCTGTACCGCTTCGAGGCGGCACCGGCCGGACCGTCGCGCCGCGCCACCATCCTGTTCTCCGGTTCGGCGTCGCAGGCGGCGCTGGCGGCCCGCGACGCGCTGGCGGCCGACTACGACGTGGCCGCCGAGGTGTGGAGTGCCACGTCGTACAAGGCGTTGCGCGAGGACGCGCTGGCCGTCGAGCGCGACAACCGCCTGCACCCGTCGCGCGAGCCGCAGCGGCCCTTCGTCACCGTGGCGCTCGCAGACTCCGAAGGCCCGATCGTCGCTGTCACCGACTTCATGAAGTCGGTGCCCGACCAGGTCGCCCGCTGGGTGCCGCGTTCCTACACGACGCTCGGCACCGACGGCTTCGGTCGCTCGGACACCCGCGAGGCGTTGCGCCGCCACTTCGAAACCGACACCGGCCACATCGTCGTCGCCGTCCTGAGCGCACTGGCGGCCGCGGGCGAAGCCGACCCCGAGGAAGTCGAGAAGGCGATCGCCCGCTACGAGATCAACGCCGACGCGCCCGACCCCCGCACGACGTAGCCAATCGCGGGACGGTTTCCCGCCGCTTTTTGGCGGCCATTTCGCGTCTACGACGCGATATGGCCGCCAGAAATGGGCACGAGAGTTGCGTCGCGCCGCCGTCGGTAGGATGCGGTGTATGGCGGCGACGAGGTTGCGCATCACCGGCAACGACGAGGCTGACGCGCTCAACGCCACCAATCCGCTTGCCTTGCTCATCTCGATGGTGCTCGACCAGCAGATCCCGCTGGAGTGGGCGTTCCTCGGCCCCTACACGCTGACGCAGCGGCTGGGGACCAACCTCGACGTGGCGAAGTTGGCGGCGATGGACGAGAACACGCTCGTCACGATCTTTTGTGACCGGCCGGCGCTGCACCGCTACCCCGCGGCGATGGCGCGGCGCGTGCACGAACTGTGCAATCTCATCGCCGACGAGTACGACGGCGAGCCCGAGGCGATCTGGACGACGGCGGCCGACGGCAAAGAGCTGTTCAAGCGCGTGAAGGCACTGCCCGGCTTCGGCGAGATGAAGGCTCGCATCTTCGTGGCCCTGCTGGCCAAGCAGTTCGGTGTGAAGCCCGCCGGCTGGGAAGACCAGGCGAAGGACTACGGCAAACCCGACACCTTTCTGTCGGTAGCCGACATCGTCGACGACGCGAGCCTGAGCAAAGTGCGCGCCTTCAAGGCCGAGAAGAAGGCGGCGGCCAAAGCGGCGGCCGCCAAGACGTCCTGATCACCGTCGTCGCCAACGGCGAGTCGGTCAGCTGCCCGGACGGCTCGACGGTGCTCGACTTGCTGGCGCAGCTCGGTTGGGCCAAACGCACCGTTGCCGTCGAGCACAACGGCAACGCCCTGCTCCGCGGCGAGCACGCGTCGGTAGCCCTGGGCGACGGCGACGTCGTCGAGATCGTGAAGGCCGTCGCCGGTGGCTGACCACGGGCTGGGCGACCGCCACCTCTACCTGTGCACAGCCGATCGGCCCGATCTGGTTGCGTTCGTCGACGCCTGCATCCGCGGCGGCGTCGACATCGTGCAGCTGCGCGACAAGGACGCCGACGCCCGCACGATCATCGAGCGCGCCACCCTCGCGCGCTCCGTGTGCCGCGACCACGGTGTGCCGTTCATCCTCAACGACCGCGCCGACCTAGCGCTCGACTGCGACGCCGACGGCGTGCACGTCGGCCAACAGGATGCGCCGCCCGCGCTGGTGCGCCGCATCGTCGGCGCCGACAAGATCGTCGGTCTCTCGACGCGTGGGGGCGAGCAGTTGGCCGCGGCGCACGACGAGCCGATCGACTACGCGTCGGTCGGGCCGGTGCACGCCACGGCCACCCACCCCGAGCGCGCGCCGGTCGGCCTCGACACACTGCGCGCGGCAGCGGCGACTGCGTCGCTGCCCTTCGTCGTCACCGGGAACGTCAATCCCGACACCGTCGGCCCGATGCTCGCCGCCGGTGCCACGCGCTTCGTCGTGGTGCGGTGGTTGACCGAGGCGAGCGACCCCTACGCCGCGGCGCTACGGCTCCGCGCCGCGATCGACGCCGGGCTACGCGGTGCGGCGGCGCCAGCCGGTGCGTAGCAACTGCTCAGGCCGGCGGCGTTCCGACTCGGCGATGGCGTCGAGCACCTTGCGGTCGGCATCGGTCAGCGGCGGCTGCACGATGCTGCGGGGCCACAGCTTGCGGGTGCGCACGACGTTGACTTCCGCGGCGTAGAGCATCAGCTGCGCCGTGAGGAACAGCCACGAGACGAGGCCCAGCACGCTGCCGAAGAAGCCGTAGAGCTGCGACGCGTTCTTCAGCGTGTGGCCGACCAGCAGCGTGCCGATGGCCTGCAGAAGGGTCCAGCCGATACCGGCGATGACCCCGCCGGGGACGAGGTCGTGCGTGGCGATCTCGGGCGTCAGCACCCGGAACAACACGATGACCAAGCCGACGTTCACCACGGTGATGCCGAGCTGCGCGACGACCCGCGACGCGATCGCCCCGGGCGTGAACGCCGCCAGCGCGGTGACGAACGTCGTCAGGGCGACGCCCGCACCGAGGGCGACGACGAAGGCCACGCTGCGGGCCAGCCGCGGGAAGAAGCCCGGTCGCTTCACCGCTGGGATGTTCCACACCTCCGCCATCGCCAGCTGCGCCGCCTGACTCAAACCCAGCGAACCCCACAACAGACCCGCCGAGCCGATGACAACGGCGACGACACTGCCCTTCAACGGATGCACGGAGTTCGCCAGTTGGGAGCCCACGATCGGGAAGTCGCGCAGCGCCGAGTGCAGGATGGCGTCGCGCACGCCGGGATTGCGGTCCGTGACGAAGCCGAGGATCGTCGTCAACAACAGCAGCAGCGGGAAGATCGCCAGGAACGCGTCGTAGGCCAGCAGCGACGCCAGCATCCCGGCGCGGTCGTCGCCGAACTTCTTCGACACGCCGAAGCAGAACGCCAGGGGGCGGTTCGCCTGCTGGCGGCGATCGAGGCCGCGCACGACCTTCTCGATCGGGTTCACGTCACGGCTCCTCGTCAGGAAAGAGCACCGCGGGCTCACCTTCTTCCCGCTCGTCGAAGAGCAGCGCGACGACATCCGCGTCCTCGGGACTCGCGGTCGGTCCGTAGCCGACGACGAGGGTGCCTTCGACGGTGCACCACGGGCAGCGAACCACCGCAACCATCGCCATGTCGGCGGGGTCGCTCGGCCCTTCGGCGCGGGCGATGCCTTCGACGTGCACGTCCTGCGCGTCGCTCACCGTGCGGCAGGCGCCGCAGCGCAGCTTGCCTTCGGGTTCGACGCCGAACGACATGACGTAGCCCTGCTCCTCGTAACGCGCCAGCACTTCGGTGACCGTGAGGCCCGGGGGTACGTCGGCGTTCATCGCGGCCACCTACCCGAATCGTCCGAGCGCGGGCCGTAGCTTTTCGGCCCAGAAGTCGATGAAGCCTCTTTGATCAGGCCCGATCTGGTGGAAGTAGATGTGGTCGAAGCCGGCGGTGACGAACTCCTCGACGGACTTCAGGATCGGCTCGACGTCGGGCCCGCACGGCGTTGACTTCAGCACTTGCTCCTCGCTGATCGACTCGACCGCCTGCTCGAAGTGGTTCCACGTCGGCAGGTCCTGCATCAGCTGACCGCCAAGGCCGCCGACGGGCCAGTACTTCAGCACCGTCTTGCGCGCCTGCTCGGTGTCGTGGCCCCAGCACAGCGACACCTGCGCGTATTTGGGGCCGTGACCGCCGGCGGCGGTGAAGCGTTCGACGTGCGACGGATCGGTGCCGTGGCCCCAGTAGCCGTCGCCGATCTTGGCGGCGAGCTCCACCGATTGCTCCCCGAAGCCCGACACGATGATCGGCGGCTTGCGTCCGGGGGCGTCGAAGATGCGCGTGTTCTCGACGCGGTAGTAGCGACCGTCGTAGTTCACCGTCTCACCGGACCACAGTTCGCGGATGATGGCGACGGCTTCTTCGAGCATCTTGAGCCGGATGTCGTGGCGGGGCCACCGGTGGCCCAGCACGTGCTCGTTGAGCGCCTCGCCGGTACCGACGCCGAGGAAGAATCGCTCGCCGAGCAGCTGTGCGACCGTCGAAGACGCGTGCGCTACCAGAGTCGGATGCATGCGCGTGGTGGGGCACGAAACGCCAATGCCGACGTCGATGTGCGACGTCGTGCACGCGATGCCACCGAGAACCGACCAAACGAACGGGCTATGGCCCTGCGCGGCGATCCAGGGATGGATGTGATCGGAAATCGACACGAAATCGAATCCGGCGTCCTCAGCGTGCCGCGCGTTCTCCACCAGCGTGCGCGGCCCGTGCTCTTCGCTGGAAAGCGTGTAACCGAACTTCCTCATGTGTTACTCGCTACCCGCCGCGGGTACCGCGCCAGTCGTGAAGGTTGTGTACGAACGTCGTTTGCCGAGAAGTCCGTCCGCGTTGCAATTCGTGCGCCACGACGTCGACTCGGCACTGGCCACCAACGGCGTCGCGCGTTCCCAGATCGACGACGCCCTGCTGGTGCTGTCCGAACTGGGCACCAACGCGATGCACGCGATCGGATACGAAGACGAGATCGACGTGCGGCTCGGCATCGAGCGCCGCGGTGACGTCATCGTGGAAGTAAAAGACCCCGGCAGTGGTTTTCGTCTGTCGCAGGCGTTGCGTCTGCCTGCGAGGAACGAAGAGCACGGCCGGGGCCTCGCCATCGTGTGCCTCCTCGCCGACGAGACGACCGTCCGCCGGCGGAGGCGGCACACGGTGGTCCGCGCCACGCT
The DNA here is from genome assembly GCA_035546775.1 of Acidimicrobiales bacterium. NCBI lineage: Bacteria > Bacillati > Actinomycetota > Acidimicrobiia > Acidimicrobiales > Acidimicrobiales bacterium. Next base: position 123,201 of record DASZWD010000030.1, read on the forward strand.
TCGCGCGAAGCGCAGCGCGTGACTGCCTAGCTGCGATACACGCGCGAGCCACTGATGGCGCTGGCGACGAGAAGCACGAGCGCGATGATGAGCGCCCACTTGAGTCCTTCCGCGAAGAGTCCAACGCCACCAAAGACAAGAGCCAGCAGCAACAGGAATACAACGAGAGCCATCACGCTCCTCCTTGTGTAGTCGTGGCTGCGCTCTACCCGCTCACGGAACGCGTCAATCCAAACGCGGTGCGTATGCAACATCACGCCGTGCGGTACCACCACTGCAACACATCGTTCCTACAAGGAGGACGTAGCAATGGGTATTGGAGTAGCCATTTTCCTGATCGCCGTTGGTGCGATCCTTCGCTTCGCGGTGAATGTGACAACCAACGGTTTCGACATCCACATGGTCGGCGACATCTTGATGATCGTGGGCGTGCTGGGCGCGCTGTTGTCGATGCTGTTCTGGTCGTCGTGGGGCGGCTGGGGCAACCGCGACGCCGGTGGCGACAACGTGATCGTCGAGCGCGGCGGCCGTCGTCGTACAACCTATGTGGAGCGGGAAGTCTAAGAACTCTCTACAACTGAATAGTTAGACGCGGACAAGGCGACCGGGGCGTTCCCCGGTCGCCTTTCCGTTTTCAAAGGTGATCTTGCCCGCACACACTGTGGCGTCGTAACCGTCGACGCGCTGCACGAGGCGACGACCGCCTGCCGGAAGATCGAAGATCATCTCGGGCGCGTGGATGTGCAAGTTGTCGAAGTCGATCACGTTGATGTCGGCGCGCTTGCCCGGCTTCAGTTCGCCTCGATCGGTGAAGCCGTAGAGGTGCGCGGTGCGCTGCGTCTGCTGCTGCACGACGAACTCGAGCGGCAGTTTCGCGCCGCGCGTGCGGTCCCGCGCCCAGTGCGTGAGATTGAACGTCGTCATCGACGCGTCGCAAATGAGCCCGCAGTGCGCGCCACCGTCGGAGAGACCGAGCACCGTCGCCGGATGCGACACCATCTCGCGGATGGCGTCGAAGTTGTGGTGCACGTAGCTCGCCAGCGGTGCGAAGAACAACGCCTTTCCATCGCGCTCGAGCAACCAGTCCAGCGCCACTTCTTCGGGACGGCGCCCTTCGCGCTCGGCGGTGGCGGCGACGCTGGCTTCCCGCGGCGGCTCGTAGTCGCACGGATCGCCGAGTTGGAACATCTGGTCCCACCGCGACATGAGCGGCGACATCGCCTTGCCCTCCTCGCTCAGCAGCGCGGCGCACACTTCGGGCTTGCGCAACTCGGCGACGCGCCGTTCCAGCGGCAGGTCGCGTAGCGCCCGGTACGTCGGATGCGTGATGAACGGGTGGAACGACGACTGGAGACCGAACAACATGCCCGTCGGCCGGTTGCCCACCTGCGGGACGAACTGCACACCCTCCTCCTGCAACGCCAGAGCGTGGTCGAGCACGTCGCGGTAGCCCTCGGGCGCGAAAGGCGACTGGGCGGTGAGGAAGGTGACGGGACGGCCCGTCGAGCGCGCGATCTCGACCATCCAGTCGCGTTCGGGACCGTCGTGGCCCGAGCGGTCGCTGATGATCTGGATGACGCCCTTGCCGACCTTGCCGATCGCCTCGGCGATGGCGACGACCTCTTCGCCCGGCGCCGTCGTGCCGGGCACGAGCCCGTACTTGGAACGGTGCAGCACGGTGCGCGACGTCGAGAAACCCACGGCGCCGCACTCGATCGCCTCGGCGGTCAGCTTCGCCATCATCGCCACGTCTTCGCTGGTGGCGTCGTCGTCGTGGGCCCGCGCGCCCATCACGTAGGCGCGCAGCGCCGCGTGGGGCACCTGTGCGGCGACGTCGAGCACGCGCGGCATCGCATCGACGGCGTCGAGATATTCGGGGAACGACTCCCACTGCCAGTCGATGCCCTCGTGCAGCGCGGTGCCGGGGATGTCCTCCACCGACTCCATCAGTTCGATCAGCAGCGCCTGCTCGTCGTCGCCGCGGCGCGCCGGTGCGAAGCCGACACCGCAGTTGCCCATCACGATCGTGGTGGCGCCGTGCCACGACGACGGCGTCACTTCCGGATCCCAGGTGACCTGGCCGTCGTAGTGCGTGTGCACGTCGACCCAGCCCGGTGCGGCCAACTTGCCCTCGGCGTCGATCTCGCGCGCACCGGCGGGCGCGGTGCCCGGCGCCTCGATCGACGTGATCGTGTCGCCGTCGACGACGATGTCACCGGCGAAGGCCGGCGCCCCCGTGCCGTCGACGATGGTGGCGTTGCGGATGACCAAATCTGCCATCCGGCGATTCTAATGCAGGTGCATCAATCGGGCAGGGCCGAAACGAAGCGGCCGATGCGATCGGCCACCGCGTCGGCGTGGGTGAACACCAAGTAGTGGGCGGCGTCGGGCATCGTCTCGACTTCGATCGACGGGTGTGTTGCGGCGAGTGCGTCCAGATCGCGCCCGAGCCCGGCGCGGTAGGCCGACATCACCGGCGCCGTCCACGCCATCTGGTTGCTGTTGGCCATCGGGTCGGGGCCGCAGGCGTTGAAGATCAACTGCGGGCACGTGACGTTCGCGTAGTGGTCGAACATGAAGAGCGCCTCGATCGTCGGCAACATGGCGTTGAGCGCCGGCCGCTGTTCCCCGTTGAGCGCCAGTTGCACGTCACGCAGCCGCGCCAGCGCGTCGGTCACCTCGTCTTCGGTCATGCCGACGTACTGGTGCGGACGACCCATCCCATGGCCGTCGATATTCACGACACCGCGAGCGTCGCCGGTCGCCTCGGCGAACAGCACACCGACCATCCCACCGAGCGAATGGCCGCCGACGACGGGACGGTCGAGGCCGTAGTGGTCGCGCACGGCCGCGATGTCGTCGAACACCCGCGGCCACGTCCACTCCCCTTCGCCCGACGCGCCGTGATTGCGCATGTCAAAGGTGACGATGCGGAACCGCGGCCCGAGTCGCCGCACCACCGGACCGAGGTGGCCCTGCTCGCCCCCCATCCCGTGGGTGAGCAACAGGGCCGGACCGTCGCCGCCGTAATCAGTCGCCGCGATGTCGACGCCGGCGCCGCGCACGGTCACCACGCGAGCGCCACCGCCTGCTCGATCACCGCCGCGGTAGCCAGCAGCAGTTCCTCTCCGCCCGGCGCCGCCACCAGCTGCAAACTCTCCCCCGGTCCGGTGCCCACGGGAATCGAGATCGCCGGTGTGCGCGCCGTGTTGAACGGGTGCACCAACGGGTTCGGCAGGAAGTCGGCGTCCGTAGTGACCGGGCGCTCGTGCAGCGTCGGCAACGCCAACACCGGCACGCGCTGGAGCAACGCGGCCACCTCGTCGACCCACGCTTCGCGCGTCGGCAGCGCGGCGTCGTACTGCTGGCGCGTGATCGAGGCGCAGCCGCGCAGGCGATCGCCGACGTAGTCGTGCACGCCGCCCGGAACGTCCATGAGCGCCGCATCGGAGCGCCACGCCTCGAAGCCGATGACGAGCGCGAACGTGACGTTCGCTTGATCCCAGCCGGCGAGGGCGACGTCCTGCACCGCGATACCGCTGCGGGCCAGCGCGTCGTCGACGACGCGCTGCAACGCCGGGTCGACGGCCACCGGCGACGCCAGGCGGCCGATCGCCGGCGCCGCCGCGACGCCCTCGAGGGAGAACCCGGGTTCGAGCAGTTGCATGCCGAGCACGAGTCCGGCGACATCGCGCGCGAGCGGCCCCACCGTGTCGAGCGCCGGGGACAGCGGCCACACGCCGTCGAGCGATACACGACCCCACGTGGTCTTGAGCCCGGCGATGCCGCAGCACGCAGCCGGCAGGCGCACGGAGCCTCCGGTGTCGGTTCCGTAGGCGACGTCGGCTTCGTCGAGCACGATCGCGACCGCCGAACCACTCGACGACCCGCCGGGCACGAGGTCGGGCCAGCGCGGGTTGAGCGGATTCCCGAAGGTCGGGTTGAGACCCGTCGTCCCAAAGCACAGTTCGTGCAGGTTCGCCTTGCCCACGATGCGCGCTCCCGCGGCGCGCGCCGTCGCCACGCACGGCGCGTCAGCGCCGGCTGGCTGCGCCGAGTCGGCGATCGCCTTGCATCCGACCGTCGTCGGTACGCCGGCGACGTCGATGGCGTCTTTCACCGCGAGGCGCGGCCCGTTCCCCGTGGCGTCGAGGCGCGTGATCCACTCGTTCATGGCCGCCGCGCCGAGATGTTCAGGCGGACGTAGTCCAAGGTCACGTTGCCGGGCGAGCCGAGCCCCTCTGCCACTTCGTGTACGAATGCCATGCCTAGGTCGTCCCCCAAACGCTCGACGTGAGGCCCGAGAATGATCGTGCGGAGGTACGCAATCGGGTCGTCGGGCACGACCGGAATCTCCTCCAGCCAGCAGCGGACTGCCGTGAAGCCCGCAGCGCGCAGGCGCGACTCGGTGTCCTCCGGCGTCGCAAAGTTCGTCACGCCTTCGACGTCGTAGAGCGCGTCCGCGTACTGCTCCTGACGCGCCACGTCGCGCGCCACCGCGTGGACGCGCGCCAGATTGGCGCCGCCACCGCACTGCGCCTCGAGCCGACCTCCGGGAACCAACGCGGCGAGCAGGCGAGCGAAGAGCGCGTCGTGATCCTGGATCCAGTGAAACGTCGCGGTCGAGAACACACAGTCCACGGCGTCGAGGCCCACGGCGAGCGCCGGAAGGTCGAGCTGGAGGAGGTCGACCTGACGCACAACGGCCGACGTTCCTACGAGCGCTGCCGCGGCGGCGCGCACCATGTCCGCGTCGGCGTCGACTGCAACGACGCGACCCTCCGGCACGGCGTCTGTGACGTGCTGGGTGACTCGCCCGCTGCCGCAGCCGGCGTCGAGCACACGCTCGTCGCCGCGCAGCGCCAGGCGCGCCAGCACCGGCAGCGCCATCGCCTCCAGCGGAGCCGACACGCGGTGGTAGGTGCCGGCGTCCCAGACGCGCCCGGGCGTCACTCGGAGTCCGCCCGCACGGGGCCGAGCCGCGAGGCCCAACCGACGAGCATCGCGATCGCCCGCGGGTCGTGACGCAAGCGGTGACCGGCACCCACGAGCATGCGCACCTCCACGTCGCCGTGGTGTTGCGTGATGGCCGCTTCGATCCGGCGCACGTCGGTCGGCGCCACGACGTCGTCGTCGTATCCCTGCACGAGCATGACGGGTCGCTTACCCACGTGCGCCGCCGCGCGCTCGGGCGTCTCCGCCACGAATTCCTGGGCCCACGCGGCCACGTCGAGCGGGAAATCTTTGTCGCGCACGACCCCGAGCGACCGGCAGCGGTCGAGGAACTTGCGCGGTTCATTCGACCAGTCGTCGAAGGTCGCAGGGACGGCGAAGCCGGCGACCGAACTGACGCGCTCGTCCACCGCCGCACGACACAGAGCCACGGCGCCTCCGGCGCTGAAACCCGCGACGCCGACTTCGCCGACGTTGCGCGTCTTGATCAGCCAGTCGACGGCGACGCCGAGGTCGTCGATCCACCCGCGCAGCGAGAAGTCGCCGGCGGAACGGCCACAGCCGCGGAACGTGAACGTCAGGACCGCCGCGCCCGTCTCGTCGGCGACGAACTCGGCCAGCTCGGCGTATCCCTCGCCGCTGGCGCGGGCACCCCGTGGAGGTGACGGGAAGCCGTGGCACAACACCATCGCTGCCGCGCCGCGCTCGGCGCCCGGCGGCAGCGCCAGCCGGCCCACGAGGTCGCCGGCCGCACCGGGCAAGACGACCGACTCAGCCACGTCGCGCCCTACTCAGGGTGACGGTCGGCGTGGCCCTTCCACAGGTGGTAGCCGCGGTTGCGGGCCTCCGCGAGACGATCGGGTCCGAAGCAGATGTACGTCTGCGCCTGCATCAACTCGTCGATTCGCCCCGCGTCGAGATCGGTGGCGTCGAGGTCATAGACGACTTGTGAACGCTTGTCGCCGACAAAGCGGTGATGCTCAAAACGAATAGGCCGGCTCATGATCCGGCGAACTTATCCGCGTCGAAGGGGCGCCCACGTGTTTCCACGCAGACGCCCCTTCGAGCAGTTCGTTATCGGAATTACCCGCTGGTCGGATTGCGACGGATGGGACCTCATCCGTCCGAGAGCAGCGAGGGTGGCTGGTGAGGATTCACCAAGTGGTCCGACGAGCCGCCTTAGCGGCCAGCCACCTCCAGGGTCCTAAAACCTAAGTGCATTCTGGGGACCACCTCCTTTCTCTGGTGCGATTAGTAAATCACGCGGCGGAGGCGGTGTTGTGGCATTTCGGCGAGCTATTCGTCGTCCTGCGCCTCGAGCCCGATGGCGCCGATTGTTTCGAGGTACGCCAGCACCTGCTCGACCGCGGCGCGCACGTCCTCCCGGTGCAATTCGACGCCTTTCGCCATGGCTTCGGTAATCGAGTAGTCGACCGCGGAGTCGATGTCGATGACGGCCGCCTCTCCGGCGTCGGGCACCTCACCGCTCGTGCGGGCGACTGCGGCGCGCCGGCGCAACAAATCGAGGGTCCACTGCACGATCTGGCCCAGTTCGGCGTAGGACAACACCGCGGTGACCTGTGGTGGCAGGCGCTCGGCGATCCAGGTCGTTGCCTCGTCGGGATCGAAGACGGGACGCGCCGGCACGGCGTCGAGTCGCTGCGCCTCGCGCCCGACCGCGCCGGCCGCGATGGCGAACACGACGAGCATCGTGACGACGGCCGCGGCTATGACCACGGATCAAGCATTGCGCATCCGGGTGAACACCCAGATGGCTGCGCCGCCGACGGCGGCGATCAACAGCACGAGCAACGCGACCGCGCCGCCGTTGACGCTGCTGCCGGCGTTCTTCGCCGGCACCGACGTCGAGGTCGTCGACGTGTTCGACGTGCTCGTCGTGCTCCCGAGGTCGATCGTGCCGCCGGTCGTGGTCGTGGCTTTCAGCGTGGTCGTCGTGGTGGCCGGTGCCGCCGTCGTGGTCGTGGTGCGCGGCACCGTCGTGGTCGTCACGTGCGCCGTCGTCGTGGTCGTGACGTGCGCGGTGGTGCTCGGCGGGTTGGTCGTGGTGGTGACGTCCGCACGCGCAACAGCGGCGCCCAGGAGGAACGCCGCTGCTGCGCTGAGCGTCGCTAGAAGGAGAAGTGCGCGACGCACTGCTGAACTTAAATACCGATGCGCTGCGCCAGCAGCTCGCGGTGATACGTCGGGTCGCCGAGGAACAGTTCCATCGACTTGGCCCGCTTGAAGTACAGGTGGGCGTCGTGCTCCCAGGTGAAGCCGATGCCGCCGTGGATCTGGATGTTCTCGGCCGCCGCGTGGAAGTACGCGTCCGAGCAGTACGCCTTGGCGAGCGACGCCGTGACGGGCAACTCGTCGTTCATCTCCGCCGCGCACCACGCCGCGTAGTACGCCGCTGACTTGGCCGACTCGACCTCGAGCAGCATGTCGGCGCACTTGTGCTTGATCGCCTGGAACGAACCGATCGGGCGACCGAACTGCACGCGCACCTTGGCGTACTCGACCGACATCTCGAGCACCTTCTGCGCCCCGCCAACCTGCTCGTTGGCGAGCGCCACAGCCGCGAGGTCGAGCGTGGTCTGCATCGTCGCCCAGCCGCCGCCGTCGGTGCCGATCAGCTTGGCCGGCGTGTTGTTGAAGGTGACGCTCGCCTGCTTGCGCGTCTGGTCCATCGTCGAGAGTGCTTCGCGGGTCACCGAGCTGTCGGTGGCGTCAACGGCGAAGAGCGACACGCCGGCGCCGGTGCGGGCGGCGACGACGATCAAATTGGCGACGTGGCCGTCGAGCACGAACATCTTGTTGCCGTTGAGCGTCCAGCTGTCGCCGGACTGCGTCGCCGGCAGCGTGATGCCCTCCTCGTCCCAGCGGCCGTTCTGCTCGGTGAAGGCGAGGGTGGCGATGGTCTCACCCGACGCGATCCCCGGCAGGAACTCCTTCTTGGCGGCGTCGTCGCCCGACTGGAGCAGCGCCGTCTGGGCGAGCACGCCAGAGAAGAACGGAGCGCACAGCAGGGCGCGACCCATCTCCTCGAGGACGATGCCGAGCTCGATGAACGAGTAGCCCGAGCCGCCGAACTCCTCGGGGATGGCGAGGCCCTGGAGGCCGAGCTGGTTGGCCATCTGGTCCCACACCGCCGGGTCGTAACCGTCGGTCGTTTCCATGAGGCGGCGCACCTCGGCGGAGGGCGACTTCTGCTCCATGAACTTGCGCACGGAGCTGCGCAGCTCGTCTTGCTCTTCGGTGAAGGCGAAATTCATGCCGGCTTACTTACTAGACCGCTCGGTCAAGTTTCCTTGCACCCAGCGCATTTTGATGCACAATGCATCTTGATGCGAACCACGATCGACCTGCCCGACGACATCCACGCTGTCGCGCGCGGCTTGTCCCGAGACCAGCGCATAACGATGAGCGAAGCCGTCGTGATGCTCATCCGCCGCGGACTCGGCGAGCCGGGCAACGTCGCCCTCGGGCGGTCTCGGCGCACCGGTCTCCCGCTCGCCCGCGTCGGCCGCCTCGTAACCCAGGACGACGTCCGCGCCCTCGATGACTGACCGGCTGCTCGATCCCAACTTGCTCATCGCACTCGTGGTGGGTGACCACGTCCACCACACGCTCGCAGAGGAATGGTTCATCCGCGACGGCGAGCCGTTCGCGACATCACCAACGACGCAGGGTGCCCTGGTGCGCTTTCTCATCCGTCACGGCGCGACCGCGGCCGAAGCCATCGCCGTGCTGCGCGGTGTGACGGGCAACGAGCGGCACAGATTCTGGCCCGACGACAACACCTACGACATCGATCTCGCCGGGGTCATCGGTCCCCGCCAGGTGACCGACGCCTACCTGGCGTACCTCGCCCGAGCGCACGACGCGCGCCTCGTCACCCTCGACAAAACCGTCGCCGCCCTCCACCCCGACGTCGCCGACCTCGTCGGTACCAGATGATTGGCGGAGTTTGGACCGTGATTCGGGTCGAATCACGATCCAAAGTCCGCCAAAGGCCACAACGCGTAGCGTGGCAGCTGTGAGCACGCTCATCTTCGAGGACGCGTTGGCCGAAGTGCACATGGTGGTCGTGGGGGCCTACGACAACAACGTGTACGTGGTGCGATGCAAGGAGACGGGCGAGGGCATGCTCGTCGACGCGGCGAACGAGCACGAGAAGCTGCTCGACTTGTGCCGGGCGCTCGACGTGCGCCGGGTCGTCGAGACCCACGGCCACTGGGACCACATCCAGGCCGTGCCCGCGGTCCGCGACGCCGGCTACTCGGTGGCCGTCACGCAGGCCGACGCCGGGATGCTCCCGTCCTATGACGAGATCCTCGAAGACGAGTCCGTGATCGAAGTCGGCCGCCTGCGGATCCACACGATCGCCACCCCGGGCCACACCCCGGGCTCGATGTGCTTCCAAGTGCAGGGCACGCCCCTGCTGTTGACGGGCGACACCCTGTTCCCGGGCGGCCCGGGTGCGACGCACTTCGAGAACGCGTCGTTCCCGACGATCATGCAGTCGCTGCGCCAGCGGCTCTTCACCTACCCCGACGAGATGCTCGTGCTGCCGGGGCACGGCAAGTCGACGACGCTCGGCACCGAACGGCCCCACGTCGACGAGTGGGAAGCCCGCGGCTGGTAGTGGACGCCCTCGACGCCATCTTCGCCCGCCGCTCGATCGGACGCCTGCAACCGCCGGCGCCGACGCCCGAGGACCTCGACACGATTCTGCGCGCCGCCGCCGTCGCTCCGGACCACAAGACGCTGCGCCCATGGAAGTTCGTCGTCCTCGACGGCGACGCCAAGGACGCGTTCGGGGGCGTGCTCGCCGATGCCTATCGCGCCCGCACTCTCGCGGCGGGAAAGGAGATCGTCGCCGCCAAGGAGGACAAGGAACGCACGAAGCTGGGCCGCGCCCCGCTCGTGGTTGTCGTGGGTGCGGTGAACCGCGGCGAGGACTCGATCCCGTTCATCGAGCAGTACGCCGCGGCCGCGGCGGCGTCACAGAACATGCTGATCGCCGCGACCGCTCTCGGCTACGGGTCGATGTGGCGCACCGGCGACCCGGCCTATGACGACGACGTGAAAGCGGCGCTCGGCTTCTCCGAGGACGACGCCATCGTCGGCTTCCTCTACCTCGGCACGCCCACCGCCGCGGCGGCGAAGCACCCCAACGAGGCCGACCTCACCGACCTCGTTACCCGCTGGCGGCCCCAGACCTAGGGGGCGCTCGGCGTCTGCGCCGTCATCGGATCGCGTGGTTCGGTCACGAGCTCGATCCCATCGGGCAGCCCCTCGACTTCGGTGCCCTTCTCCGTCACGAGGACCGTGACGCGCCCGCCCCCCAGGTTGATGTTGTGGACCTTCAGTTCCGACATTCCGGGCAGGAGCTGCGGCGCCATCCAGATCTGGGCGTGGGGCACCCAGGGGTCGAGGCGCAGGATGGCGCGCAGGAACGCCAGCGGCGTCGCCGACGCCCATGCTTGCGGCGAGCACGACGTCGGGTAGGGCACGACGCCGGGAAACTCGTCGCGCGCCAACCCGGCGAACAGCTCGGGCAGGCGGCGGTTGTAGAGCGCGGCGGCGTCGAACATGCCGTTCATGATCACGTGCGCCTCTTCGACGAAGCCGTACCGCACGAGCCCGGCGACGATCACGGCGTTGTCGTGGGGCCACACCGAACCGGTGTGGTAGCCGATCGGGTTGTAGCCCGCCGAGCTCGTCGCCATGGTGCGCACGCCCCAGCCCGAGAACATCTCGGGCGACATCAACGTCCGCACGACGGCCGCCGCCCTCTCCGGCTCGACGATGCCGGTCCACAGGCAGTGGCCCTGGTTCGAAGCGACGGCGTCAACCGGTCGCTTGTCGCCGTCAAGCGCGATGGCGAAACACTGCTTGTCCTCGAGCCAGAAGTCTTCGTTGAAGCGGCGCTTGAGTTCGGCGGCACGCTCACGCCACTCGCCCGACTCGTCACCGCGACCGAGTTCAGCAAGGAAGTACGCCCACGCGAGGTAGGCGGCGTAGGCGTAGCCCTGCACTTCGGCGAGCGCGATGGGGGCGCGCGCGATGGTGCCGTCGGCAAACTGCACCCCGTCCCACGAGTCCTTCCAGCCTTGGTTCGCGAGACCGTGGTCCGTCTTGCGCTGGTACTCGACGTAGCCGTCGCCGTCGGCGTCGCCGTATTCGACGAGCCACTTCACCGCCGCTTCAGCGTTCGGCGCCAGCGCGTCGACGATCTCGGGCGCCAGACCCCAGCGGCGCAACTCGCCCAGCACGATCACGAACAGCGGGGTGGCGTCGGCGGTGCCGTAGTAGATCGTCCCGCCGCCCAACGACAGCGAGGACGCCTCGCCGAAACGCATCTCGTGCAGGATGCGACCGGGTTCCTCCTCGGTGCGCAGGTCGACCTTGGTCCCCTGAAAGCGCGCCAGCGTTTGCAGCACGCCGAGGGCGAGGTCGGGGTCGACGACCATCGACATCCACGACGTGAGCAACGAGTCGCGCCCGAACAGCGTCATGAACCACGGCGCGCCGGCGGCCACCACGGCCCGCTCGGGATGCTCGGGATCGAAGATGCGCAGCGCGCCGAGGTCCTCGGCGCCGCGGGCGATGACGGACGCCAACAGCGGGTGGTCGGAGTCGACGTCGGGGACCGCGGCGCGCCAGCGGTTGAGACGTTCTTCGGGTGCGGCTTGCGCCGTTGACACGCCGGGCTTGAAGCGCGGCTCGATCTCGTGGTCGTCGATGGCGACCGACGCGCCGATCGACGCCGACCACGTGCCGTCGGCCGGCACGATCGCCTCCCACGTGACGCCCTTGTCGGTGACACGGGCGCCGTCACCGAAGGCGACCGTCAGCCGGCGCGACGACTCGCCGCGCACGTGGGTGAAGACGATCGAATCGCCCCGGACTTCGGCGGTGGTCTGGCCGCCGCCGCTGACACGTTGCTCCTTCACTTCGAACAAGTCGGCGAAGTCGGACTCGACCGCCAACTCGACGCGGCAGTACGCCGGTTCCTTCCCCACGTTGCGCAGCTCGATGTCCTCGCGCATGCCCCGGCCGATCCAGCGGCGCCGGAACAGCATGAGGGTCGAGTCGGCGTGACCGGGCCGCGGGCGATCGCGTGCCACCGTGACCCCGGCGAAGGGGTCGGGTTCGACGTGGGCGAGCGCCTCGGGACGGCTGCCGTTGAGCCGCAGCTCCCACCGGCTGATCAGGCGCGAGTCCCGGAAGAACAGGCCGTGGGGTGAACCGGCGACGATGTCGCCCGATGCCGCGCTGACGCAGAACGACGAGCCCTCGACCAGCGAGGTGACGTCGCCCGCGGCCCCGAGAACCGGCGGTTCGCTGGCGAAGGTCCAGGGCGCAGTCATGGCGAGTGAAAGCTACCCCGTCGTATTTCCCCTATCGCCGTAGTGGTAATAAACTGGAGCGGTCGTGACCAGCCCGAACCCTCCTGTCCTCGAGGTCCAGAACCTGCACGCGTCGGTCGACGGAACCGAGATCCTGCGCGGCCTCGACCTCGTCGTCCGCCCCGGTGAGATCCACGCCATCATGGGCCCGAACGGCTCGGGCAAGTCGACGCTGGCCAACACGCTGCTCGGCAACCCCGAGTACGCAGTCACCGACGGCAAGATCTTCTTCAAGGGCCAAGACGTCACCGACTGGCCGACCGACGTGCGGGCCAAGGCCGGCATGTTCCTCGCCTTCCAGTACCCCGAAGAGATCGCCGGCGTTCCCGTCGTCCAGTTCCTGCGCCAAGCCTTGTCGCAGCGCAAGGGCGTCGACCTGTCGGTACTCGAACTGCGGTTGTCGATCATGGAGTGGATGAAGAAGCTCGACATGGACCCGAGCTTTGGCGACCGCTACCTCAACGAGGGCTTCTCCGGCGGCGAGAAGAAGCGCAACGAGATCCTCCAGATGGCCATCCTCGAACCCGACGTCGCCATCCTCGACGAGACCGACTCCGGGCTCGACATCGACGCCCTGCGCATCGTCGCCAACGGCGTGCGTCAGGTGCGCACCGCCCGGCCCGACCTCGGCGTCGTCGTCATCACGCACTACCAGCGCATCCTCGACGAGCTAAAACCCGACTTCGTGCACCTGCTCTTCGACGGCCGCATCGCCAAGTCGGGTGGCCCCGAGTTGGCAGAGACGCTGGAGTCGGAGGGTTACGAAGGGTTCCGGGCGTGACGCCGAAGCTCGACTCCACGGTCGTCCGCAAGGACTTTCCGATCCTCGCCGACGGCAAACTCGTGTACCTCGACAGCGCGTCGTCGTCGCAGAAGCCCACGGCTGTACTCGACGCCATGACCCGCTACTACGAGACGACGCACGCCAACGTGCACCGCGGCGTCTACGCGATCGCCGAGCAGGCCACGCAGATGTACGAGGACGCGCGGGCGAAGATGGCGCGCTTCCTCGGCGCCGGCGACACCGCCGAGGTCGTCTTCGCCAAGAACGTCACCGAAGGCATCAACTTGTTCGTCCAGAGCTGGGGCCGCCAAAACCTCAAGCCGGGCGACGTCGTCCTGCTGACCACCATGGAGCACCACGCGATGTTGGTGCCGTGGCTGATGCTGGCGCCGCAACTCGGCGTCGAGTTGCGCTACCTCGAGACGACGCCCGACGGCTACCTCGACCTGTCGGACCTCGACGCCAAGCTCGCGGGCGTGAAGTTCGTCGGCGTCACCGCGGCGTCGAACGTGCTCGGCACGCTCAACCCAATCCGCCAGATCACCGACGCGGCGCACGCGGCCGGGGCCGTCGTACTCGTCGACGGCGCGCAGTCAGCGCCGCACGTCGTCACCGACGTCGCCGCGCTCGGCTGTGACGCCTTCGGGTGGACGGGCCACAAGATGCTCGGCCCGACCGGCATCGGCGGCCTGTGGGCGCGCCGCGACCTGCTCGAGCAGATCCCGCCGTTCCTCGGCGGTGGCGAGATGATCCGCGACGTCCGCCTCGATGGCTTCGAGCCCAACGACGTGCCGTGGAAGTTCGAGGCGGGCACGCCCCCGATCGCCGAGGCGATCGGGCTCGGCGCGGCCGTCGACTACATCGGCGCCCTCGGCATGGATGCGATCCGCCAGCACGAGATGGAATTGACGCAGTACGCGTTCGACGCCTTCCGCGAGCACTTCGGCGACGACGCCACGGTCCACGGACCGCACAACGTCGAGCACCGCACCGGCGTGTTCTCGTTCGCGTACAAGGACATCCACCCGCACGACATCGCCCAGGTGCTCGACACCCACGGCGTGTGCGTGCGCGCCGGTCACCACTGCGCCAAGCCGCTGATGCGCTGCCTCGGCGTGCCCGCTACCGCCCGCGCGTCGTTCTACGTGTACAACGACACGTCCGACGTCGACGCCCTGATCACTGCGTTGGTCGATGCCGACGCCATGTTTTGCTAGGAATCTGATCGCCATGGCCGGCCTCGAAGACCTCTATCGCGAGATCATCCTCGACCATTACCGCTCGCCGCGGAACCGGGGCGAGTTGCCGTCGCCCCCCGCCACCAAGGTCGAGGGCTACAACCCGCTGTGCGGCGACGAGATCGTGCTGTACCTCCAGGTCGAAGACGGCGTCGTGACCGACGTGAAGATCGGCGGCCAGGGCTGCTCGATCAGCCAGTCCTCGGCGTCGATGATGTCGGCCGCCATCAAGGGCAAGACCGTCGCCGAGGTGCGGGCGCTCGTGCGGGCGTTCAAGTCGATGATGTCGATCCACGAGAGCCGTCTCGAGGGCGAAGGCGAAGCCCCGTCCGCCGAGGATGCCGCCGCCGACGCCGACGTCAAGCTCGGCGATCTCGAGGCGCTTCAGGGCGTGGTGAAGTTCCCCGTCCGCATCAAGTGCGCCACGCTGAGCTGGAACACGCTCACCCAAGCATTGGACGAAGCCACCGCCTAACTAGAGTTCCCGGCGTGGCCCGCGAATACGCACCCCATAAGTACGCGACCGAAGACCTCACCGGGCTGATGCTCAAGGTGCACGACAAGGTGGAGGCGATCACGGATCTGCCGGGCGTGCCCGCGGGCACCAAGGGCAAGGTCATCGTCGCCAACGGCATGAACTGGCGCCGCTACCGGGTCTTGTTCGACAACAAGCAAGAGCTCGGGCACCTCGACGCCCGGCACATCAAGCAGGTCTGAGGTCCAGATGGGGGGACGGCTCGACGGCAAGGTGGCGCTGATCTCGGGTGGCGCCCGCGGTCAAGGAGCGACCGAGGCGGAACTGTTCGTAAGCGAGGGCGCCCGCGTCGTCATCGGCGACGTGCTCGACGACGAGGGCAAGGCCACGGCGGAGCGCATCGGCGAGGCGTGCCGCTACGTGCACCTCGACGTCACCTCCGAAGAGGACTGGCAGGCGGCCCTGCAGTTCACCGTCGACGAGTTCGGCGCGCCCGACATCCTCGTGAACAACGCCGGCATCTTCATCATTCGCCCGATCGCGATGACGTCGCTCGAGGACTTCCAGCGCGTGCAGAACATCAACACCACGGGCGTGTTCCTCGGGATCAAGACGGTCGGCCCGGCGATGTGCGAGGCGGGCCGCGGCTCGATCATCAACATCTCGTCGGTGGCGGGCCTCAAGGGCACCGCCGGCACGATCGCCTACACCGCGTCGAAGTGGGCGGTGCGCGGCATGACCAAGACCGCGGCCAACGAATACGCGGCGTTCGGCGTGCGGGTGAACTCGGTCCACCCCGGCATCATCGACACGCCGATGGCGGCCGAGTTCAAAGACCTCGGCGTGATGGACGCCGTGCGCCAAGTCATCCCGATGGGTCAGGAAACCGGGCCGGAGACGGTCGCCAAGCTCGTGCTGTTCCTGGCGTCGGATGACTCGTTCTACTCAACCGGTTCTGAATTCGTTGTCGACGGAGGGATGGTCGCCCGATGAAGGTCGTTGTCGATTTCGACATCTGCCAGTCCAACGCGGTCTGCATGGAGATCGCCCCGAAGGTGTTCGAGGTCCGCGACGACGGCTACCTCTACGTCCTGATCGAAGAACCGCCGGAATCGATGCGCGCCGAGGTCGAGGAAGCGGCCGAGCGCTGCCCGACCGGCGCCATCACCATCGAGGGCTAGCCACCACGTGCCCGACGGCCTGTGGGCTCCGGCCCGACGGGCCGTCACCGTCGGGCTGATCCTCCTCGTCACGCTGGTCGCCTTCGAGGCGCTGGCGGTCAACACCGCGCTGCCCGCCGCCGCGAAGGAACTCGGCAGCGTCGGCCTCTACGGCTGGGTGTTCGCCGCGTTCATGCTGTCGATGGTGGCGAGCATCGCCATCTCCGGGCGTGCCATCGACGAGCGCGGGCTGTACTTCGTGCTCACCGTCGGCGCGCCGCTGTTCTGCGCCGGCCTGCTGATCTGCGCCACGGCGCCGTCGATGATCGTGCTCGTCGGCGGGCGCATCGTGCAGGGCCTCGGCGCCGGCGCCGTGTCGTCGGTGGCCAACGTCGCCATCGGGCGCGCTTATCCCCCGCGTCTGCGCGCCGCCATGTTGGCGGTGATGTCGAGTTCGTGGGTCGTGCCGGGACTCGTCGGACCCGGCGCCTCGGCGTTGGTGACGACGGCGTTCGGCTGGCGCTGGGTGTTCGCCGGGCTGATCCCGCTTGTCGCCGTCGCCAGCGGCCTGACGCTTCCGGCGCTGCGCCCGTTCGTGCCTACCGCGGAGTCGATCGCCCACGCGGCAACGCGGCGAGTGGCCGATCCGCTGTTCGTCGCCGTCGGCTTTGCCTGCGTCATCGGCGGGCTCACCAATGCCCACGACCTCTGGCCGCTCGCCTTCACCGCCGTCGGCTTCGCCGTCGCCGGGCCGGCGCTGTACCGGCTCAGCCCGGCGGGCACATTCCGTCTCGCGGCGGGCGCGCCCGCCGCCATCGCGCTCAATGCCGTCATCAATTTCGCGTTCTTCTCGACCGATGCCTTCGTGCCGCTGGCTGTCACCCGCGTCCGCCACCGCTCGGTCGGATTCGCCGGGTTGGCGCTCACCCTCGGGGCGATCTCGTGGACGGTCGGTGCGTGGCTCACGGCTCGTCTCAACGAGACCGTGTCGGCGACGACGCGGGTCCGCGCCGGGTTTGTGTTCGTGCTCGGCGGGATCGTGCTCGTGCTGCTCGGGTTGCGCCCGGACGTCCCGATCGTGATCTTCCCCGGCGCCTGGATCGTCGCCGGCCTTGGAATGGGCCTGGGCTACCAAGGTGTTGCCCTCATCGTGCTCAACGCGGGCGCGGCCGACGAGGGCGATGACGACACCGGCCCGGCCGGCACCACCATCGCGGCCCGCCAGATCTTCGACACCCTCGGCACGGCGACAGGCACCGGCGTCGCCGGCGCGATCGTGGCCATCGCGACGGCCGGGCATCATTCGACCAAGGGCGCGTTGTCGGTGACCTTCGGCGTGATGATCGCCGTCGCCGTGGTCGGATTCGCGTTGTCGTCGCGGGTCGACGCATGAAGCTGCCGGCGTCGCTGGCGCCGATGCGCCATCGCGACTTCGCCATCGTGTGGGCCGCCGGCTTCGTCTCCAACGCCGGCAGCTGGATGCAGACGGTCGCCGTCGGCGCCTTCGTCACGGCGCGCACCGGGCAGGCGTCGTGGGCCGGACTCGCGGCGGCGGCCGCCTTCCTCCCGATCGGGCTGCTGGCGCCGATCGGCGGCGCCCTCGCCGACCGCTTCGACCGGCGCATCTTCGTGATGATCGCCAGCATCTTCGAGGCCGTCATGGCGACGTTGCTGGCGTGGATGGCGGCGACCGGGCGCGCCCACCCGGGATCGGTGACCGTGGTCGTGTTCGTCGCCGGGTGCATCGGCGCGCTGCGCCTCCCGTTCCAGCAGGCGATGATCCTCGACCTCGTCGAGCGCGACGAGTTCCTCGCGGCGGCCAGCCTCGGCTCGGCCCAGTACAACTTCGGGCGGGTCTTCGGCCCGTCGCTCGCGGCCGTGGTGATCGCAGTGTGGGGCTACAGCTGGGCCTTCACCGTCAACGCCGTCAGCTTCTTCGCCGTTGTGGCGGCAATGGCCGTCATCCGGCTCCCCCACATCCGCTCACTCGACGGCACCCGGCTGTGGGAGCGCATTCGCATCGGCGCGCGGGCCACGCGCGCCAACCCGGGAGCGCGGGCCGCCATCACGTTGATGGCGGTGGTGGCGTTCCTGGTGTCGCCGTTCATCGCGCTCATCCCGGCGCGCGCGTATCAACTTGCACCCCACAACGCCGGTCGCGTCGCCGCCATCACCGGCTGGCTCACGACCGCGCAAGGCATCGGCGCGGTAATTGGTGCCCTCGCCATCGCACCTTTGGCGGCGCGCTTCGGTCGGCGTCGCATGCTGCTGCTCAACGTCGTGGCCACGCCGCTGGCGTTGATCGCCTACGCGGCGGTGCCGAGCGAGGCGGCGGCCGTCGCCCTCCTCGGCCTAGTCGGCGCGCTCTACATCGGCGTGCTCTCGGGGTTACAGAACGTGGTGTCGCTGTGGGCGCCCGTCGAACTGCGCGGCCGCATCCTCAGCCTGTACCTCGTCGCCCTCGGTGCCATCTACCCGATCGGCGGCCTGTTCCAGGGCTGGATCGCCGACAAGATCGGGCTCACCGAGACAACGACGGCGGGCGCGTTGGCCCTTGTCGCCATCGTCGCGGTGTGGCGCGCCACGCGGCCGACAATCCTCCACCCGCTGACCGATCCGGACGAATTGGGCATCGATCCGGAAAATTTCGCCTCCGTCTGACAAACTGTTGTCCGCAATGAAGGCTGTTGCACTTCCCCATCGCATGTTTGCCGCGCTTGCCGCGCTGGCGGTTGGGTTCGGCGCGTCCGCGTGCGACCGGTCCGACGCCAAAGACGCCGCCGCCATCAAGCGCACGACGACCACGTCGAGCACCACCACGAGCACCTCGACGACGACCACGGCGCCGCCGATCGTCGCCCCCGCTGGTCTTGGTATGGGCTCGAAGGGCCCGCAGGTGCAGGAGCTCGAGACGCGCCTCGCCGCCCAGAAGTACGACCCGGGCAAGGTCGACGGCTACTTCGACTCCTCGACCTACCACGCGGTGCTCGCCTTCCAGAAGGTGCACGGGCTCAAGCGCACCGGCCGCGCCACCGACGACGTGCTGAACCTCATCGGCACGGTCGGCGCGCCGGGACCGATGCTGCCCGCCGGCGGCGCGACGCGCGTCGAGGTCGACCTCCAGCGCCAGATCCTCCAGCTCTACGTCGGCGGCGCGCTCAACAGGGTGGTCGACGTGTCGACCGGCTCGGGCAAGAAGTACTGCGTGCCCGGCGACGGCTGCGCCACCGCGGTCACGCCCGGCGGGTCCTACAAGGTGTTTTTCCGCCGCAACGGCTGGCGCACGAGCAAGCTCGGCAAGCTCTACAACCCGCTGTACTTCAACGGCGGCATCGCCATTCACGGAGAGCCGGCGGTGCCCGCCTACCCGGCGTCGCACGGCTGCGTGCGCATCCCGATGTACGTGTCGTACTACTTCCCGAGCCTCGTGCCCAACGGCACGCCGGTCTACGTGATCGGTGGCGCGAAGGCCGCCGTGCCGTTCAACGAGCCGGCACCGAACGGCGAGACGGGTACCGGTGGTCCGGCCACGACAACCAGCACCACCGCGGCACCGGCTACGACGACTACGACAACCCACAGCATCTTCCCGACGACCACAACGTCGTCGACCACCACCACGACGCCGTAAGTCCGGGCGTTCAGGCGAAGGGGTCGGCGAAGGGATCGTCGGCAGCGGGCGTAGGAACGACGTCGTCCTCGGCGTAGCCCGCGTAGCCCGTCTCTTCGAGTTGCTGGGCCAATTCGGGGCCGCCGGTGGCCACGATGCGACCTCCGGCCAGGACGTGCACGACGTCGGGGCGCAGCTCGGTCAGCAGACGCGAGTAGTGGGTGATCGCCAGCACGCCGAGGTTGTCCTCCTGCGTGGCCGCTTCGATGCGGCGGGCCACGTCGCGCAACGCGTCGACGTCGAGGCCCGAGTCGAGCTCGTCGAGAATGGCGAACTTCGGGCGCAGCACGCCGAGCTGCATGGTCTCGTTGCGCTTGCGCTCGCCGCCCGACAGGTCGACGTTGAGCGGGCGGTGGATGAACCGCTCGTCGAAGCCGATGCGCGCCGCCTCGGCGCGGATGAGGTCCCCCACCGGCTCGACGGCGCGGCCACTGGCGCGGAACGCCTCGGTCAGCGCGTCGGTCACCGAGACGCCCGGCACTTCGATCGGGTACTGCATGGCGAGGAACAAGCCGCGCTGGGCGCGCTCCCAGGCCGGCAGTGCCAGCAGGTTCTCGCCGTCGAGTTCGACGACGCCACCGGTGACCTCGTAGCCCGGTTTGCCGGCGAGCACGTGGCTCAGCGTCGACTTGCCCGAACCGTTGGGTCCCATGACAGCGTGCACCTCACCGCTGCGCACCTCGAGGTCGATGCCCTTGAGGATGTCGCGGCCGGGAATCGACGCCGTGAGCCCACGGATGGAGAGCACGCTCACGGCAACTCCACGTATACGTCGTCGCCGTCGACCTCGGTGGCGTACACCGGGACGGGGGCGGTAGCGGGCAGGCACTGCGGTTCGCCGTCGAGCAGGCTGAACGTCGAGCCGTGCTTCGGGCACTCGAGTTCGAGTTCGCCGGCGTACAGCTCGCCTTCGGACAGCGAGTAGTCGGCGTGCGAGCAGACGTCGCCGATGGCATACACGCGCCCGCCGATCAACGCCGCAGCGATCTTGTGGCCCTCGACTTCGAAACGCGTCGCCGCCTCGTCGGACAGCTCCTTCACCGAACACAGACGCACCCGGCTCACAGCACCCCTCCGGCGGCGGCGAACTTCAGGGCAACGGCGGTGCGCAGCGCGTCGCGCAGCTCGACGACGGGCGTGCGCTCGATGATGTCGTCGAAGAAACCGAGCACGATGAGCCGCTCGGCCACTTCGGTCGGCACGCCCCGGGCTTCCAGGTAGAAGCGCTGGTCGGCGTCGACGGGCCCGACGGCGGACGCGTGCGAACACTTCACGTCGTTCTCTTCGATCTCGAGGTTGGGCACCGAGTCGGCGTGGGCGCCCTCGCCGAGGACAAGGTTGCGATTGGTCTGGAACGCCGCTGATCCCGAGGCGCCGGGACGGATGCGGATGAGGCCCGAGTACACCGACCGGGACGTGTCGGTCAGCACGCCCTTGAACAGCAGATCGCTGCTGGTCTTGGGCGCGTGGTGGTCCTGCATCGTGCGGAAGTCGTGGATCTGCTCGCCCGAACCGAAGTAGGCGGCGATGAGTTCGGCTGAGGCACCCGGGCCGAGGACCTTGGAGTCGAGCCGGGCGCGGGCGTACGCGCCGCCGAGCGCGATCGCCGCGCAGGTGAGGTGGCCGTCGCGTTCGACGCGCGCACCGGCCGTGGCGATCTGCCACACCTTCGGCCCGAGCGCCTGGACGGACTCGTAGCGCAGCGAGGCGTTGGCGCCGGCGCACAGTTCGACGACGGGCAGGATCAGCGCGTCGATCTCGGCCGAGAGCGCCACGTCGAGCACGGTGACATTGGCCGACGTGCCGGCGCGCACCAGGATGCGGGGATACACGAGGGCGCCGTCGACGGTGACGTCGTGGACCACGACCACGGGCGTGTCGACGACGGCGTTGGCGGCGACGTCGACGACGACGCCCGACTCGCTGTAGGCGTCGTTGCGCAGGGTGAAGGCGTCGGGCTCGCTGATCGCCGAGCCCAGCTCGGCCGGAGCCTCGGCGAAGTCGGACAGCGCGCGCACGCTCAAGCCGGGAGCGTTGACCTCGAGGTGCACGATGCGGTCGTCGCGCACGACGACGAGGGCGGCGCGCTCGGCGGGCACGAGCGGGTGCTCGACCGCCGGATCCGCGGGGCCGGCGTCGGCCACGGCGGCGTAGCGGCCGAGGTCGAGACCGTCGATACGGCTGTAGCGCCACACTTCGAGGTCGGAAGTAGGCAGCGCGACGCCGTTCAAAGTCGCCTCGGCCGAGGCGCGTCGGGTCACCAGCCAGTCATTCACGGGATGGCAACTCTAGGTCACAGGCCTCCGACCCCAAACATCTCGGCGACCCGCACCGCGCTTTCGACCCCGTCCTCGTGGAAGCCCCACCCCCAGTAGGCGCCGCAGTAGTGGGTGCGGTTGACGCCGCTGATCTCCTTGTGCCGCCGCTGGGCGTCACGGCCCGCAGCCGTGAACACCGGATGGGCGTAATCGATGCGCTGGATGACCGTGGACGGGTCGATCGCCGCGGTGTGGTTGAGCGTGACGCAGAACTCGCGGTCGGCCCGCAGCGACTGGAGGCGGTTCATGTAATACGTGACCGTCGTCAGCGGGGGCGGGTCGGCCAGCAGGTGGAAGTTCCAGCTCGCCCAGGCCCGCCGCCGCCGCGGCAGCAGCGAACGGTCGGTGTGCAGCACGGCCTCGTTGTGCTGGTACGGAATGGCGCCGAGGATCTCGTGTTCGCGACCTGACGCGTCGGTCAACCGCCGCAGCGCCTGGTCGGAGTGCACCGCGAACACCACTTCGTCGAAGCGCCGCGCCTCGCCGCCTGTGGGCTGCACCAGCACGTGGTCGTCGAGACGCGTCACCGCCGCCACCGGCGCCTTCACGTGAATCCGGTCGCGCATCGGGGCCACGAGCGCTTCGACGTAGCGGTGCGAACCGCCCACCACTGTGCGCCACTTCGGCCGCCCGCGAATGGCGAGCATGCCGTGGTTGTCGAAGAACTCGGCGAGGAACGACGCCGGGAACTCCCACATCTGGCGTGGATCGGCCGACCACACCGACGAGGCCTGCGGCACGATCAGCCGGTCGATGAAGGCCCGCGAGAAACGCTTGCGCTCGAGCCAGGCGCCGAGCGATTCGTCGCCCTCGGGGTCGTCGAGCAGTTCGCTCGCTTCGCGGTGGAAGCGGTTGAGGTCGTTGAGCATCCGGTAGAAGCCGGGTTGGAGGGCGTGGGTGCGCTTGGCGAAGATGCCGTTGACGCCGGTGCTGGCGTACTCGAAATCGCCGTGGTCGTCGGTGACCGAAAAGCTCATGTCCGAGGGCTGCCAGCCCACGCCGAGGGTGCGCAACAACCGCTCGAATAGCGGGTAGTTGCGGTCGTTGAACACGATGAAGCCGGTGTCGACCCAGTACGTGTTGTCGGCGGTGTCGACCCGGACGGTGTTGGTGTGGCCGCCGATGTAGTCGCCGGCCTCGAAGACCGTGACGGCGTGTTTGCGCCGCAAGAGGTGGGCGGCTACGAGTCCCGAGACGCCGCCGCCGATGACCGCGATCTCCACGGAATGTCATCCGGTGCCGCCCGGGCTCCGGATGACAGATATGACGGCTCGCCGCTACGAACTGCTCGATCGCGCTCTCAGCCTCGGGGTCGTGCCCGACGCCGCGCTGCGACTCGGATCACGCCTCAGCGCCTGGAACCGGGAGCGCAACGAGGCGCGCGGCGGCGTCGAAGCCCAGGAGCGCCGCAGCGCCGACATCGTCGCCCACATGTCGACCGGGCCGGTGGCCGAGCTGCCCGCCAAGGCGAACGAGCAGCACTACGAACTGCCGGCCGATTTCATGGCGCTGTTCATGGGGGCGCGGCGCAAGTACAGCTGCTGCTACTGGCCCGCGGGCGTCGACACCCTCGACGCCGCCGAGGACGCCATGCTGCGCCTCACCTGCGAACGGGCGCGCATCGCCGACGGCATGCAGGTCCTCGACCTCGGCTGCGGCTGGGGCGCGCTGTCGCTGTGGATGGCGGAGCACTACGACGTGTGCATTGTGGCGGTGTCGAACTCGCAGTCGCAGCGCGCCTGGATCGAAGCCGAACGCGACCGCCGGGGGCTGACCGAGAAGCTCGAAGTGATCACCGCCGACGTCAACGCATTCGAGCCCGAAGGCAGCTTCGATCGCGTCGTGTCCGTCGAGATGTTCGAGCACATGCGCAACTGGAAGGAGCTGCTGCACCGCATCTCCACGTGGCTAAAGCCCGATGGCCTGCTGTTCGTCCACGTGTTCTCGCACCGCAGCCTCGCCTACCGCTTCGCCGACACCTGGGCGTCGGAGCGATTCTTCACCGCCGGCACGATGCCGTCGCACGACCTGTTGCTCCGCTTCGGTGAGGACTTCGCCGTGCGTGAGCGCTGGGCGCTCGACGGTTCGCACTACGCCAAGACGCTCGCCGCGTGGCTCGAGCGCTTCGACGCCCGCCGCGACGAGGCCCTCGCCGTCCTGCGCCGGGACCGTTCCGAGTCCGAGGCCCGCCGCCTTGTCGCCACGTGGCGACTGTTCTTCATCTCTACGAAGGAGATTTGGAGCTGGCGCCGGGGGAACGCCTGGATGGTGTCGCACTACCTGCTCGATCCGTCGCCTGCGCAGCGATAGGGCCGATCACGTCGGCGGCGATCCGACGGTAGAGCTCTCCGTCGAACAGATCGCTGGCGTGGCCGTGACCCGGACGCCACCACACCGTCGCCGTCGTGCCGGCGCGTGCCGCCAGTGCCTCGACCTGATCGGCGCCGAAGTACCAGTCGTCGGGGTCGTGGACGAGCAGCAGCGGTGCCGGGGCGATGTTCGCCACGACGTCGATCGGGTCGCACCACCCGAGCCCGGCCACGTCGACGAGGCGCACGCGCATGAACAACCGCATCCCGCCCCGGGTGATGCCAGAGCTGGCGGCGCGCAGGAGCCGAGCGACGCCTTGGCGTGGCCGCTCCGGCGTCCACCAACCCGGACCCGAGATCGAAACGACGGCGTCGGGGACCCGCAGGCCGCGTTCGGCTGCCGTGCCGCAGTACACGACCGAAGCCGCCGCGCCCAGGCTGACGCCGACCAGAACGAGCGCCTGGCCCGCCGGCACGGCGGCGACGGCGGCGGCGACGTCAGCGGACTCGACCGAGCCGAGCGTGCTGGCGCCGCCCGAGTGCCCGTGGCCCCGCAACTCGAGCACCACGACGTTGGCGTGGGCCGCCATGGCCGAGGCGAACTCGACCAGCTTGGAATGACGATGCCAGTGCCCGAATCCGGGGGCGATGAGGACGGTCACCCCGCTGGTCGGCGGGCCGGCGAGCGTGACGGTATGCAGCCGCACGCCATCGCTGGTGGTGACGTAGCCGTCGACCCCGGCGCGGTAGCGCGGGGCGATGACGTAGTTGCGCATCCAGGCTCCGAGCACACCACCGAGACGCATCGCAGCTTTCCTACGGGGCTGATCCGTCATCCGGATGACCCGTGGCGACGGATAGAGGTCATGGCCGTGGGAACCGCCAGCGCCGTGTACGAGGGCACCGTGCGCCACCGCCGCTACACCGAGCACCCCCAGGTGTTCACGCACCGCGTCGCCATGGCGTACCTCGACCTCGCCGAGATGCCGACGTCGTTAGGCAGCGGGTTCAGCTTCGAGCGGTCCGACTTCATGGGCGACCCCGCCCAACCGCTCGACGAGTGCGTACGCGACGCCGTCGCCGCGGGGCTCGCCTTCCGGCCGACCGGGGCCGTCCGCCTGTTGACGACGCTGCGCAGCTTCGGCCACAGCTTCAACCCGGCCAGCTTCTACTACTGCTTCGACGAATCGGACCGATTGCAGGCCGTCGCCGTCGAGGTGACCAACACTCCGTGGCGTGAACGTCACACCTACGTCATGGCGTGCGACCCCGAACGCACGACCACGGCGAGGGTGACCAAGCGCCTCCACGTCTCCCCGTTCTTGGACATGGATCACACCTACAACTTCACCCTCCGCCCGCCCTCGAGCACGCTGTTCGTGCACATCGACAACTTCCAGGACGATCGGCGCGTGTTCGACGCCACGCTGCACCTCGAACGCCAACCGTTCGATCGCGCCACGCTGCGCCGCATCGCCTGGCGATATCCGCTCCCGAGCCGGCGTCATCTCGCACTGATCTACGGTCACGCTGCCGCGCTGTCGGCCCGGGGCGTGAAGGTGCGGCGTCACCGCAAGGCGGTCTCCGCGTGATGCCGGCGCAGACGGCGCGCCGCGCCGCCCTGACGGTGCTGCGGCGAATTCGCGTCGGGCAACTCACGATCCACGATCACACCGGTGAAGTCATCGTGTGCGGGCCCGGCGGCGACGGCCCACGCGCCGAGGTGTTCGTCCGCGACGAGCGGGCCTGGCGGCTCGTGCTGCGCGGCAGCCGCGGCATCGTCGACGGGTACGTCGACGGATGGTGGGACACACCCGATCTGACGGCGGTGTTCCGCGTGGCGGCGCGCAACATCGGGCGCGCCGACCGGCTCGTGGCGAAGCTCTCACCGATACGCACGCCATGGCTGCGCCTGCGCAGCGGGTTCGTGCGGAACACGCCGAGCCGGAGCCGCAAGGACATCTCGGCGCACTACGACCTGGGTAACGACATGTTCGCGTTGTGGCTCGACCCGCGACTGATGTACTCGTGCGCCTTCTTCGCCGAACGCGACACGCCGCTCGCCGAGGCCGCTGAGGCCAAGCTCGAGGCGACCTGCCGCAAGCTCGACCTGCGCGCCGACGACCACCTGCTCGAGATCGGCACCGGCTGGGGCGGCTTCGCCGTCTACGCCGCCACGACGCGGGGCTGTCGGGTCACCACGACCACCATCTCGCGCGAGCAGTACGACGAGGCCGTCGCCCGCGTGAAAGCGGCCGGCGTCGACCACCTCGTCGAGGTACGCCTCGACGACTACCGTGAGCTCACCGGCACCTACGACAAGCTCGTATCCATCGAGATGATCGAAGCCGTCGGCTACCGCGACTTCGACACCTTCTTTGCCCGCTGCTCGGCGCTCCTGAAGCCCGACGGCCTCATGGTGTTGCAGGCGATCACGATCGACGATCGCAGCTTCGAGATCTCGAAGGACGCCCGCAGCTTCATCCGCACCTACATCTTCCCCAACGGCTGCTTGCCCTCGGTCGAAGTGATGGCGCATCACGTCAAGCACGACACCGACATGCGGACGCTGCGCCTCGACGACTACGCGGACCACTACGCCGAGACGCTGCGGCGCTGGCGAAACAACTTCGAGGCTGCCACCGACGCGCTCGACGCGCTGGGTTACGACGAGCGCTTCCGCCGGTTGTGGCGCGCGTACCTCTGCTACTGCGAGGCCGGCTTCGACGAGCGCCACGTCGGCCTCGTGCAGCTGGTCCTGGCGAAGCCGCTGTATCGCGCCGACGGCGTGCCGGAACGCGCCACGCACGACGCGCCGACGGCGTCATCGGTCCAGCGCTCCTACGCTACGAGGTGATGCTGACAGAGGAGCAGTTGGCGCAGTACGCCGAAGTCGGATACGTCCGCATCGAGCGGTTCAGCGACGCCGCGACGTGCCAGGCGATGCTGGACCGCGTGATCGCGGTGGCGCGGGCCCACGCCGAAGGTGATCGTTCAGCCGGGTGGCTGCTGCCCGAGGCGAACCTCGCCGGGACCGCGGGCCGACCCGAGCAACTTGTCGCGAAAATCTTCCGGCTGCATCGCGACTCGGTGTTCCACGAGTGGATCACGGCGCCTGCCGTCGTCGACATCGCCGCCGACCTCATCGGGTCGCCCGACGTCGACTGCTTCCTGTCGCAGTTCATCTTCAAGAACCCGGGCGCGTGGGGCCAGCCCTGGCACCAGGACAGCCATTACTTCGCCTTCGGCCCCGAAAACGGCGGGCGGCCGATCGTCGGTCTGTGGCTGGCGGTGACGGATGCAACGCTCGAGAACGGCTGCTTGTGGGTCGTGCCCGGCTCGCACCACGAGCCCGTGCACGAGCACGTCGACGACCGCCGCCCCGGCGCTAACTACGGCTACCGCGAAATCGTCGACTTCGACACGTCGGCGCAGGTACCCGTGCTGATGCACGCCGGGGACCTACTCCTATTCGACAGCCACCTCATGCACCGCTCGACCGACAACGTCAGCAACGGCATCCGCGCCGCCATGGTGTACCACTGCGCAGCCACCGGGACGGTGGACCTCGCCGATCACCCCATCAACGACTTCATGACGGTGCGGAGCGTGTCGAACCGCTGATAAGCGATGCTCTCGTCGTCGCACCAGGTCGCGAGAGCTTCAGTGGCGAACACCACATCGGCGGCACGCGCCGCGTGGCGGTCGCTCGTCCCGTCGCCCACGAATACCGTCGTGCGCCCGCGAGCCGCAGCTTCCTCGATCAAGCGGCGCTTGCACGTGCCGCACTGGGCGCACTCGACGCAGTCGGGATTCGCATTCGGGAACCGCATCGTGTTGGTCGCGAAGTCGACTTCGTTGGTGAAGACGGGCACACCGAACGGGTCGACGCGGTCGTGCACGTAGAAGCCGAACCCGTCGGAGACGACGGTCACCTCCGCGCCCCCCGCCCGTAATGCCTCCACCAGGGGCCCGAACGCCGGGTCAATCGGCACTTCGGCGGCCACCGCGTGGCGCGTCGCTTCGTCGACGTCGGTGGGGATGCACGCCCACTGCTCGACCATGCACTGACGGCTACCGATGACGCCGTCGCAGTAGCGGTCGTCGAGCGCCCGCCAGTCGCCCGTCGCCAGCCGCTCGAGCAGGTGGACGCCGATGTCCTTGGTCGAGATGGTCCCGTCGAAATCGAAGAACACCGACGCGGTGGCGAGGTTCAGCGTTTGCCGCGCTTCTTCTTGAACTTGGGCAGGATGCCCTTGCTCTTCTTCGCTTCGGCGGCTCGATGCTCGGCGAGGACGTCGGCTCCGATGTCGTTGATGACGTCTTCGGCCATGTCGAGCAGCGCCGCGATCTCCTCGGGGTCGCCCGCTGGCTCAGCCGGTTTGGGGGCGGTGTCGGCCAGCTTGCCCTGCGTCCAGCCGGCGTCCCACGTGCGCCGCTCGAAGCGAGCGCAGTCTTCGGGGCATTTCCACGGCGCCTCGGGCGCGAGGTCGAGCCGGCACATGCGCACGATCTCGCCGTTGCCGTACGTCCGGGTGGCGTAGTGCTTGCAGTCCTCCCGCATTGCCATGGCTCCATGGTCTCACATGACATCTGAGCCCAAACAGCAGCGCGTCGCCGCGTCGAAAGCCATCAGGTTTGGGACCTCTGGCAGTGAAGCAGCGGACGCGTCGTACGCCGGTCGGCCGCGCCAGCGTCCCCCCTTGTTGGTGCCCTGCGCCTCTACTGCCGGACTCGTGTGGGCCGTACTCCTTGAGCATGCCGGAGAGAAAACCGGTGGGGCGATGCACAGATCTGCGGACCGCGCAGCGGTCGCCACTGGTCCGCAAGGAGCGAATGGCGAGACCGACGCCTCGACACCACGCAGCGGGAGTCGCTGCCCTTTGGAAACGGAGACAACTCATGAACCGAAAGATTCTGTGGTCTGGTCTCGCGATCGCGGTCGCAGCGACCACGATTGGTGCGGGAGCTTTCGCCACGTACGTCGACTCGGATACGTCGGCACAGGTCGACGTGACGGCCGGCACGCTCAAGCTCGAAGTCGGTGGCAGTGCCGCGACGGTTGACTACGACGTCGCCAACGCCTATCCCGGTTCCGACACTGGAGTGGGCCACGGCTTCGTCCTCCAGAACACCGGGACCCTGCCCGGCAACCTGCACGTTTACCTCGTGAAGGACGCTGACGCGGAGAACGGCATGGTCGATCCCGAGACCGACGCGCCCGACACGGACCCAGTCGGCGGCGAGATCGACAACTGGCTCAAGGTCAACGTCGACGGCAACTCGTTCGGCTATGGCGGCACGGTCCCATCGATGGGACTCGACACCCTGGCCGTCGGTGGCTCCGAAGAGATCACCGACCTGATCTGGGGTCCTCACCCGATTCTGATCCCGGCCGGAGACCAGTACCCGGCTGCTCCCTTCGAGTTGTGGTTCGGATGGAAGATCTCGGATGACGCGACCAACCAGATCCAATCGGACTCGCTGTCGTTCCATCTCGAGTTCGTGTTGGAACAGGCCTGACCCTTCACGGTGGCCCGAGCGGTCGTAGCGACCGCTCGGGTCACCGGACGGTGCCCGTGATGCGTAAAGCCACGAGACTTCTCACGATTGCAGCACAAGCGCTGGCGGTTGCGGCTGCCCTGACGGCGCTCACCATCCTGGTCGTGCCGCGCGCGTTCGGATGGCGGCTCGTCGACGTCCTGTCGGGGAGCATGACGCCGACCTATCCCGCTCGCTCGGTTCTGGCACTCGAGGCGGTGAACCCGTCACGCGTCCGCGCCGGTGACGTCATCGCGTTCCATCGCGGCGACGATCCCCGCACGCTTGTGACCCACCGCGTGGTGCGGGTTCAGCACTCCGGCGGACAACTCAGCTTCGTCACGAAAGGCGATGCCAACAGCGACGCCGATCGGGACCCGGTACCGGCCAGCGAACTACGCGGACGCGTCGTCTTCGGCGCCCCGCATCTGGGGTGGCTGGTCCAGACGGTCCACACTCCGGCCGGATACGCCGGACTGCTGCTGTTCCCCGGCATGCTGGTCATCGCCAACGAAATCGGCTCGATCCGCCGCGAACTGCGCGGCGGCGCCTCGGCGGGCGAGGCGGGCGCGGACGGCACGACTCGGCAAGTTCTCTTGGCGACGATCGCCGCCGACTGGACGCAACTGCTCAGCATCGCCGATCTCACCACGCGAGCGGGGGGCAGCATCGAAGTGGTCGGACCGGCGTCGATCACGGTCGCGCTCGTGGCGGAGCCGGCGCGGGTCCGCGCGTTCGAAGAGGCGTTGCAGCGCTATGGCGTTGTCGCCTCGGCGAAGTCCCGAGCCGTCACCGTGCCCGCGCCGGCAGGGCTCGGCGATGACGTCGACGGCTCGACCGCCGCCCGACTCGACCTCGGAATGAAGACCATGGCCGTCGCCTTGCGCACCAACCACGGGTCGGCCGCGGGAGAGGAAGAGTGATGAAACGGATACGCGTCGGAGCCGCGCTGGCCACGATCGCACTCGCCGCGCTCTATGGAGTTCCCGGAGCACCGGCCCGAGCAGCGGAGAGCGCTGCGTGGCTTTCGATCCCGGGCGCCCCGCCGTTATTCCACCTCAGCGGCATCGCCCCCGGGCAGGGAGAAGCCGCCACGTTCACGGTGACGAACCCGAACGCGTTCCCGGTCGAATTCGCGCTCGCGGTCCGTGATCTGCGTTCCGACGACCGCGGCTGCGACCGTCCCGAGAAGCAAGCGGGCGATACGACTTGCGGGCTGGGCGGCGGCGAGTTGCAGAACGACTTGCAGCTGTCGCTGTCCGTGCCCGACGACAGCGACCGCGCGGTGCACGTCGACACCCTCGACGACTGGAGCGACCAGTACGCCGTCGACTCCGTCCCTCTCGCCGCGCAAGAGTCGCGCACCTACGCGGTTGCCGACCTCTTGCCTCGCAGCTCCACCAACCTCACGCAGTCCGACCTGGTCTCGTTCGTGTTCGAGATGCGCATCGAGGAGGTGGCCGGTGGCACCAGCGTGGCGGGAGCCCAGATCACCCGCGTGCAAGGCACGCCCGCGCTCGGCGCGACAGGCCTCGACGTGAAGAGGCTCGTCGCCCCCGCATTAGAACTGATCGCCGCCGGGCTCGTACTGGTCGTGATCCAACAGATCCGCCTGACGAGGAGGCACACGTGATGCGTTGGCACCGTTCGCTCATCGCGATGACTTCCGTCGCCGCCGCCGGTGCGCTGATGTGCGGGACGTTTGTCTACGCGCGACTTGGCGACCGGGACTCGACCGCCACCTACAGCATCACGGCCGGGACCTGGACGCCATCACCCCCGCCCGAGTGCGCAGGGATGGTGTTCACCCACGTCATCACCGGTACCGGGGGCGATGACGTGCTCTACGGCACCGTTCACGCCGATCTCATATTCGGATTCGGGGGCAACGACGTCATTCACGGCGGCAATCAGGACGACTGCATCGTCGGCGGACTCGGCGACGACACGCTCTACGGCGGCAACGGGAAGGACGTGCTGATCGGAGGCAACGGCGGCGACGTTCTCAACGGAGAAAACGGCAAAGATCGTCTCTTCGGCGGTGACGGCGACGACGTTCTCGATGGCGGGAACGCCCCGGACTTCCTCGACGGTGGTCAAGGCACCGACGCCTGCTCCTCTGCGCCTGGACCGGACGCCGTGCTCAACTGCGAGCAGCCCGTGTAGGTGCGCCGGCCACGAGACCGGCTACAGCCCCGACTCGTACAGACGCCGGATGGCGGATTCGATGTCGGGCTCCTCGATCGTCAACTCGACGATCTCGGCGGCGGCGGCGACCCCGGCGATGACCGCCGCCGCCGACGCCTCCGAGCGCTTGAACGCGAAGCGCTGGCGCGTCCCTTCGACCGACACCAGCCGCGTGCCCGGCACCGTCAGCGGCGGCGACTCGGCGGCGAGGTCGACGACCAGCGTTCGTTCCTCTCCCAGCCGCTCGATCACCTCGACCAGCCCGCCGTCGAACAGCAACCGGCCGTGGTCGATGATCATCACCCGCTGGCACAGGTGCTCGATGTCGTCGAGGTCATGCGTCGTCAGCAGCACGGTGGTGCCCCGCTCGGCGTTGCGCTTCGCCAGGAACTCACGCACCCGCGCCTTGCTCACCACGTCGAGACCGATGGTCGGCTCGTCGAGGTAGAGGATCGCGGGGTCGTGCAGCAGCGACGCGGCGATGTCGCCGCGCATGCGTTGGCCGAGCGAGAGCTGCCGTACGGGGACCGGCAGCAGCGCGTCCAGGTCGAGGAGGTCGACGAGTTCGTCGAGGGTGGCGCGATAGTCGGCGTCGCCCACCTTGTAGACGCGCCGCAACAGGTCGAAGCTGTCGGCCAGGGGGAGGTCCCACCACAGCTGCGTGCGCTGGCCGAACACGACGCCGACCTGGCGCGCCACCTCCGTCCGCCGGCGCGACGGGTCGAGGCCCAGCACGCGCACGTCACCGTGCGACGGCACGAGGATGCCGGTCAGCATCTTGATCGTCGTGGACTTCCCGGCGCCGTTCGGCCCGATGTAGCCGACCATCTCACCCGGTTCGACGGCGAAGTGCAGATCGGAAACGGCCACGACGTTCTCGACGCGCCGCCGCAGTCGCCCGGCACGGCGGCGGACACGGAACGTCTTGCCCAAACCCTCGGCGGTGATGACGGCCATCAGCTACCCGTGCTCCGGTAGTGCCGCAGCCCCGTGCGCCACGCCGCCGCCGCCGCCACGGACACGGCGACGGCGACGAGCGGGCTCGCGAAAGAGATCCACGCCGGGGCGCCAAGCCGATCGGTGCGCCCCAGCACGTAGACCGCCGGGAAGTAGTTGGCGAACGCGATCGGCACCCCGAAGGCGAGCACGCGGCGCAGTATGCCGCCGTAGACCGCCAGCGGGTACTCAGCGAGGAACGCGCCGCCGTAGGTGACGGCGTTTGCCGCCTCGCGGGCGTCGACCCACCAGAAGCACAAGCACGTCGCCAGCACCCACACGGCACCGAAGATCGCAGCCGCGCTCAGCAGGGACACGACGAGCATCGCGGCGCGCGTAACCGTCCAGTGAATCGGCGCGGCGACGCAACCGATGACCAGCACCGTCAGGCCCTCGAGCACCTTGCCGATGCGGCGCAACGAGAACTCGTCCGCGATCACCTGCACCATCGGCGAGGCCGGCCGCAGCAGGAACCGGTCGAGGCTGCCCTCGCGCACGTGAATCTGTACCGCCTCGATGGCCGAGACGAACAGGTCGGCCAAGGCGAAACCGAGATTGCCGAGGCCGTAGAGGAACGCCACCTCGCCCACGGTCCAGCCCTTCAGTGAGTGCACGTTGGTGAACACGATGAGGACGGCGATGAAGTCCAGCGCCGTGATCAAGAACTGGCTCAGGGTGAACAACACGAAGCTGACGCGGTATTCGAGGTCGGACCGCAACCGCGCGCCGGCGAGGATGCGGTAGGTGCCGACGGCGCTGCGCACCGCCTCAACCACCCTGGATCACCACCCGGCGCGTGGCCCGCGTCGTCACGTAGCGACCGACGAGGAACAGCACCGCGGCCCACGCCACCTGTTGGCCGACGCGGCCGGCGGCGGCGGCCCCCGTGACCTTGCCCATCCACACGTCGGCCGGCGTCTGGATCATCCCGGCGAAGGGCAGCGCCCGCACCGTCGGCTCGAGCCAGTGCGGGAAGAACGACAGCGGCGCGGTGTTACCCGACCCGAACATGATGAGCGTGACCGCCAGCTGGGTCGTGCCGCGGATGTCGAGCAGCCAGAACGACGTCAGGCTGACGAGGTAGCGCACGCCGAAGGAGATGAGCAGCGCGGCGTACATCGACAGCGCGAACAGCGCGGCGACGCCGAAGCTCGCCGGCCAGCGCACCCCGTAGACGAGCGCGCCGACAGCGACGATCGGCGCGAAGCGACCGACGAGCTGAAACGTGGCCCGGCCGCTGTCGAAGGCGAGCCACCACGTCTGGAAGTCCGACGGCCGGTAGAAGTCGGTGACGATGTCGCCGGTGCGCACGCGGTTGCTGATCTCTTCGATGCCTGAGAACGCCGAGAGGAACGCCAGCATCCCCTGCGAGATGAACGTAAAGGTGACGACGTCGCGCACGTCGTAGCCGCCGGCGCCCGGATGCGTTTTCACGACTGCGATGAACACGGCGGCACGGATCATCCCGAACACCGAATTGGTGAAGATGCCGGCGACGGTGGCGGCGCGGTAGGTCGAGAACCGCCGGAAGCTCCGCCGCGCCACCTCCACGTACACCCGCACAGGCGTCAGTACCGTAGCGACATGCGACGACTGGCAGTGGCGGTTTTGTGTGTGCTCGCGCTCGGGGCGTGTGGCAAGAACGACAAGAAGGACTCGTCAGGTACGGCGACGACGGTGACGACGACCGCGTCGACGACGAGTACGAGCACGACGATTCCGAGCGGCCCGGCCCAGACACCGCAGG
Source organism: Acidimicrobiales bacterium (assembly GCA_035546775.1). NCBI lineage: Bacteria > Bacillati > Actinomycetota > Acidimicrobiia > Acidimicrobiales > Acidimicrobiales bacterium. The sequence continues at coordinate 157,997 of DASZWD010000030.1, forward strand.
GCGCCGCCGACGGCCTCTACGGCGCGTGGGTGGGCAACAACCAGGACGACGCGTCGCGCTACGCCAAGCCGCAGGCGATCACCAAGCTGTTCGCCCACCCGTACTCGTCGGCGACGAAGTACGACCGCCAGCCGTGCACGCCCGTCGGTGGGCAGTTCAACTGCGTGTGGACCTACGAGGGCGGCTCGTTGCAGATGACGGTCGAGAACTGGCCGGGCGGCGGCTACGTCGTCGACAGCATCATTTACGTGGCGGACTAGCCGATCGAGCCTTCCATCTGGAGTTCGATCAACCGGGACCACTCCACGGCGTACTCCATCGGCAGCGTCTTGGTGATCGGCTCGATGAAGCCGTTCACGATCATGCCCATCGCCTGCTCTTCGGACAGGCCGCGGCTCATCAGATAGAAGAGCTGCTCCGAGCCGATCTTCGACACGGTGGCCTCGTGACCGATCGCAGCGTCGCGCTCGCCCACTTCCATGTACGGATAGGTGTCGGACTGGCTGTCCTCGTCGAGCAACAGGGCGTCGCAGCGGACGAAGCTCTTGGAGTTCGTCGCGCCCTCGTCGACGTGGACGAGGCCGCGGTACGTGGTGCGTCCACCGTCCTTCGAGATCGACTTCGAGATGATGGTGGACGTGGTCTCCGGCGCGCAGTGGTACATCTTGGCTCCGGTGTCCTGCCACTGATCGGCGCCCGCATAGGCCACCGACAGCACCTCACCCGACGCCTTCGGACCCATGAGGTACACCGACGGGTACTTGATCGTGCGCTTCGAGCCGATGTTGCCGTCAATCCATTCGACGTGGGCGCCCTCTTCGGCACGGGCTCGCTTCGTCACGAGGTTGTAGACGTTGTTCGACCAGTTCTGGATCGTGGTGTACGTGATGCGCGAGTGCGGCTTGGCGATGAGTTCGACGACCGCCGAGTGCAGCGAGTCGGTGTCCTTGGCGTACACCGGCGCCGAGCAGCCCTCGATGTAGTGCACCTGCGCGCCTTCGTCGGCGATGATCAGCGTGCGCTCGAACTGGCCGGCGTTTTCCGAGTTGATCCGGAAGTACGCCTGCAGCGGTAGCTCGCAATTCACACCCGGCGGCACGTAGATGAACGAGCCACCCGACCAGACCGCCGAGTTGAGGGCGGCGAACTTGTTGTCGCCCGGTGGGATGACGGTGCCGAAGTACTGCTTGAGCAGTTCCGGATACTCCCGCAGCGCCGTGTCCATGTCGCAGAAGATGATCCCCTGCTTCTCGAGGTCTTCGCGGTTGCGGTGGTAAACCACTTCGCTCTCATATTGTGAGGTGACGCCGGCGAAGTAGCGCTGCTCGGCTTCGGGAATCCCGAGCTTCTCGTAGGTCTGCCGCATCTGTTCGGGCAGCTCGTCCCAGTCGTCGGTGACCTGCTCCGTCGGCTTGATGTAGTAGTAGATGTCGTCGAAGTCGATGTTCGGGATGTGGTCGGCGAACCACGCCGCCATCGGCTTCTTGTCAAAGCGCTGGAGCGACTTCAGCCGGAACTTGGTCATCCAGTCCGGCTCGCCCTTCCACCACGAGATGTCCTTGACGACGTTCTCGCTCAGGCCCTTGGCCGGCTTGAAGACGTAGTTCTCCGCGTCGCTCCAGCCCAGCGCGTACTTACTGAGGTTGAGCTCTTCAATCGCCACTGCAACGCCTCCGAATTTCCACTACCTAGATAGTAGTAAACCCGTCAAGAGGCAGCCGCATGCCCGGACCAGCTGCCGAACAGGGCGGCGTAGGCGCCGCCGCGCACCACGAGATCGGCGTGGGTGCCCATCTCGACGATGCCGCCGGCGTCGACCACCGCGACCCGGTCGGCCCGCTCGGCGGTCGTGAGGCGGTGGGCGATCAGGATGACCGTCTTGCCCTCCATGAGCTTGGTGAGGGCCACCTCGACCTCGACCTCGGTACCGGGGTCGAGCGACGACGTGGCCTCGTCGAGCACGAGCACCTCGGTGTCGGCCAACGCGGCGCGCGCCAGCGACACGAGCTGGCGTTCGCCGGCGGAGAAGCGGGACCCCTTTTCGCGCACTTCGGTGTGCAGGCCTTCGGCCAGGGTGGCGAAGTGGTCGAGCACGCCGATGCGCGCCATGGCGGCTTCGACGTCGGCGTCGCTGGCCGAGGGCTTGGCCAGCCGCACGTTGTCCATGATCGTGCCCTGGAACAGGTAGCCCTCCTGGGGCACGACGGTGAAGCGTTCCTTCATCGACGCCAGCGTGGCGTCGCGCAAGTCCACACCGCCGTAGCGGACCGCGCCCTCGAGGGGGTCGTACATGCGCGACAGCAGCTTGGCCAGCGTCGACTTGCCCGCGCCCGTGGGTCCCACGAAGGCCACGCGCTCGCCGGGTTGGATCTGAATGCCGACGTGGTCGAGGACGCGCGGGCCGTCGGGGCTGTAGGCGAAGGTGAGGTCGACGGCCTCAAGCACGCCCCGCGCCGGCAGGTCGACCGCCGCCTTGCGCTCCTGGATCGGCGACGGCGTGTCGAGCACGCCGAACAGCTTGTTGAGCGCCGCGCCGGCGGACTGCAGGGTGTTGAACAACTGGCTCAGCTGCTGCACCGGGTCGAACAGGTTCTGGAGGTACAGCACGAACGACGTGATGGTGCCGATCGTGATCGTCTTGTCGTGCACCAGCACGCCGCCGATGCCCACGACGATGGCGAGGCCGATGTTGCCGGCGAGTTCGACCACCGGGAAGTAGATGGCGGAGATCTTCACCGCGTAGGAGTACGCGTCGAGCTGCTCCTGGTTGTGATGGGCGAAGCGCTTCTCGTTGGCCTGCTCGCGTCCGAACGCCTGGATGACGCGCACGCCCGACACACTCTCCTGGAACGTGGCCAGCGTCTGGCCGATGCGCTCGCGCACGACCAGATACGCCTTGTTCGACGCCCGCTGGAACTGGATCGACGCGATAACCACGATCGGCAGCGCCGCCAGGCACAGCAGCGCCAGCTCCCACGACTTGACCAGCAGCACCCCGATCGTCACCACGAGCAGCAGCCCGCTCGTGATGAACACGATGATGCCCTGCTGCACGAGCTCCTGAAGCGAGTCGATGTCGCTGGTCATGCGGGCGACGAGCTTGCCTGTCTGTTGCGTGTCGAAGAAGCCAAGCGACATCTGCATCAGGTGGTCGAAGACGCGCTCGCGCATGTCGCGCAGGAAGCTCTCTCCGATCCGGTTGATCAAAAGGATCTGCGTACGCGACAAGAAGAACACCGCGATCGCGTCGACGGCGAAGAACGCGGCGGCGCGATCGAGTCTGCCGACGTTGCGGTGGACCAGCGCGTCGACGCCCTTGCCGATGATCCACGGCCCGGCGACGGTGGCGAGGGTCCACATGATGAGCACGCCGACGGTCAGTACGACCTGGGCGCGATAGGGCCGCAGCATCCGCAGCGCCCGCCGCATCAGCTGGCGACCTTCGCCCGCCTTGAGTTTCTCGGCCTCTTCGACGGCGTGACCGCCCCACATACCCATCAGGCCGCCACCTCCTCGGCCTGCGCCAGGACTTGTCGATAGCGCTCGCTGGTCGCCAGCAGTTCGGTGTGAGTGCCCTCGGCGATGATGCGGCCGTCGTCGAGGAGCACCACGCGGTCGGCCAGCGCGATGGTCGCCGGTCGGTGGGCAATCACGATGGTGGTGCGACCGGCCATCACCGTCTTCAGCGCGTCGCGGATCTCGTGTTCCTTCGTCGGGTCGACCGAGCTGGTGGCGTCGTCGAGAATCAGCACGCGTGGATCGGCGAGGATCGCGCGAGCCAGGGCGATGCGCTGGCGCTGGCCGCCCGACAGCGAGAAGCCGCGCTCGCCGATCTCGGTGGCGTACCCGTCGGGCAGTTCGGTGATGAAGTCGTGCGCGCCGGCGAGGGCGGCCGCCGCTTCGATTCGCTCCTGGGTGGCGTCGGGATCGGCGAAGGCGATGTTGGCGGCCACGGAGTCGCCGAACAGGAAGGTGTCCTCGAACACGATGCCGATCGACGTGCGGAGTTGGCTCAGCTTCACGGTGCGCACATCGGCACCGTCGATGGTGATCGACCCACCTGTCACTTCGTAGAAACGCGGCAGGAGACGGGCGACCGTCGTCTTGCCGCAGCCCGTCGGCCCCACGATGGCCACCGCCTCACCGGCGTGGATTGTGAGGCTGAGGTCGGCGAGGACGGGCTTCTCGGCTTCGGGCGAGTAGCCGAAGCTCACGTGCTCGAAGCGGATCTCGCCGTGGCCCGGCGGCATCGGCGTTGCGTTCGGGGCGTCGACGATGAGCGCCTCGGTGACCAGGATCTCTTCGACCCGCTGCGACGCCGCCACGGCGCGCTGACCCTGCGCCACCAGCTGGCCCGTCATGCGCAGCGGGAAGATCAGCATGTTCACGTACAGGAGGAACTTGACCAGGTTGCCCAGCGACAGCGAGTGGTTCAGCACGTCGTGGCCACCGAGCAGCACGATGGCGAAGATGCCGACCTGCGGGATGAAATCGAGCAGCGGCATGAAACCGGCGCGGACTTGACCGGCGTAGAGCGCCCGGTCGAGCACACGCTCGGCTGTGGCCTTCATGCGCCGCGATTGCAGCGCCTCGGCGCCGAACCCCTTGACGACGCGAATCCCGGTAACCGCCTCTTCGACGGACGTGGCGACACCGGCAAGTTCTTGCTGCAACTCCATCGACACCGGGTGGATGCGCTTGGAGAACCGGTTCGCCATCACGTTGAGCAGCGGCAGCGCCGCAAGCGCCACGACCGCCAGTTTCAGGTTGGTGATGAGCAGCAGAATGGCGACGAGCAGGATCTGCAGGGAATTCGAGATTGTGATCGGGATCATCACCACGAAGCTCTGGATCTGCTGGAGGTCGGTGGCGGCGCGCGACATCAGCTGCCCGGTCTGGGCCCGGTCGTGATAGGCGAAATGCAGCCGTTGGAGGTGGGCGAACAGGCGCAGCCGCAGGTCCGTCTCGGCGCGGTAGGCCACGCCGAACGCCGCGAATCGCCGCAGCCCCGTGCACACGGCCGACACCATGGCGACGACCACGATGATCACCGACCACTTGCGCAGCGCGCCCGGCTCGTTGGCGACGATGCCCTGGTCGATGCCTTTCTGCGCCAGCGTGGGCAGAGCAACCTTCGCCAGCGTCCACACGATGCCGGCGCTGACCCCTATCGATACCGCCAGCTTCTGCTTCCCAATGGTCCGCCGCAGTAGACGCCAACCGTCAGACCGCGCGACCCCCCCAACCGATTGTGATTGCGACATCGCGGCCGATCCTACCGGGACCGCTTTTCAGCGGCCGATTGATTAGCGGTAGAAACGCGGGCATGCGGCGACGAGTCGGTGCGTTGGTCGCCATTGTCGCCCTCGTAGTCGCGTCAGCCGGCGTGTTCTCGACCGCCGCGGCCGCCGCCACGGTCCGCATCACGAAGCAAACCCCGACGAGTGGGCCGGTCGGCACCAAGATCCACGTCGAGGGGACGGGATGTGCCGCTGGCGGCAGCTTCGAGGTCACGAACGGGTCGGGGGAACAATTCGCGTTCTCGTCCGCACCGACAGGCTCGTTCAGCTTCGATTACGCGGTGCCGCCCGCCGAAGCGGGCGACCAGTCCCCCGACTCGGTGTACGAGACCGATCTGACGTGCAACGACACGAACCGCACGATTCCGGGCTCGACGTTCGAGATCACCGGGCCGGTGTTCACGTTGGTGCCGGCGTCGGCGCCGGTCGGCGCGACCGTGCACGTGGTCGGGCGCGGGTGCGTGCAGGACGGGTTTGGCGCCGACGATGGGCAGCTGTTGGTCGACGGCAAGCCGGTGCGCACCTTCAAGGCCGACGGGAACTACGCATTCGACTTCACGTTCCCGGTGCCCGAAGGGCTGACCGTCGACCGCCAGTACGTCGTGCAGGTGAACTGCCTCATCCAGCGACTCGAGTCCGCGGCGGGCGAAGGCGGGCAACGGTACGTGTCGCCGGCCTTGCTCCTGGTGACGGCGGCAACGCCCGCGACGACGGTCACGAGCGCGCCACCGACTTCGGTGCGTCATGGCGAGAAGGCGGACACCGGCGCCCGCGCGGCGGCTAGGGTCGCGCTCGGTGTCGTCGCGGTCGTGGCGCTGGTGTTCGCGCTGGTGCTGCTGTTGTCGCCGACGGCACGCCGGCGACGCCGCCGTCGCCGCGACGCAGCGCGGGCTGCCTCCCCCGCCCCGGTTGTTGCACTGCCACTTCAGGTACCTAATCGAACAGTGGAGGAATCTGCACTGTTCGAACAGCTAGCTGATCTAACAGTGGAAGAACCCACCGACGAGGACGCAATCGCGATGGAGGCCGCCCGGCTCGAAGCGGTGGCGGCAGAAGCGGCGCGACTCGAGCGGTTGCGGCTCGCCTCCGAAGAGGCCGAACGAATCGCGGCGGAGGAAGCGGCTGAATGGCTCGCGGCCGAGGAGGAAGCGCGAGCCGCCGCCGAAGAAGCAGAAGCCGCACGCCTCGCCGCCGAAGAAGCAGAAGCCACACGCCTCGCCGCCGAAGAAGCAGAAGCCACAGCAGCAGCAGCAGCCGCGGCGGCGGCCGCGGCCGCGGCCGCTTATCCGCGCCGCACCGCGCCGTTGCGGGCGCGGCGCGTGGCGCCGGTGCGCCTTAAGAATGGGGACGTGTCCTATCCCGAGCCGCCCTACGCCGAACAACGCCCGCACGAGTTGACCGCGTTCGGCGACGTCCGCGTCGACCCGTACTACTGGCTACGCGAGCGCGACAACCCCGAAGTCATTGCCTACCTCGAAGCGGAGAACGCCTACACCGACACCGTCCTCGCACCGCTGGCTGACCTGCGCCAAGAGTTGTTCGACACGATCAAGGCACGCACGAAGGAAGACGACACGTCACCGCCGGTGCCGTTGCGCGACTGGGAGTACTACGTGCGCACCGCGCAGGGCGCGCAGTACCCGGACTCGTGCCGGCGTCCTCGGGGCAGCGGAGACGACGGCGAAGAGACGGTCATCCTCGACCGCAACACCATGGCCGAGGGTCACGACTATTTGTCCTGCGTCGGCCCGCGCGTGTCGCCGAGCGATCGCTACTGCCTCTACGCCACCGACTTCGACGGTTCGGAGAAGTACACGATGCGGGTGCGCGACCTCACCACGCTGCGCGACCTGCCCGACGAGATCCCCGACACCGCCGGCGACTCGTGCTGGGTGACCGACGACGTCTTCCTCTACGTGATGCTCGACGACGCCCACCGCCCGTACCAGGTACGCCGTCACGTGCTCGGCGACGACCCGGCAGACGACCCGATCGTCTACCAAGATGACGACGAGCGCTTCTTCGTGCACGTCGAACGCGACCTTGCCGGCCGCTTCGTGTTCGTGCGCTCGGGCAGCAAGATCTCGAACGAGGACCACTTCCTGCGCATCGACGATCCGCTCGGCCCGCTCACGGTCGTCGAACCGCGCGTCGACGGTCTCGAATACGAGACGTGCGACGACGGCGAGCGCTTCCTCATCCTCACCAACGCTGATGGCGCGCGCGACTTCAAGGTCGTCGCTGCCGGCGTCGACAATCCCGGCCGCGCCCACTGGATCGACGTGCTCGCGCATCGCGAAGGCACCCGCGTCACGGAGGTCGCAGCCTTCAAGACCTTCGTTGCCGTCGGCGAGCGGGCCAATGCCCTCACGACCATCCGCATCATCGACAAGGCGACGAGCGCGCAGCACGTCATGCATCACGCCGAGGCGGTCTACGCCGCCGAGATCGACGCCAACGCCGAGTTCGACACGACGAAGCTGCGTTTCACTTTCACGTCGCTCAACACGCCGATGACCTGGATCGACTACGACGTCGCCACGCGCCAGCCGACCGTCGTCAAGCAGACCGAGGTGCTCGACGACTTCTCGGCGTCGAACTACCGCACGGCGCGCGAGTGGGCGACGACCGAAGACGGCACCCGCATCCCGATATCCATCCTCTGCCCCCGCGACTTCGAACCCGACGGCACCACCCCGTGCCTGCTCTACGGCTACGGCTCCTACGAGATCTCGATCGACCCCTACTTCTCAATCCCGCGCCTCAACCTCGTCGACCGCGGCATCGTCTACGCCATCGCCCACGTTCGGGGCGGCGGTGAGATGGGCCGCAACTGGTACGAGAACGGCAAGATGCTGCACAAGCGCAACACGTTCACCGACTTCATCGCCTGCGCTCGCCACCTCGTCGAGACCGGCTGGTGCGCGCCGGGCGAGCTGGTCGCCCGCGGCGGATCGGCCGGCGGTCTCCTCATGGGCGCCGTAGCGAACATGGCGCCCGAGTTGTTCAACACCGTCGTGGCCGAGGTGCCCTTCGTCGACGTAGTCACGACCATGTCCGACGAGACGATCCCCCTCACCGTGACCGAGTGGGAAGAGTGGGGCAACCCGCGCGACAACGCCGACGACTACCAGTACATGAAGTCGTATTCGCCCTACGACAACGTCGCCGAGACCAACTACCCGGCGCTGTACGTCGAGGCCGGACTCAACGATCCTCGAGTGCAGTACTGGGAGCCGGCGAAGTGGGTGGCGAAGCTACGCACGACCAAGACCGACGACCGGCCGCTCGTGCTCAAGACCGAAATGGGCGCCGGGCATGCCGGGCCTTCGGGTCGCTACAGCATGTGGGAGGACGAGGCCCGCGTGCAGGCGTTCATCCTCGCTCAGCTAGGGATGGATGTCCCTCGTCCTTCGCCGACACGATCGGCGGGCTGACGGGCCACGGGATCGCCAGTTCGGGGTCGCGGTAGGAGATCAACGTGTACTGCGCGTCGGGCGACCAGTGCTGGTTGACGAGGTAGCCGTACACGCAGTCGTCGGTCAGCGTCTGATACGAGTTGCCGAGTCCGCGCGACACGAAGATCGCGTTCTCGGGCGTCAGCGTGAACTGCTCGTACTGCTTGTAGGTCGGCGAGTCGTCGCGCAGGTCGACGATGGCGGCATACGCCTCGCCGGCGATGACGTGGATGTACTTGTCCCACGGCTCGGCGTGGATGCCCCGCAGCGTTCCGCGCGACACGTTGGTGGAGATGTTCCACTGCACGACACCGAGGTCGGGCAGACCGAGGGCGAGCAGCTTCTCGCGCTGGTACGCCTCGCGAAACGAACCGCGGTCGTCGCGGTTGATGTCAAGCGAGATCTCGAAGAGCCCGGCGATCGACGTCTCGCGGACCTTCATGACGTGAACGAACCGAACCCGGCTCGGTAGAACAGCAGCGGTCCATGCGGATGGCCTTCGCTCGTGGCCTCGCCCATGTCCTCGACGCGCACCACGACGATTTCGTGGTCGCCGGCCGGATGCGTCGCCTCGATACGGCCTTCGACCCACGCGAGCGAGCCGTCGATCAACGGCGCACCGGTGCGCGGTGCTGCGCTCCAACCGACGCCTGAGAACTTGTCGGCTCCGGGCGTCGCCATGGCGCGACAGACCGGCTCCTGATCGGCGCCGAGGATGTTGATGCACAGACCGTCAGCCGCCGCGATCCTCGGCCATGAGGTCGACGACCGCGCCGGGCACACGGCGACGAGCGGCGGGTCGATCGACAGCGACACGAAACTCTGCGCGGTGAAGCCGACCGGTGTTTCACCTTCAAGGGCGGTGACGATCGTGACGCCCGTGGCGAAGTGGCCCATGACGGTTTTGAAGCGTCCCGTGTCGATGCTGTTCACGCCGGTGACGCTACAGGTCGATGACGAGACCTTCGTAGGTGCCGACGACTTCGGGGATCCCCATGGCGAGGCCCTTGCACTTCGCGTCCTCGATCAGCTGGTCCATGCGTTCGTCGCTGTGGCCGGGATCGTGGTGGAACATGGCGAGAGCCTGCACGCCGGCGCGCTTGGCGAGCATGAGCGCGTAGTCGATCGTGCAGTGACCCCAATAGGACTTCTGCGCGAACTCGGCGGGCGTGTACTGCGCGTCGTGGATCAGCATGTCGACGCCGTCGCACAACTCGAGCACGCCGGCGTCGATGTGGTTCGTCGGCGTGGGCGTGTCGTTGACCGTCGAGTACGGCGCCTGGTGGTCGCTGATGTAGGCGATGCTGGCGCCGTCCCAGTCGAGGCGGTACCCGACGGTCGGCCCGACGTGGGGCACCGGCCGCACCAGCACCTTGGCGTTGCCGATCGCCATTTCCTCCGACGTCACGTCGATGAAGTTGACGTCGCCTTGGAGCTCGCTGAAGTGGATCGGGAAGTACGGCGGCTTCATCAGCCCGCCGAAGACCTCCGCCAGCGTGCCGTCGGCCTGATGCGGGCCGTAGATGTCGAGGCGGTTGCCGGGCACGTGGATCTGCGGGAAGAACGGCAGACCCTGGACGTGGTCCCAGTGGATATGGGTTACGAGCGCGGACGCCACGAACGGCGTGATCGGCATCGACTGGCCCAGCAGGCGCAATCCGGTCCCGAGATCGAACAGGATCGGGTTTTCCCCGTGGACTTCTACGGCGACAGACGCGGTGTTTCCTCCGTAGCGGACGTTGTCGTCGCTAGGGCATGGGCAGCTGCCGCGTACGCCGTGGAACGAGACTTTCAGCGCTGCTCCCCCCCAATCAGTCCTTCTCTTGCGGGCAGGTTACTGCTTCGTGCATTCGATGCTCCAGGTGTGACCAAGGTCACAGCTACTGACGCAAGCAAAGCGTCAGTGAATTGTCTGCCCAGTCTGCCAGGCCGTCAGCCACGACGGACAACGCGACGCGCTGTGCCCGCTTTGTGTCCCCCGGCCAACCCATGATCTCGGCCAGGTCGGCGGGGTCGGCGGACACCGCGCCCAGCCGGAGCGCGTCGACGAGACGGCCTCGTCCCTGGCGGTCCGAGCCTTCGAACTTCGACTGCCGCGTTCGGGCCGGCGCCGGGTCGGGTCCGGCGCGATGCCACGCGCAGTCGTCGGACAACGGGCAGTCACCGCAACGCGGTTGGCGCTTCGTGCAGATTGTGGCGCCGAGGTCGAGGATGGCCTGATTCCACGCCCACGCCTGGCCGCTGGGCGCCGCCGCGTCGGCGGTCGTCTGGTCGACGGGCGCGCCGGCCAAGCGAGCGTGCACTCGCGCCGCGTTCACGTCGAGGACACCCACCGCGCGCTCGTAGGCGAAGGCGAGGACGGCGCGTGCGGTGTAGGCGCCGATCCCGGGCAGCGCCAAAAGCGCGTCGAGGTCGTCGGGCACGCGGCCGGCGTGGTCGGCCGTCACGGCGATGGCGCAGCGATGCAGGCTGACGGCGCGGCGGTTGTACCCCATGCCCCGCCACGCGGTTACGACGTCGGACTGCGGCGCCGCCGCGCACGCCGGCGCCGTCGGGAACCGTTCGAGGAAGGCCCGCCAGACCGGAACTACCCGCGCCACCTGCGTCTGCTGGAGCATCACCTCGCTGACAAGGATCGCCCACGGGTCGCGGGTGTGGCGCCACGGCAGGTCGCGACCGTTGACCGCGGCCCACGCGATCAGGCGGTGCGCCGACACCAGTGGACGTAGCAGTTGTACGGCAACGCGAAACGCTCCGGCAGTCCCGCCTCGTCGCACACCGCGAGCACGTGGCGCACCAGTCGCTCGCGCTGTTCGGCGGGACCGCGGGCAACGAAGCTGATCGACGTCACCCGGGCGACGAGCCCGTCGCGGTCGGTCGGATGGTCGTGGCGGAACGTGGCGGTGCGGAGCGGACCGAATCCCGACGCGTCGTCGAAGGCGGCGCGCCAGGCGTAGGACCACGCGCTCGGCGTGTCGTCGCGGGCCGCGTCGACCTGCTCCCAAATCGCGTCGACCCAGTCGATACTGCGGTCCTGACCGTTCCAAACGAGACCGAGCCCGCCCAACGGCCGCAGGACGCGACCGATCTCGCGCAGCGCCGCGGCCCCGTCGAACCAGTGGAACGCTTGCGCCGCCACAACCGCGTCGACCGCGTTGTCGGCCAACGGCATCGACTCGGCGGTGCCGTCGACGATCTCGACGCCGAGGTTCTGCTCGGCCAGCGTCGCCCGCATGTGCGCCACCGGCTCGACCGCCACCGGGGTGACGCCGGCGTTAAGCAACGCGCGGGTGAACTTGCCGGTCCCGGCGGCCAAGTCGACCACGCGCTCGCCGCCGAGGCGCTGCAACAGGAAGGCGACGGCGTCGGGCGGGTACTCGGGCCGACCCCTTTCGTACGTCGGCCCGACGTGGGCGTAGCCCTCTTCGGCTGACACGTGAACCGGCACGGCGAATACTTTGGCGCCCGCCCGCCCGCCCTGCCTCTTTGGGGCGCTCGCTACGCTCGCCGCCCGCCCACCCGCCCTGCCTCTTTGGGGCGCTCGCTACGCTCGCCGCCCATGCCGACGATCGATGCCAACGGACTCGCATTCGCCTACCTCGAAGCGGGTCCCGCCGACGGGCCGCTGGCGTTGTGCCTGCACGGGTTCCCCGACGCCGCCCCCACCTGGAACCCGCTGCTCGCCGCCCTTGCCGACGCCGGCTTTCACGCCGTGGCGCCGTGGATGCGCGGCTACGCGCCGACGCAGGTACCCCCCGACGGTATCTACGGCGTCGGCATGCTCGAGCAGGACGCCAACGCGTTGCACGAGGCCCTCGGGGGCGACGGGCGCGCCGTGATCATCGGTCATGACTGGGGTGCGATCACCACCTACGGCACCGCTGTCGTCGCCCCCGATCGGTGGCGGCGTGTCGTCACCATGGCGGTGCCACCGGCGCCGGCCCTGGGCGCCGGCTTCCTGTCGTTCAAGCAGCTGCGGCGCAGTTGGTACATGTTCTTCTTCCAGAGCCCGATGGCCGAGATGGCCGTCGGGGTGAACGACCTCGAGTTCATCGACGGCCTGTGGGCCGAGTGGTCCCCCGGCTTCGACGGCTCGGCACACATCCCCGCGGTCAAGGACGCTCTGCGCGATCCGGCAAACCTCGCCGCCGCCATCGGTTACTACCGCGCCATGCTCGGGAGCACGGACCATCCCGGCACGCAGGGCGTCCCCCCGCAACCGCTGTTGTACCTCCACGGCCGCGACGACGGCTGCCTCGGCGTCGACCTCACGACGACCGCCGCGACGTTCCTGTCCCCCGAATCACGCGTCGAGGTGCTCGACGACTGCGGTCACTTCCTTCAGGTCGAGCGGCCCGACCTGGTCAACAAACTCGTCGTCGACTGGGTGACGGCTTAACTCGACCAGACGTCGTCACCGTAGGGACGCCGGCGCACCGGAGCGGCGTCCTTCTTCCACACCATGACCTTGCGGCGGAAGTAGCAGACCTCGTCGCCGTGCTGGTTGAAGCCCTTGGTTTCGACGGTGACGATGCCGCGGTCGGGCTTGGAGGACGACTCGACCTTGTCGAGCACGCGCGTCTCGGCGTAGATGGTGTCGCCGTGGAACGTCGGCTTCTTGTGGGTCAGCGACTCGATCTCGAGATTCGCGATCGCCGCGCCGGACACGTCGGGCACCGACATGCCGAGCACGAGTGAATACACGAGGTTGCCGACGACGACGTTCTTGCCGTGCACCGTCTCGTTCTCGGCGAACCACACGTTGGTGTGCAGCGGGTGGTGATTCATCGTGATCATGCAGAAGAGGTGATCGTCGTATTCGGTGATCGTCTTGCCGGGCCAGTGCTTGTAGATGTCGCCCACCTCGAAGTCCTCGAGGTACCGCCCAAACGGCCTGTCGTACGTCGTCATGCCAGCCAAGCTAATGGTGGGGCCCGCGCGTCCCAAACGTAGGATTGCGGGCATGCCAGCCCCTTTTTCGATGGATGAGGCCCGCGCCGCGTTGGGGGACGCGCAATCGCTCGTGGACGCGTGTGCCCGGCGCATCGCCGGTAACGGCGGCGTCGACGCCCACCAGGTCGTGGCGTACGACTTGGCCCACGCCGCCGCCGCGGTCGCCTGCGCCCGGGGCGCAGCCGACTACGGCGACCGCGGGGACGTCGAAGCGCGGCTGGCGGCGGCCTTCGTCGCCGACGCCATCCACGACGTGGCGTCGCGGGTCACCGGTCGTGAGGCGGCGTGGGGCGTCGAGCCGGGCGCGCTCGACAAGGCCCTGCGGCTCACCGCCGCCGGCCGCGATCCCGAGTTCATGGCGTCGCTGTGCGGCGAGGAAGGCCCGCGGCACCTGGGCGACGACATGCAACTCGTCGCCGACACGTTCCGCCGGTTCGCCGAGGACAAGGTCCGCCCCGTCGCCGAGCACATCCACCGGACCAACAGCGATATCCCCGAAGACATCATCAGTGGCCTCGCCGAGCTCGGCACGTTCGGCCTGTCCGTCCCCGAGCAGTACGGCGGCTGGGCGACAGGAAGCGACGACGAGTACGTCTCGATGGTGGTGGCCACCGAGGAGTTGTCGCGGGGCAGCCTCGGCGTGGGCGGCAGCCTCATCACGCGACCCGAAATCCTCACGCGTGCACTCCTCAAGGGCGGCACCGAGGAACAGAAGGCCGAGTGGCTGCCCAAGCTGGCGACGGGTGAAGTCATGAACGCGGTGGCCGTCACCGAGCCCGACTTCGGCTCCGACGTCGCCGGCGTCAAGGTCACCGCGGTACGCGACGGCGACGACTATGTCGTCAACGGCGTCAAGACGTGGTGCACGTTCGCGGCGCGCGCCGACGTGCTGATGCTGCTCGTGCGCACCGGAACCCCCGACTCGGGCCACCGCGGCCTGTCGCTGCTGATTTCGCCGAAGGAACGCGGCGACGGCCACGGCTTCCTCCTCACCCAGGACGGCGGCGGCAAGCTCGAAGGCCGCCCGATCGACACCCTCGGCTACCGCGGCATGCACTCCTACGAACTCGCCTTCGAGAACTGGCTCGTTCCGGCCGCCAACCTCATCGGCCTCGACGACGGGTTGGGCAAGGGCTTCTACATGCAGATGGCCGGCTTCGAGAACGGCCGCCTGCAAACCGCGGCGCGCGCCATCGGCGTGATGCAGGCCGCCTACGAAGCGGCGCTCGACTACGCGAGCAACCGCGTCGTGTTCGGCGAGCCGATCGTCAACTACCAACTCACGCGCGCCAAGCTCACCAAGATGGCGGCGATCATCCAGGCCGCCCGCCAGTTCAGTTATCACGTCGCCCACCTGATGGCCAAGGGCGAGGGCTCGATGGAGGCCAGCCTCGTCAAGGCCTACGTGTGCCGCGCCGCCGAGTGGGTGACGCGCGAAGCCCTGCAGATCCACGGCGGCATGGGTTACGCCGAGGAGTTCCCCGTCAGCCGCTACTTCGTCGACGCCCGCGTGCTGTCGATCTTCGAGGGCGCCGACGAAACGCTCGCCCTCAAGGTGATCGCCCGCCGCCTCACCGAGGCTGCGGCGTCCTAATGGGCGTCGGCGACTGGGACGTCCCACGTCCGGGCTGGACGTGCGCCGAATGCGGCTTCGCGTTCGACGACTTCGACCCGCACTCGGTGGCGGAGTCCATCGCCAAGACGGGTAAGCGCCTGCGCGCTCCTCTCACCCGCGGCCTGAAGGACGAGGACCTCGACGCCGTCCTGCGCGCGCGACCCGTGCCCGACATGTGGTCGGCGCTCGAATATGCCTGCCACGTGCGCGACGCGCTGCGCATCAACATCGAGCGCGTGCCCGCCACCGTCGCCGGCAACCCGCCCGAGTTCCAGGCGCTGGCGCGTGACAAGGCGGCGTTGAGCAGGCGCTATAACGAGCAGGATCCGGCGGCGGTCGCCGACGAGATCGACGCCGCCGCTGCCGAGTTGAGCGCGGCGTTCGCCGCCGTACCCGACGACGGTTGGGATCGCTACTGGATGCGCGACGACATGAAGTTCACCATCGACTGGATGGCACGCAACGTGCAGCACGAAGTCGATCACCACCTCCTCGACATCGGAAGGACCCTGCGGCAGGTACGCGGGCGTTGAGCGAACAGCTCACAGACGGAACTAAGAAAGGCACTCATATGAACCAGGAACAGCTCGACAAGGTCCGCGCCGGCCGTGGCTTCATCGCCGCCCTCGACCAGTCCGGCGGGTCGACTCCCAAGGCCCTCAGGCTCTACGGCATCGAAGAGTCGGAGTACTCGGGGGAGGCCGAGATGTTCGACAAGATCCACGAGATGCGTTCTCGGATCATCGAGAGCCCGTCGTTCAACGGCGACCGCATCCTCGGGGCGATCCTGTTCGAGATGACGATGGACCGCCAGATCTCGGGCATGGACACCGCGGAGTACCTGTGGTCGAAGAAGGGCGTCGTGCCGTTTTTGAAGATCGACAAAGGCCTCGCCGACGAAGCCGACAACGTGCAGCTGATGAAGGCCATGCCCGACCTCGACGCGCTGCTCGAGCGCGGCGTGGCCAAGGGCATCTTCGGCACGAAGGAGCGCTCGGTCATCAACGACGCCAACGAGACAGGCGTGCAGGCGATCGCGGCGCAGCAGTTTGAGGTCGGCAAGCAGGTCCTGTCGCACGGCCTCGTGCCCATCCTCGAACCCGAGGTCAACATCAAGGCGCCCAACAAGGCCGAAGCCGAGGCGCAGCTGAAGGCGGCGCTGCTCGCCGGCCTCGACGACCTGTCCGCCGACCAGCACGTGATGTTCAAGCTCACGCTGCCATCCGAAGACGGTTTCTACAGCGACCTCGTCAACCACCCGAAGGTGGTCAAGGTCGTCGCCCTCTCGGGCGGCTACACCCGCGCCGAGGCGTGCGAGAAGCTGGCCAAGAACCCCGGCGTGATCGCGTCGTTCTCCCGCGCGTTGACCGAGGGTCTCACGGCCCAGCAGAGCGACCAAGAGTTCGACAAGGCCCTCGACGCGTCGATCCAGGCGATCTTCGACGCCTCGGTCAAGTAGCCCTCCCCGCACTTCTGTGAAGGGTTTCCCGCCCTATGGGCGGGCAACCCTTCACAGAAGTCGTTAGCCGGGGGTGCGGGTGCGGCCGGCGCGCTTGCCGCGGGCCACCAACTTGACCGCGACCTTGCGGCTGGCTTCGTCGATCATCTCGTCGCCGAACATCACCGCGCCCTTGCGGTCGCCGGTGGTAGTGGCCTTCTCGTAGGCGTCGAGCACGTCCCATGCCTTGTCGAACTGCTCCTGCGTGCCCGAGAACAAGTCGTTGAGGATCTCGACCTGGTCGGGGTGCAGCGCCCACTTGCCGTCGAAGCCGAGGATCTGCGTGCGGGTGGCGTAGTCCTTGAAGCCCTCGCTGTCGCGCACCTTCACGTACGGGCCGTCGATCACCTGGAGGCCAGCAGCGCGCCCGGCCATGAGGATCTTCATGAACACGTAGTGGAAGTAGTCGCCCGGATACTCGGGGATCTGGAGACCGCCGGCGAGCGAGGGCATCTCCATCGACGCCGAGAAGTCGACGGGACCGAGGATGATCGTCTCGAGACGGGGCGACGCCTTGCAGATCTCTTCGACGTTGATGAGGCCCTGCGCCGTTTCGATCTGGGCCTCGATGCCGATGTGACCAAGGGGCAGCCCGCTGTTCTTTTCGACCTGCGTGAGCAGCAGGTCGAGGGCGACGACCTCGGCCGCCGTGTTGACCTTCGGCAGCATGATCTCGTCGAGACGCTCCCCCGCGTTCCCCACGACCTCGATCACGTCGCCGTAGGTCCAGATGGTGTCCCAGGCGTTGACGCGCACGCACAGCACGCGGTCGCCCCAGTCGAGGTTCTTGATGGCATCGACGACCTTGGCGCGGGCGTCGACCTTCTCCAGCGGCGCCACGGCGTCCTCGAGGTCGAGGAACGTCATGTCAGCGTTGATCGTCGGGCCCTTGGCGAGGAACTTCTCGCTCGATCCGGGAACCGAAAGGCAGCTACGGCGGGGCAGGTCGCGGGAACGTGCGGACATGCGCAGAGCCTACGACGAGAGGTTCTGCTTCAGGAAAGCGAACGCGTCGGCGAGGCACTGCTCGGCGACGTCGTGGTTGTAGGTGCCCAAGGCGTTGGTCTCGTTGGCGAAGGCGTGACCGGTGCCCGGGTGAATCGTGAAGGAGACGTCCTTACCGAGACCCCGCAGCTCGTCCTGCAGCGCGTTGATCTTGTCGGGCCCGAAGAAGTCGTCGTTCTCGGCGTAGTGGCCCTTGACCGGCGCAGTGAGGCCGTTCCAGTCGGGGGCATTGCCGAACACCGGGGCGCCGTAGAACGGGACGACGGCGCCGATCTTGGCGCCGTACTCGGCGCCGAGCATGAGCGAGAGCATCCCGCCCATGCAGAACCCGATCACACCGACCTTGCTGCTGGTGGTCTCGTTGCGGCCCTGGAGGTAGTCGACGGCGCCCTCCATGTCGCGCACGGCCCGCGCCTGGTCGAGCGTCGACATGAGGTGGCTCGCCTTGTCCATCTCGTCGTGCTCGGCCAACTCGCCGTGGTACAGGTCCGGGGCGAGCGCGACGAAGCCTTCACCGGCGAGGCGGTCGGCCATGCCCTTGATCTGGGGGTTCAGCCCCCACCACTCCTGGATCACGAGCACGCCCGGGCCCGACCCGCTCGCCGGAAGGGCGAGGTAGCCGCTCGCGTTGTCGCCGTTGGACGGAAAGGAAACGGTCTCGCTCATGGCGCAGTTCTAGCGGAGCGGGCGGAGCAGTTCTGCCGCGATCGGGCAGTCGGCGCGGGTGACGGCGCGGCCCGGGTCCATGGCGCCGGTCGGGCCGACGATCGTCTCGATCAACGACAGCGGCACGAACTCGTAGTCCGCATCCCAGGCGTCGTCGTCGGCGTCGACGGCTGCGCCCAGCGCCTCCCACATACGCGCCGGCAGCACGGTCGCCTCGCCCGCCGCGACCACGACGTGGCGGCCGGCAGCGCGGCCGACCGCGGCCGCGGCGCGTGACCCGCTCGCGGCGATGACGCCGTCGGGACCGACGGCGGTGGCGTCGATCATGACGACGTCCGCCGCCGCGGCCGCGGCGCCAATACCCGAGTCGCGCACGCCGATGGCGTCCACGTCGGCGCGCTCGAGGGCGCGCGCCAGCCCGTAGCCCACCGGCGTGTCGACGGCGAGCACGGTGATGTCGCCGCGCCGCGTCAAGGCGTCGCCCGAATACCACGGCGGGCCGACCAGCAGGATCGTGGACTCGCCCGGGATCAGCCCGTCGAGGAAGTAGGCGACCTCCTCGCCGGTCGGGTCCTCGACCAGCAAGTCTTCGATCAGGTCCGCCTCGACGTGGGCATGGTCGGGCGTGACGAGCATCCGGGCCGTCACCCACCACACCGGGCCCATCGCCGGCTGGCGCTGCACGAGCCGGCGGCAGGCGGTGACGAGACCGGCGGGGTCGCCGACGAAGCCACCGAGGGCCCGCGCCGCGGTCAACCCCGCCAGCCGCGGACCATCGCCGTCATTGCGCGCCGCCCACCGCAGCCTCTCGATCGGGTGTGCCATTGTTCAGCGCCCTGCGGGCGCAGCCAATGGCTTGGCCGCAGTTCCGTTGATTCGCTCGCTCCACTCGCTCATCTCGCTTCCAGCGTAGGCGTGCCACTACGTTTTCGTGCTCGTGGCGACGACGATTTCCACCGACGTAACGCTGGCCCCGTTGACGGGACGGGCGCGCACGCTCGAAGAGTTCCTCACGACCTTCCACATGGCCGTCGTGGCGCTCGATCCCTTCACGCAAGAAGGTGCGTGGATCCTGCCGATCGCCACCCGGGTGCTGACGCATTTCAGCCAGGCCGACGTGCGCGTGGCCCTGTTGCTGCCGGCGACGCCCGACGAGTGCCGCCTGTTCCTCGGCCCCTGGGTGAACACCCTGCTCACCTTCGCCGACCCCGAGCGCGAGGCGATCCGGGGAATGGGCTTCGACAAGCTGCCCGCGTTTGCCCATATCGCCATGGACGGCACCGTCGAGGGCAAGGCCGAAGGCTGGTTCCCCGAGGAATGGCAGAAGGTCGTCGACCACCTCGCCGAGGTCATGAGCTGGAGCTCGACGGTCGTCGAGCGCGACGGCGACCCCGCACCGTTCCCGGCGCGCTGACGAGCCCGTCTCAGGGCGCGGCGGCGTCCTCGACGCGGTGCCGGGCGCGGTCGGTCGCCGTCTCCCGCCGCCGGGCCCAACGGATCGCCGGCTGCTCGACCCAGCGGTAGCTGATCGCGCCGGCCACGAGCGCGATCGGGACGATCACGGCCAGGCCGCGCAGCAGCCCCGCCGCCGTCGGTTGCGAGTGCAAGACGCCGTTGTAGAGCAGGGCGATGGCGATGCTGTGGAACAGGTACACGCCGTAGGACCGGTCGCCGATCCACTTGAGCGGGCGGCTCCCGAGCAGCGCATTGGCCCGCTCCAGATGCGCGGCACCGAACAGAAACGCACCGAAGCCGACCGCCAACACCGGACGGCCGACGAAGTACGCCATCCACCTCGGCTGCACCGCGTGATCGCGCGCCGCCAGATCGCCGAGCCACAACCAGACGGCCGCCGTGACGGCGAAGCCGCCGGCGGCGAGCAAGAACGCGGTCCAGCGTCGGGGTGCTGCTCGGCGCGCGACAGTCCACGCCACGAGCATCCCGACGGCGAAATGACCGCCGTAGCCGATGATGCCTTCGGCCATCGCCCGCACGAACAACTGCACGGCCTCGGGCAGGTGGTGCATCACTGATGCTGCGCGGAACGCCACGATGCGCGTCGCGGTGGCGACGACCAGCGCGCCGATCGTGTACGCGGTCGGCGCCTGGCGGAACCGACGCGCGATCTCCGGCAACACGCCGTAGTACATCGCTTCCCACGTCAGTGTCCACCACGCGCCGTCGATGCCCAGACCGAAGGTGGCGTGCACGATTGGCAACACCAGCGCCTGCGCCATGACGAGGTGCATCGCCACCTGGAACACGCCGTCGCCCGTCGTGAGGGGATGGTGCGTGCTCGGCGGCTGGTGCAGCGCGAACGACCACACGGCCAGCACGACCGCGATCGAGACGTAATACGCCGGCAGGATGCGAGCAACGCGGCGGCGCGCATAGGCGCGGGGCCGGAACGGCTGGTCGGTGGCGAAGGGCAGGAACATGACGAAGCCGCTGATGACGAAGAACATGTCGACGCCGAGGTAGCCGCCGCCGGCGGCGTTGAGCACTCGGTGGGCGAAGCGGGGCGCGCCGATGATCTCCCAGGTGTGGAACACGACAACCGCCAGCGCGGCGACGGCGCGCAAGCCGTCGATCGCGGGAACCCGCAGCGGCTTGGTGGCGTTCACGTGGTGGAACTATTGCGCGGCACTCAGGCGCCGGCACGCAGGCCGCAGACCTGGTGCTCGCCCGCCGGGAGTTGCAGGATGAGCGGACCGGCCACGACGAACGCGATCGTCACGGCGGAACCCGCGGTGAGCGGCACGATCCGCGGCCCGGCGAATCCGCCCGGGTACGGGACGTAGATGAGGGCCGAACCGCTGCGCCCGGGCCGCACGGACACGACGCCGGTCGCACCCGTCCGCGTGAGCGCGGCGTTCTCGCCCCGCAGGTCGACCGTGTCGCAGGCGCCCCTCCGCCGGCTCGTCGCGTCCGGTCCGAGCGCGGCGACGACACCGCCGACCGGGCGGCGCGACGACTGGCTGACCGCCACTTGCAGGGCCAGGCGCGCCTGGGCCAGCTGCCGCGGGTTGGGTGACAGCCGCGGCAGCCTCCCGCGGTCGCGCAGCGACGCCATCTCCGCCACGGTGATGTCGTGGTTGTAGGTGAAGTCGACGAAGTTGCTGACGCGTGGCTCGGATCGCGCCACCGTGAGCGCCGCCAGCATCTGCCCGCGCACCGTCTGGTCGCGGGTCCGGTCGTCGCGGGCGTTGTCGCGCAACTGCAACCAGCCGGACGCGGCGAGTCCGACGCTGACGGCCAGCACCAACGCCACCCGCAGCACCGACCGGCCGGCGAACTGCTGCACCGCGAACGCGATGAACGCCAGCAGCAAGGCGGCGCACAAGTACAGGTAACGCGACGCCGCCGCCATGCCGATGTTGCCGCGCCCTTGAGAGATGACGGCGAACATCACCGGGGCGGCCACGGCGAGGGCGCACACTTCCGGCGCCCGTCGCCACCACGACCGGCCGCGTGCCGCGGCCACCACCACCAGCGCGACCAGAAGCACTTTGCCGACAGTGTCGCTATGAAACGGCGCGCCCAGGGTGGCCGACATCCCGCCCCACACGTAGTGGGGGATGTCGTCCGGGCCGCCGTGCAGCGACTTGGTGTCGCCGCTGAGACCGACGGCGCCGGCGGTGCGCAACCACACCACGTAGACCGCGGCGGCCGGCGCGGCGACAACGGCCGCGGCGCGTGCTCCCCAGCGTCCGAACGCGCCGAGCGCCAGGGCCATCACCATGACGACCGAGATCCCCGACAGCAGCAGCGAGGCCACCGCGCCCGCACTGACGAGCGCCACCCGGCGCCGCGTCGGCGCGCCGTCGAGCGCCAGCAGCAACGCCATGCCCGACACCAGCGAGCCGACGAAGCCGACCTGGAACGCCCACGTCATGTTCTCGGACCCGGCACCGAAGAAGGCGAACACCGTCACCAGCCCGGTGGCGACCGCGATACCCACGCCGGCGCGACGCATCAGGCGCCACAAGAGGTGACACGCCAGCAGGTGCAGGCCGAAGACGCCCGCAAGGTAGGGCCAGTAGCTGCGCAGGCCGAAAACGCTGAAGACGGCTCGGTACCAGAGGATCGGCAGCGTGCTCCAGTGCTCGTTGTGGGGGTACAGCAAGCCCCAGCGGGGGTGGTGCAACCCGCGATAGAGGATGAAGTCCCACTCGTCGCCGAAGAACCACTTGCCGCGGCACACGACCGCCAGCGCGACGAAGGCCAGCGCCAGCGTCGCCAGGTGGACGCGCGTCCACTGGCGCGTCGCCATCGCGCCGCTGCGGGTGGGCGCCGCTACTTGATGACTCCGCCCTTGGTGAGGGCCATGACGTCGAGCGCCTTGTCGGCCTCGGCTTCGGTGAGCAGCCCTTCCTCGAGGACGACTTCTTTCAACGTCTTGTTTTCCTTCAACGACTTCTTGATGACGCGCGCCGCCTCGTCGTAGCCGATGTAGGGATTGAGCGACGTGCCCACCGAGGGCGACGACAGCGCGTGGCGCAGGCACTGCTCGACGTTGGCCTCGATGCCACTGATGCACTTGTCGGCGAAGGTCCGCGACACCGACGACAGGAGGCGGATCGACTCGAGCAGGTTCCGGGCGATCACCGGCAGCATCACGTTGAGCTCGAAGTTCCCGGCGCTGCCGCCGAACGCGACCGCGGCGTCGTTGCCGATTACCTGCGACACGACCTGGCACACCGCTTCGGGCACGACCGGGTTGACTTTGCCCGGCATGATCGACGAGCCGGGCTGCAGGTCGGGAATGTGGATCTCCATCAGACCCGTGCGCGGTCCCGAGCCCATCCAGCGCAGGTCGTTGGCGATCTTGTACAGCGACACCGCGATGGTGCGCAGGACACCGCTGCACTCGACCAGGGCGTCGCGCGACGCCTGGGCCTCGAAGTGGTCGCGGGCCTCCGACAGCGGCAGCCCCTTGTAGCGCTTGGCGACGCGGGCGATCACGCCGGCGGCGAACCCCGGCGGGCAGTTGAGGCCGGTGCCGACGGCGGTGCCCCCGAGGGGCAACTCGCCCACGCGAGGCAGCGCGGCGTTGATCCGCTCGATGCCGTATTCGATCGACGCCGCGTAGCCGGAGAACTCCTGGCCGAGGGTGACGGGCGTGGCGTCCATCAGGTGGGTGCGACCGCTCTTGACGACCTTGTCGAACTCCTTGGCCTTCTTGCGCAGTGCCTTGGCCAGGTGCGTGAGCGCGGGAATGAGATCCTGGACGAGGCCCGCCGTGGCGGCGACGTGGATCGACGAGGGGAACACGTCATTCGAGGACTGCGACGCGTTGACGTGGTCGTTGGGGTGGACGGGCTTGCCCAGCTTGTCGGTGGCGAGCGACGCCAGCACCTCGTTGGCGTTCATGTTCGACGACGTGCCCGAACCCGTCTGGTACACGTCGATCGGGAACTGATCACGGTAGGCGCCGTCGATGATTTCGTCCGCCGCGTCCGAAATGGCCTTGGCCACGTCCTTGGGCACGATCTTGAGTCGGGCGTTCTCCATCGCCGCCGCGCCCTTGATGGCGGCGAGCGCCGAGATCAGCAGCGGGTCGATCGTGAGGCCCGAGATCGGGAAGTTCTCGACGGCGCGTTGGGTCTGAGCAGCCCATTTGGCCTTTGCCGGGACCTTGACGTCGCCCAACGAATCGCGCTCAATTCGAAACTTTTCAGCCATGAAAAAACCCTACGTCCGGCTTTGCGAGATTCCCCAATTCGCAGGTGAACCCGATAAGGTGTCGCCCCAACGTGTTGCAGACAACGGCCCGCCGGGCTGCCACCGTTCTAGCGCTCATCCTTTCGCTGGGGATGTTGAGCACGATCGTCGCCCCCTTGGCGTCGGCCGACTCTGTCGCGTCCAAAAAGGCCGAGGCGGCGCGCATCTCCGCTGAGTTGGATCGCCTCGCCGAGCGGGTGAGCATCCTCGACGAGGACTACAACCAGGCCCGGGTCAAGGCCACCGATCTCGACAACAAGACGCGCAACGCCCAGGCCGATCTGGCGCGCACGACCGCCAAGGCGCAGTCGGCGACCGACGCCCTCAAGGCAATGTCGATCTCGGCGTACATGAAGGGCGGCATCACGCCGTCGGGTGTCGGTCTCGGTACCGACGATCCGGCGCGCGCCGAGTACTACCTGCACGCCACGGCCAACCGACAGCAGGACGCCATCGACGCGCTGCACGCGGCGCGTCTCCAGTTGGCCGAGCAGCAGAGCGCCCTGGTCGGCCAGCGTGACCAGGCCCGCCGCAACCTCGCCGCCGTCAACGCCAAGCGCAAGGCCGCCGAGAGCGCCGTCGCCGCCGAGCAAGCACTGCTGTCCAAGATCAAGGGCGACCTCGCCCGCCTTGTCGCCGCCGACCAGGCCCGCCGCCGGGCGGCGACCGCGCCCCGCGCCTCGCGGGGTCGCAGCGGCCGCGGCATCGGCACGCCGCCCACCGTCGACGTCCCGGCCCCCAACGCGGCGGCCGCCGGTGCCGTCGCCGAAGCCAAGCGGCAGTTGGGCAAGCCGTATCACTACGGCGCCGCGGGTCCTGACAGCTTCGACTGCTCCGGCCTGACGATGTGGTCGTGGGCCCACGGTGGTGGCCGCTCGCTGCCCCACTCGTCGCGGGCGCAGTACTCGGCAACGTCGCGAGTCCCGCTCAACGAGATCGCTCCCGGCGACCTCGTGTTCTTCGGCTCGTCGGTCGGCTCGATCCACCACGTCGGCATCTACGTCGGCGGCGGCAAGATGATCCACGCCCCCGAAACCGGCGAAGTCGTCTCGTACCAAAACGCCTTCCGCAGCGACCTCGTCGGAGTCGGCCGAGTGAATTAGCGCCGCAAGCAGAGCTCGCGGCGCTAGCGCAACCCGGCCTCACCTCTCGTTGCCTCCGGGCCGAACAAGTCGGCCCTGCGGCGTCACGGTTCGCGTTGCTTTAGGTTCTGTGGGCATGCGTACTGGTGTGTTCTTGGCGGCGGACGGGACTCTCGAGCAGCTGGGCGAGGGACTCGCTGATGTGGCTGAGCGGGGGTTCGACTCGGCGTGGTTGCCGAACATCTTCGGCTTCGACGCCCTAACGGCGATTGCCGCGGTCGGCAACCGTGGACCCGGCATCGAGATCGGCACGGCGGTGATCCCGACCTACCCGCGTCACCCGATGATGCTGGCGAGCCAGGCGCTGACGACCCAGGCGGCGATCGGCAACCGGCTGGCGCTCGGCATCGGCCTGTCGCACCAGATCGTGATCGAGAACATGTTCGGCTACTCCTTCGACAAGCCGGCGCGGCACATGAAGGAGTACCTCCAGGCGCTCCTGCCGCTGCTGGCGGGCGAGCCGGTCAACGTGCAGGGCGAGACGCTCAAAGCCGTCGGGCAGCTCTCGGTCGCCGGCGCGCAACGCCCGCCGGTCCTGCTTGCCGCCCTGGCACCGACGATGCTCAAACTCGCCGGCGGCGTCGCCGACGGCACCGTCACGTGGATGACGGGTCCGGCGACGGTCGGTGACCACATCGTGCCGTCGATCACCGCCGCCGCCGAAGCCGCAGGGCGTCCGGCGCCGCGCACGGTGGTGGCGCTGCCGACGATGGTCACCAACGACGTCGACGAAGCCAAAGCGCGCGCCAGCAAGGTGTTCGTCGTCTACGGAGGCCTGCCCTCCTATCGCGCCATGCTCGACCGCGAGGGCGCGGCGGGCCCGGCCGACGTCGTGATCGCCGGCGACGAAGCGACGGTGCGCAAGGCCATCGACGGCGTGCGCGACGCCGGCGCCACCGACTTCGTCGCCGTGCCCTTCGGCAACGCGGAGGAGAACGCCCGCACGCTCACCGTCGTCAAGGGCTGACGTGCGAGCCGTCGTCGTGCGTGACGGCGCCCTCGTCGTCGAAGCGCGGCCCGATCCCACGCCTGGACCGGGCGAGGTCCTCGTCGCCGTCAAGGCGGCCGGCCTCAACGCCGCTGACTTGTTGCAGCGGCGCGGTTTCTATCCCGCCCCGCCGGGCTCGCCGCCCGACATCCCGGGATTGG
Organism: Acidimicrobiales bacterium; assembly: GCA_035546775.1. NCBI lineage: Bacteria > Bacillati > Actinomycetota > Acidimicrobiia > Acidimicrobiales > Acidimicrobiales bacterium. The sequence continues at coordinate 184,507 of DASZWD010000030.1, forward strand.
AGATGGCCGGCGAGGTGGCGGCGCTGGGAACGGCGGCGACTCGCTTCGGCGTCGGCGACCGCGTGATGGCCGTCGTCGGCGGGGGCGCGCAGGCGACCCATCTCGTAGTGCACGAGCGCGTCCTCATGGCGGTGCCGCCGGGCGTCGACTGGGCACAGGCGGGCGGCTTCCCCGAAGCCTTCACCACGGCCCATGACGCGCTGTTCACCCAGTGCGGCCTGGCCATGGGTGATCGCGTCTGCGTGCACGGCGCCGCGGGCGGCGTCGGCACCGCTGCGGTGCAGATGGCACACGCCGCGGGCGCCCACGTGACCGCGACGGTGCGCGATGAGTCACGCCACGACGAGGTGCGGGCGCTCGGCGCGGACGTCGTCATCGCGCCCGACCGGTTCGCCGACACGACGGGCTACGACGTCATCCTCGAACTCGTCGGCGGGCCGAACATGGACACGAACATCCAGGCGTTGAACACCGGCGGTCGCATCTCGGTGATCGGCGTCGGCGCCGGGATCATGGCGGAGGTCAACCTGGCGAACCTGATGGGCAAGCGCGGCGCGATCCACGCGTCCACGCTGCGGGCGCGCCCGCTCGAGCAAAAAGCCGACGCGGCGCGCCGCGTCGAACAGCACGTGGTGCCGTTGCTGGCCAACGGGCGCGTGCGCGTGCCCGTGCTGGCGACTTACAGGCTCGACGAAGTCGAGGCTGCCTACGAACGATTCTCGGCTGGGGGGAAGCTCGGGAAGATCGTGCTGACGAACTAGCCGTCAGTCACGTCGTCAGGCGAGGTCCGTACCCACGTCCTCGAAGCGCTCGAGCAGCTCCTTGACTTCGCTCGCCCGGAACCGGCGGTGCCCACCGAGCGTGCGCAGCGCCGTCAGCTTGCCCGAACGGGCCCAGCGGGTGACCGTTTTGGGGCTGACACGGAACAGCGTCGCGACCTCAGCAGGGGTCAGCAGGTCGGATTCGACAGAAATCGTCATGGGAGGAACACCTTTTTTCGTCTCGCCCAGGGACAACGGGCGAGAGAGGTATTTCTGGCGCGATTCCGGCACTATTTCCTATTCCCACTCAGATGGCCGTCCAACCCCCGTCGACGGCCAAAACCTGCCCCGTCACGAACGACGACGCATCGCTGGCGAGGAAGAGGAGCGCTCCGTCGAGTTCGCCCGGCTTCCCCGGGCGTGCCATCGGGGTCTTGCGGCGCACCAGCGTCATGGCGTTCTCGTCGGCGAACATCACCGCCGTCATCTCGCTTTCGAACCAGCCAGGCGCCAACGCGTTGACGCGCACGCCCTGCCGGGCCCACTGCGCCGCAAGGTCACGGGTGAGTTGGATGACGGCTCCCTTGGACGACGCGTAGGAGGCGGAGGCGAACATGCCGGCGCCGACCATGCCGAGGATCGACGCCACGTTGACGATCGAACCGCGGCCGGCCGCGAGCATGTGGCGCCCCGCTTTCTGACACAGCGCGAAGGTCGCAGTGAGGTTGACCGCAACCGTGTTGCGGAACTCGTCCACCGGTTCGTCGATTGCCGCGATCGGCTCGCCGATGCCGGCGTTGTTGACGACGATGTCGATGCGGCCGTAGTTGTCCATGGTGGCGGCGACGAGATCGTCGAGGTCGTCGTCCACGGCGACGTCGCACGTGAGCGGCAACGAGCGTTCGAGTTCGTCGGCCAATGCCTTGATGCGATCGGCGCGTCGCGCCGCGAGCACGACCGTCGCACCAGCGTCGTGGAGCGCATGCGCCATCTGCACGCCGATGCCCGACGACGCGCCAGTCACGATCGCGGTCTTGCCTTCGAGGGAAAAGAGATCCATCACGCTCCGTCGTGTTCGGCCGACACCACGGCGGCGGCGACCTTCAATACGTGTGCCAGTTCAGCAGACGGCAACGCGCGGCCGAGGGCTTGCATGACGACGGCGCCGACCGCCATCAACTCCAGGGCGAGACCCATCGCTTCAGCCGACACGTCGAACTCGGCGCCGCGGGCGTTGACGATCTCGGCGATCTGGTCACTGGACGCCTTGAGCGCCGCCTCGACGGCGCGTGCCGCGGTCTCGTCACGCGGTGCCAGCGCCAGCACGTCGAGGAACAAGCGATGTTGCGTCGAGCAGCTGGCGGCGAGGGCGGCGGTCAGGAGTTCGGCCTTGCTCTCGAAGTTGCCGTAGATGGCGCCCGTCGTGAGCCCGGCGCGGCGGGCGATCTCGGCGACGCGCGTCCCGTCGTACCCCTTCTCCATGAAGACCTCGGTGGCCGCGTCGAGCAGGCGCTGCCGGGTGCTGTCGGCGGGTGCGCCGCCCCCAAACCGGGTCGCCTCCATGCAGTTTGTTTAACGCGTTCGGACCGCGCTCGCCTTGAGACCCTAGAGTTCACGGCCTGGATCTGGGGAGGCATCGATGCAATTGGAATGGACCGAAGCGGAACTGCTCGAGACGCATGCCGTCGAGGCACCGCTCTTCGCCGGCGGCGTGAAGTGCCACGGTGGCTTCGGCCATGACGGCGAATACGTCTCGCCGCGCACCAAGAACCGCTGGACGGCCATCGAAAACTGGAAGGCCGAACATCAGAAGAACTTCGGCACCGAGTTGCTCGACATCGGCCTCGACCGCTGGCCGGCGCACTACCCCAACGTGGCGCAGGCGAAGTACCTGTTGCGGAACGGCGTGTTCGAACCGATGACCTCGACGCTCACCCGCGTCGGCACGGTCGAAGGCTTCGGCGCCTACTTGCGTTACTCCCCGATTCCCGACCTCCAGGCGCACTTCGTCGAGCCCATCAAGGGCACGGCGATGGCGCACCTTGGTGGCGGACTGTTCGAGGCGCACGCCCGCGACGAGGCGGGCTTCGACAGCGCCGACGGGTTCGAGGGCGGCCACAAGCAGATGTGGTTCGCGGCGCGCGACGTCGCCTTCGAGAACCCCGTCACCGACGACCAGGTGGAAGTGATGCTGGCGCGCATGGGCATCGGGCAGAACGCCAACCCGCAGCAGCGCTCGACCGGCGTGCTGTCACAGCTCAACGCCGACCAGCAGGTGCCCGAGATCGACGCGACGCTCGAGTCGCTGATCCAGCGCATGACGTCGCTGCTGCTCATCGAAATCAGCGCGTTCCACATCTTCGCTTTCGCCGAAGAGGTGCTGTCCGATAACGAGCTCACCGCCGGCGACGGTCTGGCGGCACAACTCGTGTCCTACATCCGCGCCGACGAGACGCCACACGTCGAGTACCTGAAGACGACGCTGACCGAGATGCGCGACCGCACGTTCGTCGGCGTCGACGGTCAACACATTGCGGGCCGCGACGTGATCGGTCCGATCTGGGAGCGCGCCGTGGCCAACTCGCTCGGCCCCAACCGCGAGGCGAACCTCGCCACGCAGATGAGCGAGCTGCACCACGCACTGTCGTCACGCAAGAACGGCGGCGAGATCCTCGAGGGCTTCCACGCCCTCGCCACTTAGCCGGTCGTTCAGAACAGCGTGTTGTCGACGCGGCCGTCTTTCAGCGCGTCGTAGTCGACTTCCACACAGGTAAGGCCCCGCTGATCGGCGAGGACCTTGGCCTGCGGCGCGATCTTCTGGGCGGCGAACACGCCGCGCACCGGCCGTAATCTCGGGTCCTGGTCGAGGCACTCGATGTAGCGGGCCAACTGCTCGACGCCGTCGATCTCGCCGCGGCGCTTGATCTCCACGGCGACCATCTGCCCATCCCGGTCGCGCAGCATCAAGTCGACGGGACCGATCGGGGTCGGGTACTCGCGCCGCACGAGTGACAGGCCGTCTTCGATGGTGTGCGGGGCGCCGGCGAGGAGGTCGCGCAACGCGTGCTCGACGCCGTCTTTCACCAAGCCCGGACCGACCTCCATGTCGTGGCTGCTGTCGGAGAGCACTTCCTCGAAATCGATGGTGAGGGTCTCACCCTTCGAATTGGTGACGATCCACTGCAGCTCGCGTTCTTCGACGAAGTTGGGCGCCATCATCCAGTTGAGCGGCTTATAGGCGCCGGCGTCGGCGTGGATGGCGACGCAGCCGTCGGCCTTGACCATGACGAGACGGACGCCCGAAGGCAGCGTGGCTGACAACCGTCCGGCGTAGGTGACGGTGCAGCGTGCAACGACGAGACGCACGCGGCTATTCGAACAGGTCGAGCACGAGTTCGGGCGGACGCCCCACGACGGCGCGCCCCTCGGACGTGATCACGATCGGGCGCTCGATCAATTCGGGGTTGGCGACGAGGGCGTCGAGAATCTCGTCGCGCGACTTGTCCTTGAGGCCGAGTTGCTTCGCTTTGTCCTCACCGAGGCGCACGATCACCTTGACGTCGGGCTCGCCCATCATCGTCAGGACCGACTCGAGTTCACGCCGCGACGGCGGCTCGGCGATGTAGTTGCGCGTCTCGAAGTCCACGCCGCGCACGGCGAGCAGATCGCAGGCGCCGCGGCTCTTCGAGCATCGCTGGTTGTGCCAGACAACGGCGGTCGGTATATCGGACATGGGCCGAGAATACGCGGGTAGACCTCGCCAGGTGTTCCGCAGAATCACCACGAGCACCCCGGCGACGGCCCGCCCTCGTACGCTGACGTTCCCGAGTGTTCGCGGCGCCATCCGGTGCCGACGCACGTCAGGCCCTGTAGCCCAACGGTAGAGGCAGGAGACTTAAAATCTCTCAAGTGCGGGTTCGAAACCCGCCGGGGCCACGCACCGCAAATCAGGCGCGGCGTTCCGCAACTCTTAGGATCAGGCCGAAGTGAACGACGCCTTTCTCCGAGCCTGCCGCCGCGAACCCGCCGACCGCATTCCCGTGTGGTTCATGCGCCAAGCGGGTCGCTGCCTACCCGAGTACCGCGAGGTGCGCGCCCAGCACGAGATGTTCGAGGTCATGGCGAGCGCGGAACTCACCGCGCTCGTGACCGAGCAGCCGGTGAAGCGCTTCGGCGTCGACGCCGCGGTCATCTTCTCCGACATCGTGGCGCCGCTATCGGCCGCCGGCATCGACGTGAAGCTCGTGGCCGAGGTCGGGCCGGTATTCGCCCATCCGGTCCGCACCGCCGCCGATGTCGCCGCCCTGCCGCGGCTCGCCGATCCGGCGTCGTCGATGGCCGGACTGCTCGGCGGGATCAAGCAGGTGGCGAGCACCGACACCGTGCCCGTGATCGGGTTCTGCGGCGGACCCTTCACCCTCGCCAGCTACCTGGTCGAGGGCGGCCCGTCGCGCGACTACGCCAAGACCAAGGCGCTGATGCTCGGCGCGCCCGACGTGTGGGAAGCGCTGATGGAGGTGCTCGCCGACATCGCGGCCACGAGCCTGCTGGCGCAGGTCGACGCCGGCGCATCGGCGATTCAGATCTTCGACAGCTGGGTCGGCGCGCTCGACCCCGACATGTACCGCCGGTTCGCCATGCCGGCGACGACGCGGGTGCTCGAAGCGATCGGTGCACGCGGCGTGCCACGCATCGTGTTCGGCGTGTCGACCGGCGAGCTGCTGCCGCTGTTCGCCGAAGCGGGCGCGGACGTCGTGGGCGTCGACTGGCGCGTGCCCCTCGACCTGGCGCGCGACCGCGTCGGGCCCGACGTGGCGGTGCAGGGCAACCTCGACCCGGCGGCCTGTCTCGCGGGTTGGCCGGCGCTGCAGGCCGAAGCGCAGCGCGTGGTCGACGCCGCCGGGTCCGCACCTGGACACGTGTTCAACCTCGGCTGGGGCGTGCTGCCGGCGACGGATCCCGACGTGCTGACCCAGCTCGTCCAGTGGGTGCACAAGCAGCCGCCGCCGACGGAGTCACTGTGATCGGCGTCCTCGTGCTGGCGCACGGCACGCCGGCGCGTCGCGAGGACATCGCCGAGTTCTACACGCGCATTCGTCGCGGCCGTCCGCCGACCGACGACGAAGTCGCCGAGTTGGCCCGGCGCTACGAAGCCATCGGCGGGCTGTCGCCGTTCGCGGCTCGGACCACGGCGCAAGTCGCCGGCATTGCGACCGCCCTCGACCCGGCGAAGTACGTCGTGCGCCTCGGCCAGAAATACGCCGAGCCCTACATCCCCGACGCCGTCGACGAGCTCGTGGCCGCCGGTGTCGAGCGCATCGTCGGTGTCGTGCTGGCGCCGCACGATTCGCCGGCGGTGTCGGACTACGCCGCGCGCGCCGAGACGGCGGTCGACGGGCGGGTGCCGCTCGACGTCATCCGGTCGTGGCACGTCGAACCGGCGCTGATCGAACTGCTGGCGGCCCGCGTGCGCGAGGTGTGGATCGACGGCGCGCTGCTCGTCGTGACCGCCCACAGCCTGCCGCTGGCCGCGCTGGGCGACGACACCTCCTACGGCGACGACCTCGAACAGACAGCGCGCCGCGTCGCCGAGGAGGCCGGCATCACCAACTTCGGCATCGCCTACCAGTCCGCCGGCGTGTCGGGCGGACGGTGGCTCGACCCGTCGCTGCTCGACGTGATCCGCGAGGAAGCCGGCGCCGGTACGACAGCAGTAGTCGTGTGCGCCGCGGGCTTCGTGTCCGAGCACCTCGAGATCGCCTACGACCTCGACATCGAGGCGGCGTCGCTCGCCCGCGACCTCGGCATCGGCTTCGCCCGCACGCGCTCGCTCGACGACGACCCGGCGTTCTGCGCGCTCGTCGCCGATCTCGTCTCCCGGCGATGAGTCAGCGCGCCCGGCCGCGCGTCGCCGTGATCGGTGCCGGCATCGCCGGGCTCGCCGCCGCCCTCGACCTCGCCGCGGCGGCCGACGTCACCGTGTTCGAAGCGAGCGACCGCGTCGGCGGGCCGATCCGCACCGTGGACTTTGCCGGAGAACGCGTCGAAGCGGGCCCGGACGCGTTCCTCGCCCGTCGGCCGGAGATGATCGACCTCGCGGCACGCGTCGGCTTCACTCGCGACGACCTGATCTCGCCCACCGCGGCGGACGCCGGCATCTGGACCCGCGGCGAAGTGCGCCAGATGCCGTCCGGTCTCGTGATGGGCGTGCCGCGCTCGGCCGAGCATCTCGGCGACACGGGGATCATCAGCGCCGAGGGCGTGGCGCGCGCCGCCCGTGAACGCGAGTTGCCGGTGATCGCCGTCGGCGACGACGTCGGCATGGGTGAACTCGTACGCCAGCGCTTCGGCGAGGAGGTCTTCGAGCGCCTCGTCGATCCCTTGATGGGCGGGGTGCACGCCGGGCGCAGCGAGCTCCTCTCGACCGCGGTCGCCGTGCCGCAGCTGCTGGCCGCGGCGCGCTCCGGCCGCCCGCTGATGGACGCGCTACCGGAACCGGCGCTGTCGAGCGATCCCGTGTTCTATTCCGTGCGCGCCGGGCTGGGCGAGATCGTCGGCGGCGTGGCAAAGCAGCTCCCCGATATCCGCCTCGGGGCGCGGATCGACGAATTGGGCATGGTGGGCGACCGGTGGGAGGTCGCCGGCGAAGATTTCGACGGCGTCGTGGTGGCGACGCACGCACCGGTGACGGCGTCGCTCGTCGTCCCATTCGCCCCCGACGCCGCCCGCGTGTTGTCGACGGTGGAGTACGCGTCCGTCGTGTTGACGCTGCTGGCCTACCCGACCGCGGCGTTCACGTCGCCGCCGCACACGAGCGGCTACCTCGTGCCGCGCGTCGAGCACAAGCTGACGAGCGCCGTGTCGTGGTGGAACGCCAAGTGGTCACAGCGCGCCCCGCGCGACACCCAAGTCGTGCGCGCCTCGACGGGCCGTATTGACGACGTCCGCCACCACGATCTGTCCGACGACGACCTCGTGGCCGCCCTGCACCGCGAACTCGTCGAGGCCACCGACCTCCACGCCGACGCCCCGAGCGACGCGCGAGTCAGCCGCTACGAACACGCCCTGCCGCAGTTCCGCGTCGGCCATCTGACAGACGTGGCGGCACCGGCGCACGCCGCCGCCGCCGCCGTGCGCGCCCCGCTGGCCCTCGCCGGCTCCTGTTACGAAGGACTCGGTCTTCCAGCGTGCGTCGCCAGCGGCCAAGCCGCCGCCCAACGGGTTTTGGTCCGTTTGCGCAAGGGTCTTTCCGTCTGAAACGGACCAGAACGCGAGGGGCTGGAGCTCAGCGGGCGACGCGGGCGACGACTTCTTCGACGGTGCTGATGAGGCCGGTGATGAACGGCCCGAACTCGGCGTATTTGGCCGAGGCTTCGTCGAAGCGCATCGTGTAGACGACCTCCTTGAGGTCGTCGGGGTTGACGGCGAAGAGCGACACCGCCCACTCCCAGTCGTCGAGGCCGGCGGAGCCGGTGATCACTTGCAGCACGCGGCCGGCGAAGGTGCGACCCGTCTTGCCGTGGCCGTGCATCAGCTCGCTGCGCTCGTCGTAGGGCAGCGAGAACCAGTTGTCGGTTTCGCCGCGGCGCTTCGACATCGGATACCAGCAGAAGGCCCGCATCCCGTCGGGCGGCAGGTTGGGATACAGCCGCGCTTGGAGCATCTGCTCCGGCATCCCCTTGGCGTACTCCGACACCTCGGTGAGCGACACGTAGGACGTGGCGACGGCGAGGCCGGCGCGCTGCAGTTCCGTCTGGAACTGTTGCAGGCGCCACAGGTCGGGGCCGAGCGCCATGAAACCGATGTCGGCCTTGTGGCCGAGCACAGCGAAGGGAATCGCCTGGTACCCGTCGGCCTCGACCGCCTTGGTGGCGGCGACGACGGCTTCGGCGTCGAAGGCGGGCGTGACCGTGCAGAAGAGGTGCAGCACTCCCCAACCGGTCGAGGGAATCAGCGCGTCAGGCACGCCGCGAGCTTACGAGCCGCGTCCTGCGCCTCCGAACCCGACAGGCGGTTGGCCCGCACGACGCCTTCGATCATGTCGGCCACGACGGCGTCGGACGGGCGGTTGGCGCGGCGCACGGCAACGATGGCCTTGTCGGGCGCCAGCCACCGGATCGTGCGCTGCGCTTCGGGCAGCCGAGGCGGGCTCTTGAACGCCGGCGCCCGCATGCCGGCGCCGGCGGTGGCGTGCATCAGCTGGCGCACGACCTGTGCGAACTCCGTCCCACTCATGCCGGACACAGTGACAGAACGGTGTAACACTCTCGCCGTGGACGAGGCCCCTGAAACCGTCGAGACAACCGTTGAGCCCACATCCGTCGTCGTCGTGGAAGCCGACCCGGTCAACCGCGTGCTGACGTGGGCGGCGGCGGCCGTGGCCCTGCTCGGGATCGCCGAGCTCGTGGGCACGATGGGTGTCGGCCTCGCGGTCAACGTCAAGAAGATGAACTTCCCGACCCGCCAGGGATACGCGTTCCTGACGAACCTGGAGAAGTCGCCGATCGGCATCGCGTTGATCGTCGCCGCCGTCTTCGGCGCGCTCGCCCTCGCCCGCGCCCGCGCCGGTGACCAGACCCAGCTGACCACGGTCGCCCTGTGGGTGGTCGTGGTGTCGTCGCTCATCCTCGGCGTCGGCACGATCCTCGCGGTCATGGCGCGTTTCCGCGTGGCACAACTCGTGGCGACCCAGCCGGTCGACTCGTTGACGCGACGCGTGCTCGTCGTGTTCGTGATCCGCAACTTCGGCTCGGCCGTGGTGGCCGCGCTGATCGCCGTCGGCGCGATCTTCCGCCCGACGCCCGCGCCGGTTGCCTGAGCTCAACGCCGCGCAACGCGCCGTCGTCGACGGCCTCCTGACCTTCGACGACGCCCGACCCCGCGTCGACCACGACACCGTCGAGCACATCCGCCGCGGCTTCACCGAGCGCACGCAGTGGGCCGTGGACGCCCTCGACGAAGGCGGCCAGACGCTGCCGGTGAACAAGTACACGATCCGCACGGCCCTCCAGTGCGAGACGCGCTGGCAGTTCGGCGGCGACTTCTCCTGGAACGTGTCGAACGCCGCCGGGTCAGTGGCCCACCGCGCCGCGGAGCTGCTGCTCGTCGGGCGCCTCAGCGCCACGCCGCTCGACGCCGTCGCGTCGGCCATCGAGTTGATGTGCGAGGACAACTCCGGATTCGCCGCCTTTCTCGACGAAGGTCCGCCGGCGCGCGCCGCCGCCGTGCGCGCCGACAGCGTCACCCACGTGTCCTCGCTGGTCGACGGGTTCCCGCCGCTGCCCAAGCGCCTGCTGCCCCGCACGGAACAGTCGTTTCAGGCGACGCTCGGCGGCCGCACCGTCCTCCTCAACGCCCGTCCCGACCTTGCCCTCGGCCGTCCCGCCGGCGCGGACGCCCGCAGCCTGTTGGTCGACCTCAAAACGGGTACGCCTCACCAGTCCCACGTCGACGATCTGCGCTTCTACGCGCTCGTGTTCATGCTGCGGTGGGGCGCGCCGCCGTGGCGGATCGCGTCGTTCTACGCGCCCGACGGCAGCTGGACCGCCGAGGACGTGGACCGTGACGTGCTCGAAGCCGCCGCCCGGCGCACCAGCGACGCCATCCTGCGCATGACCGAAATCGTGTGCTCGCACCGGCCGCCGGCGATCACACCGGGACCCGGTTGCACGTGGTGCGCGCTCGCCGAAACCTGCGAAGGCCCGGCCTCTTTGACGGCGGAGGACGCCCACTAACCTCTGACCAATGCCCACCAAGCGCGTCGCCGAACGCGAGACCAGCTCGGCCCTCGTGCCGCTCCCGCGCCAGACCGAAGAGCCGCCCACGCCGACGGATCCGCGGCTCGGCGACGTCGACGAGTGGGGCCGGTCCGAGCACATGCGTGCCCTCGCCCGTCGGGTCTACGAACCGATCTACAAGTACTGGTTCCGCGCCGAGTGGGAAGGCATGGAGAAGATCCCGCGGACGGGCGGTGCGCTGCTGGTGGCCAACCACGCCGGGGCCGTCCCGTCGGACGCGCCGGTGATCATGCACGGCATCGAAACCGAACTGCAGCGGCCCGTGTACGGCATGGCCGACCACTGGTTCAAGGGAATGCCGTACCTCGGCACGATGTGGTCCCGCGTCGGGGGCGTGGCCGCGGATCCGGAGAACGCCTACCGCCTGTTGCGCGAGCAGAAGCAGCTCGCCCTGGTGTTCCCGGAAGGCACCAAAGGCACGTCCAAGACGTACGGCGAGCGCTACCAGCTGCGTCGCTTCGGTCGTGGTGGCTTCGTCGAAATCGCCATGCGCGCCGGAGTGCCGATCATCCCCATCGCCGTTGTGGGCGCCGAGGAGTCGATGCCCATCCTGGCCAAGAACGCCACGCTGGCGCGCATGCTCGGCTTGCCGTACTTCCCGATCACGGCCAACCAGTTGGTGTTCGGCCCCGTGCTCGGCGCCGTCGCCTACTTCCCGGCGAAGTTCAAGCTGCGCGTGCTCGACCCCGTGCACTTCGACGTGCCGGCCGACCAGGAGCGGTACTCGAAGAGCCACGTGATGGACGAAGCCGAGCGCATCCGCGTCCAGCTGCAAGAAGCGCTGTTCGACATGTTGCGCACCCGCGCCTCGGTCTGGTTCGGCTGACGTGGGAAAACGCGTCCTCATCACGGGCCTCGGCGGCTTCTGGGGCGGCCGGGCCGCCGAAGCGCTCGAACGCGACCCCGACGTCGAGATGATCGTCGGCCTCGACACGCAGGAGCCGACGGTCGAACTCGAGCGCACCGAATACGTGCGCGCCGACTCGAGCTATTCGATCCTGGCGCGCATCGTGGAGGCGACGCAGGTCGACACCATCCTGCACACGTTCCTCGAGATGGACTCGACGCGCATCAGCGGACGGGCGCTGCACGAGATCAACGTGATCGGCACGATGAACCTCCTCGCCGCCGCCAGCACGCCGGGCAGTTCGGTGCGCCACATCGTCGTGAAGTCCTCGACGCTGGTGTACGGGTCCAACCGCGAGGACCCGGCGTGGTTCCGCGAAGAGATGACCCGTCGTCGGCCACCGCGCACCCGCGTTGAACGCTCGATCCTCGAGGTCGAGGGGTACCTGCGCGACTTCGCCGAGGACAATCCGCACGTCGTCGTCAGTTTGCTGCGCTTCTCCAACGTGCTGGGCACCGACATCCAGACGCCGCTGTCGCGTGCGCTGGAGTTGCCCGTCGTGCCCTATATCGCCGGCTTCGACCCACTGTTGCAGTTCACCGAAGAAGACGACGTCATCCGCTCGATGGAGTTCGTGATGCACAACCGCATCCCCGGGATCTTCAACGTCGCCGGCGACGGCAAGGTGCCCTGGAGCGAGGTCGTCTCGATCTGCGGCAAACGCCGCTTCCCGATCACACCGGTAGGAACGGGGGTGGTGGCGTCGCTGCTCGACACGATGCGCGTCGTCGACTGGCCGCCGGAAGTCCTCGACCTGCTGCGCTACGGCCGCGGCGTCGACAACCGTCGCCTCAAGCGCGCCGGGTTTACCTACCGGCATACGTCGGCCGGCGCGGTCGAGAGCTTCGTGCGGGCTTCGCGGTTGCGCAAGACGGTCGGCAACTCGCGTCCCGACTACCACTACGAACGCGACGTGGAGAACTTCTTCCGTCACTCACCCGCCGTCGTGCGCGAACGGAGCAATTGATGAGCGAAGTCTCGCTGGCCGTCGACGACAACGGCGTCGCTCTCATCACGTTGAACGCGCCGGAGCGGCGCAACTCGATGAACCTCGAGATGGTCGAAGAGATCGTCGCCATCGTCGAGCAGTGCGTGAACGACAACGCGGTCGGTGCCCTCGTCGTCACCGGCGAAGGCAAGGGCTTCTGCGCCGGCGCCACCCTCGGTCATCTCGCTGGGTCGACGAGCGAGTCGGAGAGCCGCGCTGTCGGATCGGTGTACGACGGCTTCCTCGTGTTCGCCAACTGCCCCAAGCCGACGATCGCGGCGGTCAACGGTGCGGCCGTCGGCGCCGGCATGAACCTCGCGCTCGCCTGCGACGTTCGCATTGCGTCGACCAGTTCGAAGTTCATCACGCGCTTTTTGGACCTCGGCCTGCATCCCGGCGGCGGCCACACCTGGATGCTCCAACGCATCGTCGGCCCGCAAGTGGCGCGGGCGATGGTGCTGTTCGGCCAGGAGTACTCGGGCGAAGACGCCGTGCGCTTCGGCCTCGCCTACGACTGCGTGGCCCCCGACGAGTTACTCCCACGGGCCCTCGAGATGGGGGCACGCGCCGCCTCGGCGCCGCGTGAGCTGTCGCGCCGCACGAAGGCCACGATGAACCGCATGTGGGACGTCGACACGTCGCGTGACGCCGTGCAGATCGAACTCGAAGTCCAGGCGTGGTCGCTCCAACAACCCGAGTTCAAAGAGCGGATTGCCAACTTCCAGAAGAAGTAGTTCCGAAGCTGTCCATCTGACGAGGTCTCGTTCGTCGTGGGGTTTACCTAACCAAAGGAGAGACCGATGAAGTACCTGCTGTTGATCTGCACCGACGAGGCCGCCGAGGCGACCAACGCCACCCCGGACCGCACCGCTGAGTACATGAAGTGGGCCGAAGAGGCCGGCACCCGCGGTGTGCTCGTCGGCGGTGAGCGCCTGCGCCCGACGACCGACGCGACGACGGTCCGCATCCGCAACGGCGAACTGCTCGTCGCCGACGGCCCCTTCGCCGAGACGAAGGAACAGATCGGTGGCTACTTCGTCATCGACGTTCCCAACATCGACGACGCGGTGAAGGCCGCGTCGATGCTGCCGGGCGCCCAGGACGGCACGATCGAGGTCCGCCCGATTTGGGAGATGTAGACGGCCACATTTCTGGAGAGGTCGCGCAAGCCTTTCGTGACGAATGGGGGCGCGTGGTCGCGACCCTCATTCGCACGACGGGCGACTGGGACCTCGCCGAGGAGTGCGCCCAAGACGCCTTCGCTCAGGCGATCGAGGCGTGGGCGCGCGACGGCGTCCCGCGTTCGCCGGGCGCGTGGTTGACGACCGTGGCCCGCAACCGCGCCCTCGACCGCATCCGCCGTGACCAGACTCGTGCCGCCAAGTACAAGGAGATCGCGGTGACGACCGACGACGAACCGGCCGAGCAGCCTCTCATCGCCGACGACCGCCTGCGCCTCATCTTCACCTGCTGCCACCCGGCGCTACCGATCGAGGGCCGCGTGGCACTCACGCTGCGGACACTGGCCGGCTTGTCGACCGCCGAGATCGCCCGCGCCTTTCTGGTTCCCGAACCGACGATGGCGAAGCGGCTCGTGCGGGCCAAGGCGAAGATCCAACACGCCGGCATCCCCTATCGAGTGCCGCCACCGGAGTTACTGCCCGAGCGTGTCGAGGGCGTGCTCGGTGTGCTGTATCTGTTGTTCAACGAGGGCTACAACGCCACGTCGGGCGACGACCACGTCCGCGTCGCACTCTGTGACGAAGCGATCCGTCTGGCCGGCGCGCTGGCGGACCTCATGGCGGACGAACCCGAAGCCGCCGGCCTGCTGGCGCTGATGGAACTGCACCACGCGCGGCGCGCCGGGCGCGTCGACGCGCACGGTGACCTCTTGCCGCTCGAAGAGCAGGACCGCTCGACGTGGGACCTCGACGCCATTCGTCGCGCCGTTGCGCGCCTCGAGTCCGCCGAGCGGCGCGGCGCCCGCGGGCCCTACCAGCTGCAGGCGGCGATCGCCGCGTGCCACGCCATCGCCCCTGTTGCGGCGGCGACGGACTGGCCGCGCATCGTGGCGCTCTACGACCAACTCGCCGGCATGGTGCCCACGCCGTTCGTGGCGCTCAACCGCGCCGTGGCCGTCGGTATGGCGTTCGGGCCCGAAGCCGCACTGCCGCTGCTCGACGCGCTGGCCGGCGAGCTGGAGTCCTTCCATCTCTTCCACGCCACCCGGGGCGACATGCTGCGCCGTCTCGGCGACCGCGACGCCGCGGCGCAGGCGTTCACCGAAGCGGCGCGGCTCGCACCGACGGAAGTCCAGCGGCGCTATCTCGAACGCCGCAGCCACGAGGTGTGACATGCGCCGCAGCGTCGGACAACCCCGGCTCCCTACTGTGGCCGCATGCGACGGCTCCTGATCACGTTCGTGCTGCTGGCTGCGACGTTGGCGGTGATGCCGCAGCGCTCGGCCTACGCCTACGACGTCCAGGTCCACCGCGAGCCACCCCAGGTACCCAACCTCGGCGTCGCTCCCAAGCCGTTGCGGTTCGTCGCCGTCATCCCGACCAAATATCCGCACGCCACCAAGCTGGCGAAGTTCGTGAAGTACCTGCCGCAGAGTCAGTGGCTCGCCGCGCTGCAGCAGGAGTATCCGCCCGCGCCCGGCTCACCCCCGAACAAGCCGCAGGTCACCGTGATGATGGTCGACGACATGAAGGAGCCCTTCCACCATCAAATCCCCGACTTCTACTACCAGGACTACGTGTACGACGCGTCGACCGCCGCCGCGGCGCCGAACTACCAGACGATCTACGTGCTGTTCCTGCGCTGCCAAGACGGCGGCGGCATGGACACTGCTGGTTGCAACTCTCACCATCCGCCGATGGTCTCCAACCGGGTGCACAACGGTCACGACGAGTCCTCGCTGTACACCGAAGGCGACACGTTCGCGGCCGTACTCGAACCCGGCGATTTCCCGACGCACACACAGCAGGCAAGCCACGAGATCGCCGAGGCGTACACCGACACCGACGGTCTGGCCCAGTGGGAGCTGCAGACCGCCACACCAAACCACCCGTGGAAGGACCAGCCGCCGTGGTTGAAGCAGCAGGGAACCGTCGAGCTGGCCGACATCGCCGGCGACACCCGCTGGTACGAAACTGACGGGGGACGGACCTATCGCTTCACGCGCGTGTTCGCCAACTCGCGCGCGCAAGCCGGCCTCGACGATCCGTACGTGCCGGTTTCGCCGTATCCCGTCTTCGGCGTCTCGAGTCCGCTCGGCGACCAACCGCACGACTGGTTCAAGTTCACGCTGCCGAGCGCCATAGACGTGCCCATGACGGCGTGGGCCGCGGCGGACTCCGTCGGCACCTTCAACGTGAAGGCAAAGCTCCTCGCCAGCGGCGGCGACGACCCGAACTTCTGCACGTCCCTCCCACGGTCCGTGTGGACCGTCTCGAACTCCGTCACGTTCCACTTCAGGGTCAATCCGCCCGCGTCGGTACATCCGGGAACTTCCTCGTGGTGCACGTTCCGTTTCGAGAGCTTCCAGACGAACGGGCCCGCTGACGCCGACGAGGGCTACTTCTGGGGCGTCGGCCTTCACCTGTCCGTGCCGGAGTCGACGCCGACCTAGAGCTCCCAGTCGGCGTCGTCGAGGTAGCGCGTCGGGTCGGTCGCGTCCCAGCCGGCGCGCACGTCGGCGAGTTGCTCGGCGCTGATGCGTGAACGCCAGGCGTCAGCCATAGCGGAGGTGTTGCGCGTGGTGCCGAGCGGGTCGTCGGCGCCGCGGGTGATGTCGCCGTGCGTGCTCGCCTGAAGCGAGCGGGCGACGTCGTCGGTCCACGTGAGCCCCGCGACCTCGAACAAGTCGACGAAGCTCGACTGCGGATCGCGGCACAAGCCTTCGTAGGTCACCGTCGCCGCCGGGAACGCGGCGTCGACACGGTGACACGCGATCCCCTGCACCGCGCCGATACGCGCCCAGAAGTTGGCCGCCACGTCGGGCAGCGACGGCCGCGTGCGTTCGAGGAAGCGTTGCTCGTAGATGCCGTCCCAGCCCCAGCCGCGCTCGTGCAAGCTGACGGCCACCGCCGCGGGGTGGCGCACGATCGTAAGCAGGATCGGGTCGAGCGCCCGCACATACCACTCGACCGCGAGTGGGTTCACTTCCTTGATCACCACGCGCTTGCCGAGGCGCGCGGACAACCCGAGGGGCGCCACCGTCGCGGGCCCGAACGCCGGGACTCCGGCGGCGGCGAACCGCGCCGGCCAAGGATACGACGCGGGCGGGTTGTCGGGGTCGACCTCGAAGAACGTGGCTCTCCCCTGCTCGGCCACGTGCACCTCGCTCACCGGCTCGTTGAAGTAGATCGCCTCGGGCGCGTCACCCAGCGTGCGCCCGACCCACGTCGTGCCGCTGCGCGGCATGCCGAGCACGAGCACCGGCGGCGGGCGCACCGGCACCAGCCGGCCCAACCACAGACTGACGCGACCGTGCCGCGCCCAACCGCGCAAGCGCTATCGCACCCAGGCGTCGAGCAGTTCGCTGCCGCGCTCGGCCCACTCCTCGGCCGTCATGGCGTGGCGCACGTGGTCTTCCCACACGCCGTTGATCTCGAGGTACCGGGTGGCGATGCCCTCCTCGCGAATGCCGAGCTTCGCCATCACGCGACGAGACGGCGCGTTGCGCGGGATGATCGCCACCTGCACGCGGTGCAGGCCGAGTTCCTCGAAAGCGAAGCGCATCACGACGACGACGGCTTCGGGAGTGAGGCCGTTGCCGGCCTGCTTCTCGTCGACCCAGTAACCGACGTAGCAACTCTGGAAGGGGCCGCGCTGGATTGAGCTGATGTTGATCTCGCCGACGAGTTGGCCGTCGAAGAACATGCCGAAGCCGTAGCCGGTGCCGAGCTGTCGCTCGCGGTCGCGCGCCGCGCAGCGCGATGCGAAGGCGCGGCGATCCGTCGACGGATCGGCGTGGCCCGCCGGGATGCTCGGCTCCCACTTGCGCAGCCAGCCCGCCGAGCGCGAGCGCACCTCGGTCCACTGGTCGAAATCGGTGGCCTCGAGCGGGCGCAGCACGAGGCGGCGTCCTGCCAGCTGCACCGGCGCTGTGGTGCGTAGCAAAGCCAACTCCCTAATCCCCCGTTACACCGCCGCTCGTACGGCTTCAATCGTTGCCGGATCTTCCAGCGACGACAAGTCTCCCACGTCCTGCCCGGTCACGACCCCTCGAACCGCACGGCGCAGCACCTTGGCGTTGCGCGTCTTGGGCAGCGCCGTCGTGAACTTCACCATGCTCGGAGCGAACGACTTGCCGAGGGCGTCGGCCACGAACGCCTTCAGCTCGGCGCGCAGATCCTCGGTGGGTGACGCGTCCGGCGCCAGCACGACGAAGCACCACAGCGCTTCACCCTTGACGTCGTCGGGCACGCCGACCGCGGCCGCTTCGGTAACGGATGGGTGGGTCACGAGGACGCTTTCGACTTCGGCGGGACCGAGGCGCTTGCCCGCGACCTTGATCGTGTCGTCGCTGCGGCCGTGGAGGAACCAGTCGCCGTCGGCGTCGATCGACGCCCAGTCGCCGTGCACCCACACGTCCGGCCAGCGACTCCAATACGTGTCGAGGTAGCGCTGCGGATCCTTGTAGATGCCTCGCGTCATGCCCGGCCACGGCTTGGTGCAGACGAGTTCGCCGACGGCACCGCGCACCGGTTGGCCCTCGTCGTCGAACACGTCGACGGCCATCCCGAGGCAGGGACCGCCGAGGCTCATCGGCTTGATCGCGTGGATCGGATGCGGCGACAGGAAGCAGGCGCCGACTTCGGTTCCTCCGCTTATGTTGATGATCGGGCACGCTTCGCCGCCCACGACGCGGTAGTACCAAAGCCACGGCGACTCGTTCCACGGTTCGCCGGTGGAGCCGAGGATGCGCAGGCTGCCGAGGTCGTGCTCGTGCACGAGATCGTCGCCATGACTCATGAGTGAACGCACGAGCGTCGGGCTGATGCCCAGCACCGTCACGCCGTGGCGCTCGATGTAATCCCAGAGCCGGTCGGGCGCCGGCCAGTCAGGCGCCCCTTCGTAGAGCATCAACGTGGCCCGGTTCGCCAGCGTGCCGACGACCTCCCACGGCCCCATGATCCAGCCCATGTCCGTGAACCAGAACAGGCGGTCGTCGGGGCGTACGTCGAACTGGAACGCCACCTCCTCGGCGACCTTCACCAAGAAGCCGGCGTGCGTGGCGATCGTGCCCTTCGGCCGGCCGGTCGTGCCCGACGTGTACGCGATGAACAGCGGGTGTTCGCTGTCGACCGTTACCGCGTCGAGCGGCGCGTCCGTCGGCGCCGGCCAGTTGCGCCCGACGCACAGCACGGTGGTGACCGTGGGGCAATGCGCGATTGCTTCTTCGGCCACGCCGATCATGTCGACGGTCTTGCCGCGGCGGCTGGCGCCCGCCGCCGTCAGCAGCGCTTTGGCTTCCGCGTCCTGCAAGCGGGTGGCGACGGCGGCCGCGCCGTAGCCGGAGAACAACGGCAGGAAGATCGCGCCCACCGCCATCACGCCGAGCAGGCCGGCGACCGTTTCGGGCAGCATCGGCATGAACACGCCGACGGTGTCGCCCTGGCCGACGCCCGCGTCGCGCAACGCCGCGGCCACGCCGCTCGCGGCGTTGGTCAATTCGGCGTAGGTCCACTCGCGGACGTCGCCGTTTTCGCCTTCCCACACGATGGCGGTGCGGGTAGCCGGCGCGGCCAGCAGCGTGTCGACGGCGTTGAGCCGACCGCCGGTGAACCACGTCGCCCAGGCGATGCCGTTGTCGGTGTTGAGGACTTCGCTGTAAGGCGTGCGGAACTTGATGTCGAGCCACCGCACGATCTCGTTCCAGAACCACTGCGGTTCTTCGACCGACTTCTCGTACAGCAAGTCGAACTCGCCCGGGACGTGCTCAGCTTCCATGAAGCGACCGAGGTTGGTGTCCTCGGGATCGCACGGCTCCCACACGACCTTGCTCACCAGGTGACGACCTCGTCGAGCGCGGCCAGCAACGCGGCGACGTTGCGCAATCGCGCCGTGTGGCCCATACAGCCGATGCGCCACGCCTTGCCCGCCATCGCACCGACGCCGCCGCCGATCTCGATCCCATAGCGCGCGAGCAGCGCGCGCCGCACGAAGGCGTCGTCGACGCCGCTCGGCACCCACACCGTCGTCAACTCCGGCAGGCGGTTGGTCGCCGGGGCGACCAACTCGAAACCGCGCTTCTCGAGCCCGTCTTGCAGCGCACGTCCCGCCTCTTCGTGACGGGCCCACGCGTTGCGCAGTCCCTCCTCGAGCACGACGCCGAGGCCGGCGTGCAGCCCGAAGATCATCGAGATCGGCGCCGTGTGGTGATAGCGACGGGCCCCGCCGCCGCCCTCGACGTAGGACGCAATCTGGGACAGGTCGAGGTACCAGCTTTGCGGCCGCTCCAGAATGCGAGCGCGCGCCGCATCGGAGTACGTGAGCGGCGCGAGACCCGGCGGAACACCGAGGCACTTCTGCGTACCCGAGTAGGCGATGTCGACGCCCCAGCCGTCGATGTCGACCTCGATGCCGCCGAGCGACGTGACGCAGTCGATCAGGAGCAACGTGCCAGCGGGCTTGGCGGCGCCGAGGGGGGCGACGTCGTTGCGCACCCCCGTCGACGTCTCGGCGTGGACCACGGCGATGATCGCGGGGTTCGGGTGGGCGTCGAGCAACTGCTGCGGGTCGAGCGGCGTGCCCCACTCGGCGTCGACACGCACCACCTGCGCGCCGCAACGCGTCGCCACGTCCACCATCCGCTCGCCGAACAACCCGTTCACCCCGACGACGACCACGTCGCCCGGCTTCACCACGTTGACGAAGCTCGCCTCCATCCCCGCCGACCCGGTGCCGCTGATCGGCAGCGTGAGGGCGTTGGCCGTCTGGAACACGGTGCGCAGGCGTTCGCACGTCTCGTCGAGCACGGCGAGGAAGTCGGGATCGAGGTGCCCGAGCATCGGCCGCCCGAGTGCTGCGGTCACTTCCGGATACGGATTGCACGGGCCCGGGCCCATGAGGATGCGGTCGGAAAGCACGGCCTATCAGCCTAATACGGCTGCGAAAGTGCGGTCCTAGCTGCGAAAACGCCTTGAATGCGAACGCGCGTTCGGGTACAATCGGTGCGCCGTCGCAGCCGCGGTTTCCCGGCTTGCCTCCCGCATTGTTCTGCTGTTTGGAGGTAGCCGTATGTCCGTATCCGCAACCGGAGCCGGCCGCGAGTTGGTCGCCGACTGGGGCGAGATCAACACGAAGGTGGTCGAGTGGGTGTTGAAGCTCGCCGACTTCGATCGCGAGCAGCTGTACCGGGTCGACGGGTTCCACTCGTGTGTTTCGTGGCTCGAAATCATGTGCGCGATGCGTCGCTCGACCGCGTTCGAGAAGGTAAGGGTGGCGCACGAACTCGAACGCCGCCCTGTGGTGCGCGCCGCGTTCGCCGCCGGCGAGTTGCCGTACGCCAAAGCGCGCATCATCACGCGCCTCGAAGGACTCAATGAAGAACGCGACACCAAGTTCGTCGCCGACGCGCCTGACAGCTCGACGCGTGCCCTCGAGACGCGTGTCCGCTACTGGAACTTCGTCAACGGAAGCACCAAGCCCGACCTTGACGACCACTACGGCATGCGCCTCGAAGCAGGGTTCATGGACGGACTCGGCCGCTTGGTGCTCGAAGGAACGAACGACATGCTGGCGCGGGTTCTTGCGATCACGGACGCGTACGGCGACTACCTGCTCCACAACCGCTCGAACGAGCTACGGCTCAGGCCTGTGGACGAGTCTCCGCGGGAGACTCGTCCACAGGCAGACAACGAGTCCGAACCCAAACGCCCGCTGGCGGCGAAGCGACTCGACCTACTCCTCGACCTGCTGGAAGAAGTCGTGCTCGTAAACGAAGACAAGATCGACCCGGAACGGGCGTCGATAGGCGTCACGATTCAGTACGAGGACCTAATCGAGAACCGCCGCACGCTCGTGCCGACGGACCAAGAAGTGCTCATCACCGGCGAAGCCGTTCGCCGCTTGGCCTGCGACGCCGGCATCCACCGCATGGTCATCCGTGGGGTCTCCGAATTCCTCGACATCGGCCGCAAAACCCGGGTCTTCACGACCGCCCAACGCCGCGCGATCCGCGCCCGTCACAACTTCCGCTGCTGCGCCGCCGGATGCGGACGGCGCATCACCCAGATCCACCACGTGCATTGGTGGGAAGAGGGCGGTGTCACGTCAATCGATAACGGCGTGCCGCTCTGCTCCTACCACCACCACCTCGTCCACGAAGGCGGGTGGACGATCTCCTACAACCCGAACACCGGCGTGACGCGTCTCGAAGGCCCGCACGGCCAAGCCCTCGAAACGCAGGTCGACGTCGGGCGGCGCGCGGCATGATCGCCCACGATGCGCGTTCCGAACGATCCGATGTACTTGCGCGAGGTGCAATACAAGGACGACTCGAATCTGGCTAGCCGCGCGAACCTGCACGCCAAGTACGGCACGGCGACGATCGGGTGGTTCGAGTGGCTCGTCGAGCAAGTGGACTGGCCTGCGGATGCGCTCGTGCTCGAGGTCGGTTGCGGCCCCGGATGGCTCTGGGAAGTGCTCCACTCGCTTATCCGACTCGTCCTCAGCGATCTCTCGGTCGGGATGGCGACGGCGGCATCGGCCCGGGCGGGGGCACCGGCGACCGTGGCCGACGTGCAGCGACTCCCCTTCGCTGACGAGACATTCGACGTCGTGGTCGCCAATCACATGCTGTACCACGTGCCCGACATCCCGGCCGCGGTCGGCGAGCTGCGCCGCGTGCTGCGCCCCGGCGGTGCGCTCCTGGCCGCCACGAACGGCGTGGAATCGATGCGCGAGATAGCGGAACTGCGCGGCGCAGGCTCCGAGTTCCCGAAGCGCTTCGGCCGCGAGAACGGCGCCGCGGTCTTGGGCGAGGCCTTCACCGACGTCACGTGGCACCACTACGACGACGAACTCCGCTGCACCGACGCCGACGACGTCGTCGCCTACATCGCCTCGATGGAGCCCGGTGAACTCACGGCCGGCGAGCGGGCGGAGCTGCGCCACCGCATCGAGCAGCGCATGGTCGACGGTGTGTTCCGGGTGACGAAAGACACCGGTGCGTTCGTCGCTCGCAATAATGCGCAACCGTGACCATGAGTTATGACGAGGCCGTGGCGGCCATCACCGGCCCGGGGCAGGTATTCGAACTCGAAGAAGTCGACGTGCTGGGCGTGCCGACCAAGGTGTTCAAGAACGCGCCGCCGACCTTGCGCGACTTCATCGCGTCGGCGCGTACGCGCGGAGACCGCGACTTCCTGGTCTACGAAGACGAGCGGTGGTCCTTCGACCTCGTGATGCAGCACGTCGACGCGCTCGGCGCGGCGCTGGTCAACCACTTCGGGGTGCAGAAGGGCGACCGCGTCGCCATCGGCATGCGCAACTACCCCGAGTGGGTGATCTCGTGGGCGGCGATCGTGTCAATCGGTGCGATCTCGGTGTCGCTGAACGCGTGGTGGACCGAGGAGGAGATGGCCTACGCCCTCGAGGACTCCGGCACAAAGGTTCTGATCGCCGATCCCGAGCGGGCGAAGGTGGCCCACGACAGCGCGCAACGTCTCGGGATACGCACGCTCGTCGTGCGCGGCGACGCGCCCGACGCCGCGCGTTACGACGCCGTCGTGCACCTCGGCGACGTGCCCCCGCCGATCGACATCGCACCCGACGACGACGCCACGATCCTGTACACGTCGGGCACGACGGGTCATCCCAAGGGTGCGGTGTCGACGCATCGCGCCATCACCAACTCGATCACCGGCTTCGCGTCGCGCACCGCACTCGAACGCGTGCGCAATCCCGACACCACCCGCGCCGCCACGAGCGACCCGCTCAGCTTCATCCTGATCGTGCCGCTCTTCCACGTCACCGGTGGCGTGCCCGTCATGCTCAGCTGCTTCGGCAGCGGCCTCAAACTCGTGATGATGTACAAGTGGGATCCGTCCCGCGCGCTGGAACTCATCGAGCGCGAGCGCGTCACCAACTTCGTCGGCGTGCCGACGCAGAGCTGGGACCTGCTCGAGTGCCCCGACTTCGACAAGTTCGACACGTCGTCGCTGCTGTCGGTCGGCGGCGGTGGCGCGCCGGCGCCGCCCAAGCTCGTCGGCCGCGTCGCCTCGTCGTTCAAGAAGGCGGCCCCGAACATCGGCTACGGCATGACGGAGACCAACGCCTACGGCCCCGGCAACTCGGGCAAGGACTACGTCGAGCACCCGACGTCGACGGGACGCGCCGCCCCCGGTCAGCTCATCGCCATCCGCGACGAGGACGGCAACGACCTCCCCGTCGGCGAACGCGGTGAGGTGTGGTTCAAGGGCCCATCGCTGATCCGCGGCTACTGGAACAAGCCCGAGGCGACGGCCGAGACGATCGTCAACGGCTGGCTGCGCTCGGGCGACCTCGGCCGCCTCGACGAGGAGGGCTTCCTCTACATCGAGGACCGCGCCAAGGACATGGTGCTGCGCGGCGGCGAGAACGTGTACTGCGCCGAGGTCGAAGCGGCCATCTACGAGCATCCGGCGGTGTACGAAGCCGCAGTGTTCGGCATCCCGCACGAGCGGCTCGGCGAAGAAGTCGCCGCGGTGATCGTCGTACGCGACGGCGAGTCTCTCGACGCCGACGGCTTGCAGACCTACCTGCGCGAGCACCTGGCGCCGTTCAAGATCCCGTCGCACATCGAATTTCGCGCGCAGCAGCTGCCGCGCAACGCGTCCGGCAAGATCCTCAAGCGGCAGCTGCGGGACGAGATGTCTGCTTGAATCCATACTGATGAGTATGGAAACGACGCCGGACATCAACCTGCTCGATCGCGAGTTCTGGAGGACGCGGCAGCACGAAGCGTGGACGTGGTGCCGCGCCAACGATCCGGTGTACTTCGACGAGCACAGCGGCATCTGGGCCATCACCAAGCACGCCGACATCATCCACGTCGAGCGTCACGACGAGATCTTCTCGTCGGAGGGCAGCTACCGCCTCAACCCGTCGCCCGGCGAAGCCAACATGATCGCGGCCGACGACCCGCAGCACCTCAAGCAGCGGCGCCTCGTCAACCGCGGCTTCACCCCGAGCGCCGTCGACACGTGGAATCCGCACTTCGACAAGTTGCTCGACTCGATGATCGAACCGCTGACGCCGAACGGTTCGTGCGAGGTCGTCGACGCGCTGGCCGGCCAGTTGCCGGCGCGCTTCACCTGCGCCTTGCTCGGCCTGCCCGACGAGCAGTGGCCCGTCGTCAAGGTGTGGTCCGAGAAGCTCATGCGCATCGACGCCATGACCATGGACAACGACGCCATCACCGGGATGATGGAGGCGAACCAGGAGCTCTACATGATGCTCATGGAGAAGGTGCCGGAACTGAAGGCGTGCCCGGTGGGCGACGGGCTGCTGTCGAAGTGGTCGCACTCGACGATCGACGGCGAGCCGATGACCCAGGAACAGATCCACCACGAGACGGGCCTGTTCGTCGCCGGCGGCGCCGAGACGACGCGCACCGCCATCGCGCACGGACTGCGCACGTTTTGCGATTACAACGACCAGTGGGAAGCCCTGTACAACGATCCGTCGTTGATGGTGAGCGCGGTCGACGAAGTGATCCGCTGGGTGACGCCGCTCAACAACATGTTCCGCCGCGTGAAGACCGACACCGTCGTCGGTGGCAAACAACTGCACGCCGGCGACCGGGTGGCGCTCGTGTATCCGTCCGGCAACCGCGACGAGGAGGTGTTCGACGATCCGTTCACCTTCGACATCACCCGCAACCCGAACCCGCACGTCGCCTTCGGTCACGGCACCCACTTCTGCATCGGGCGCAACTTCGCCCGCCGCGAGCTCGAAATGCTCTTCGGCAAGCTCAATGAGGCATGGACCGACCTGCGCGTCGTCGAAGAAATCGACGTCGAACCCAACATTTTTGCGCCAGCCGTCCGATCGTTCGTGATGGGATTTACCGCCCGCTAGTTCGTCCCTTTTCGGCGTGGTTGGCACACGCCGTTCCGCGCATTACCCTTCTCCGCAACCCGATTCCGGGCCGCTATTTGTTATGCACAACTTCCCCAACTCCCGACGCTGGCTTTGCTTCGTGGCGACCGCTGTTGCGGCGCTGACGATCGCCGCCACCACCGCGCCTGCCCACGCGAGCTCGGATCCCTACACCGAGCGCAAGAACGTCCAGAAGCAGAAGAAGGCGATCGACGCCGAAGTCAGCACGCTCAAGAAGAGCGACGCCCAGCTCAGCAAGCAGATCGCGGACCTCAACAACCAAGTCAGCAGCAGCCAGGCGGCCTACAACGCCGCGCAGGCCGCGGCCCAAGCCGCCGCCCAGGCCGCCGAGCTTGCCCGCGGCACCGAGGCCCAGACGGCCGCGAACTACAACCGCCTGCGCGCCCAGACGAAGAACCTCGCCCTGCAGCTGTACGAACACGGCTTCGAGGACAAGCAAGTCCCCAACCTCGACGCCAAGCAGCTCACCGAGGCGGCGGCGCACGGTTACCTGAAGCTGCGCGCCATCGCCCGCGGGCAGGACATCACCGTCCAGCTCGGCAAGCTGCGTGACCAGATGACGGCTGCCCGGCTCGAGGCCGAAGCGAAGCTGGCGCAAGCGGCGGCCGAGAAGGCGAAGCAGCAGTCGGCGCTCAACGAGTTGCAGAGCAGTCGCAGCAAGCAGAAGAACGTGCAGACCGCCATCGAGGCGCGCCTCGAAGCCGCGCTCGCCGAGTCGTC
This sequence comes from Acidimicrobiales bacterium, assembly GCA_035546775.1. Classification (NCBI taxonomy): domain Bacteria; kingdom Bacillati; phylum Actinomycetota; class Acidimicrobiia; order Acidimicrobiales; species Acidimicrobiales bacterium. The sequence continues at coordinate 210,796 of DASZWD010000030.1, forward strand.
GTTCCTCGCCGCCCAGGACAAGGCGCTGTCGGCCGAGATCGCCCGGCGCGCCAACGGTGGTGGCGGCGGCAGCGGTCGCATCAGCGTCGGCAACGTCGACACCGTGACCGTGCAGGGCATCACCGTCGCCCGCTCGATCGGCACGCAGCTGAACAATCTGCTCAACGCGGCGAAGGCCGATGGCATCGTGCTCAGCGGTTGGGGCTATCGCAGCTCCGACCAGCAGATCGCGCTGCGCAAGGCCCACTGCGGCACGAGCGAGTACGCCGTCTACGAGATGCCGGCCAACCAGTGCCACCCGCCCACAGCCCGCCCCGGCGCCTCGATGCACGAGCGCGGCCTGGCGGTCGACTTCACCGTCAACGGATCGATCATCACGTCGCACTCGAGTTCGGCGTGGCAGTGGCTGAACAAGAACGCCTCGAAGTACGGGCTCTACAACCTCGCCAGCGAGCCCTGGCACTGGTCCACCAACGGCAACTAGCCCGACGGCATCGTCGCGCACCGGGCTGGGTATCTCCGGTGCATGGCAACGAGCAAGCTGACCACGAAGAAACAGAACGATCTTCCTGACCGGGCCTTCGCGTTCACCAAAAAGCGCAAGGAACCGCTCGTCGACGCCAAGCACGTCCGCAACGCCATCGCCCGGTTCGACCAGGTCGAAGACGTCACCAACGCCGAGCGCGACGCAGCGTGGAAGAAGATCCGCGCCGCGGCCAAGAAGTTCGACATCGAGGTGGAAGCGAAGGACTGGCGCGAACTCACCAAGTGACGGTCGCCACCTGCGACTTCGGTCCGTTGACCGTCGCCTACGACGAGCGCGTGCTCACGCCCCGACCGTGGACACTCCTGCAAAGCCGGTGGGCGGCCGAGCTTTCACCGGAACTCCCCGACGGGCCGATCCTCGAACTATGCGCCGGGGCCGGCCACATCGGTCTCGCCGCCGCCGTCCTCACCGGGCGCCCACTCGTACAGGTCGAGTGTGACCCGACCGCCGCCGCGTTTGCGACGCGGAACGCGCGCGCGGCGGGCGTGCGCAACCACGAGATGCGCGTCACCACGATCGACGCGGCGACCTTCGTCGGCGAGACGTTCCCGCTGATCCTCGCCGACCCGCCGTATCTGCCAACGGCTGACGTCGAGCGCTTTCCCGACGACCCCCGCCGCGCCATCGACGGCGGTCGTGACGGGCTGACCTACGTGCGCACGTGCATCGCCATTGCGGCGCTGCACCTCGCCGCGCCGGGCGCGCTTCTCCTTCAGTTGCGCGGGCCGGCACAAGCAAACTCCGTGGGCGCGCGCACCATCCGTGCACACGACGACGAGCGCGCCGTTGCGTTGCTCACCCGCAACGAGATTGAACGTTGCGCGATTGGGTAACCTCTTTGTTGCCGCTCAAGTAGTCGGGCGTTGTGGTTGTAAGGGATGAAGATGACCGCACTCCAGTTCCGCCTGCGTGCTGCACTCGACAACGAAGCATTCGACAACCTGCAATACGTCGATCCGCAGAACGACCGCGACGCGTTGCTCACGTTGCTCGACATCTACGAACTCTGGCTGGCGCCGCTCGACACTGTCGGCGATCAGGCACGGTTCCAGAACCAGCCGGCGATCACCGCGCTGAAGTGGCGCCTCGAAGAGTGGCTCGTGGACTACCTCGACAGCCGTGTCGGCCGCCCGAACCTCGAACTGGGCGACGTCGCCGACGCCATTCGTCGCATCGCCCGGCAAGCGCACGACTCGATCTACGACTGGATCGCAACCAGCGCCGACTGGGATCAGCTCGTGACGTTCCTCGCGATCGAGGGTGGTCCTGACGGCGGCTTCGACGACCTCGTCGCCGTCGCCCAGGTCGGCTTGAAAGGCGAACCCAAGGTGGTGCTCGGCGCCAACTACTGGGACGAGATGGGCCGCGGTGATCCCGACGGCGTGCACACGACGCTGCACGATCGCCTGGTGGAAGCCGTCGGCCTGCAGGCGCCGAACGTCAACGAACTGCCCACGTCCGCGTTATACCGCTCGGCGCTGAACGGGCTGCTGGCCACGAATCGACACTTGCAGCCCGAGATGCTCGGCGCGCTCGGGTTGCTCGAGCTCCAGGCGGGGCAGCGCTGTAGGCGTGTCCTCGATGCGCTGCACCGCCTCGGGGCGCCGAAGGACGCGTACCCGTTCTACGAGGAGCACGCCAGCACCGATCCGCGCCACGGCAAGGAGTGGCTCGAGGCCGCCCTACGACCGCTGGTGGCCGAGCATCCGGAATGGGCCCAGGGCATGATCCGCGGTGCCCGCTGGCGCGCCGACGTGAACGCCCGCCTCTTCCGCGACCTGCACACCCTCGTGGCGACGCGGGAGCTGCAGCCCGCTTGAGCGGGATCACCTTCGTCAGCGATCAGACCCCCGGTATCCGCCGGCAGCGGCGCGGGCGCGCCAAGCACTTCACCTACATCAGCCCGACGGGCCGCGAGCTCAACGGCGCCGTGGCGGCGCGCATCAACGCGCTGGCGATTCCGCCGGCGTGGACCGACGTGTGGATCTGTCCCGACCCGAACGGTCACATCCAGGCGACGGGGCGCGACGCCCGCGGTCGCAAGCAGTACCGCTATCACCCGCAGTACCGCCAGGGCCGCGAGCGCGCCAAGTTCCGCAACCTCGTGCCCTTCGGCGAAGCGCTCGGCGCGCTGCGAGCCCGCATCGACACCGACCTGCGCTCCCCCACGCTCACCTACGAGCGCGTCGTGGCGGGCGTCGTCGCGCTCATCGGCGAGACGTTCGTGCGCGTGGGCAACGAGTCCTACGCCCGCACGAATGAGACCTACGGCATCACGACGCTGCGCACCAACCACGTCGACGTGTCGGGCACGCACCTTCACCTGTGCTTCGTCGGCAAGGGCGGCAAGGAGTTCGACCTCGACTGCTGCCATCCGCGCGTGGCGCGCCTGGTGCGCCGCCTGCAGGACCTGCCCGGCCAGCGCCTGTTCCAGTACGTCGACGACGACGGGGTGGTGCGCGCCGTGTCGTCCAACAACGTCAACGACTACCTGCGAACGGCGACAGGAGTCGACGCCACCGCCAAGACATTCCGAACCTGGGGCGCGTCGCTGCTGGCGGCGCAGCAACTCAGGGTCGACCCGCCGCCGAAACTGAACGACGCGCTGCGGCCAGTCGCCGACGCACTCGGCAACACGCTGGCGGTGTGCAAGGCGTCCTACGTGCACCCTCGGGTCATCGCCCTTCACGAGAAGGGCACGCTGCACGACGCGTGGGCGCGCGGCCCCGCCCGTGCGGCCGGGGGCTGAGTGCCGACGAGCGCAAGTTGCTGGCGGTGCTCGGTTCTTCCTAATCTTAGGTATGCCTAAGATTTTTGCTATTGCGGTCCTGACGCTGGCACTCGTCGGTTGCAGTGCGAAGAAGGCCGACACGGTCGTCGCCGTCACCGGCACCGACAAGGCCTGCACGGCCGCCGACACGACGCTCAACGCCGGAACGATCCGCTTCCAGATGACGAACAAGGCGAAGCTCACCAACGAGCTCTACGTCCTCGGCGACAAGGACCGCGTGATCAAGGAGGTCGAGAACGTCCTGCCGGGCGGGACGGCCGACCTCGACGTCGACCTCAAGGCGGGCACCTACACGCTCAACTGCAAGCCGGGTCAGACCGGCGACGGCTTCCGCCAGAAGTTCACGGTGAAGGGCGCCGGCGGGACGACGGGTGCCGTCGGCGCCAAGGCCGATCGGACCATCGACGTGACCGCCCGCGAGTTCGCGTACACGTTCGCCACGCCCCTCTCGATCAACCAGGGCGACGCCATCGAGTTCGACCTCACCAACGCCGGCCAGGAACACCACGAGTTCGAAGTCCTCGGACCCGACGGGAAATCCATCGGCGAAATCGAGAGTGTCGCACCGGGCCGCTCGGGCACCGCCACGTTCGTATTCGCCAAGCCTGGCGTCTACACGTACCAGTGCCTGCTGAAGACGCCCGACGGCCGCGTCCACAAGAACCTCGGCATGACGGGCACCTTCACCGTCTCCTAGTTCGCCACCACCAGGCTGAAGCGCCCTTCGCCGTAACCCGCCACCTTGATGGCGAGATCCATGCGACCGGTCGGCCGCCTCACGGCGGCGTCGACCGCCGGCGGCAGCGCGGCACCGACGTCGTAGAGCGCCGCGATCTTGACGTGCGGTTGGCCGGGCAAGTTGAACAGCGAGCAGGCGATGTTCATCGTCTCGTAGAGGTTCTCGCGCACGACGGGCGACAGGTCGCCGTCCTTCGCCATGTCCTGCGCGCCACCGGGCGGCAGCAGACCCATGGCGGCGCCGATGTACGCGCCGGCCGACGAGTCGACGAGACCGAGCGTGGCGAGCGCGCCGTCGTCGTCCACGAACTCGGCCACGAGGATCTTCTCGCCCGCCGGCGGGATCCACACCGGGCCGTCCTTCACTTCGACATCGCGACCGAGCAGGCTTTCGAGCAGGTCGCGGACGTCCTTGACTGGGGGAAGTGTCGACAGTCCCATCAGCCGAGCACCGGTTGCAGCACTTCGCGGAACGCTTCGGGCGTGAACGGCTTGGCGATGAGGAATAGCGCGCCGGCTTCTTCGGCGAGCTCGCGCATTTGCGTCGAACCCTCGGACGTCACAAAGCCAAAGGGCCGCCCGTCTCCCGTCGACCGCAGTTGCTTCAGGAAGTCGATGCCGCTCATCTCGGGCATGTTCCAGTCGGACAGCACGAGGTCGGGCTGTTCGGCGCCCACCATCGTCAGGCCCTCGGCGCCACTGGATGCCTCGACCACGGTGGCGTCGCCGTAGCCCGCTTGGCGCAGCGTGCGCACCACGATCTGGCGCATCACGCGGCTGTCGTCGGCAATCAAGATTTTCATTCGGCCATCTCCTTGTGGTTTGACTCCTTCTCTTCGGGCGCCCAGACACTCACGATGAACGGGGCGTCGTGCCACGTCATCTCGACCCGGGTCGCCTCCACGGTTCCAGGCAGGCGTTCGCGCGCGGAGCCGAGGACGGCGACGGGAAGCGACAACTTGCTCGGGCCCGGCATCATCGCCTTGACGTTGCCGCCCACCACGTTGGCGAACTCGCCCATCGCGTCGGACAGGTCGTCGTCGGTGATCTCTTCGGGTTCGGTCATGAGCAGACCGGCCGCGATCTTGCGGCCGAGTACCTCGCCGCACGCCATCACGACATGACCCGACCATTCACCGGTCACCGACACCGACGCGGACACGTCCAGCGGCGAGCCGTCGTAGGGCAACGGATACGGCAGCGGCCCGTCTTCGCCAATGAGACCCTGGAAGATCTCCTGCACGATCTGCTCGACGACTTCGGGTTCGGGTCCGGTGTGAATGAGGGTCACCACCCCACCTCCTCTTGTTGCGGGATCAGTCCGAGAAAGCTCAACTTGTCCACCAGCGCGTCGGCGGTGAACGGTTTGATCAGGTACTCGTGGGCACCGGCGGCCAGCGCCCGCACGATCTGCGACTGCTCGGATTCAGTCGTGACCATCACCAGCGTGACGTTGCGCAGCTCGGGGTTGTTGCGCACCGCCGAGATGAACGACAGCCCGTCCATCACTGGCATGTTCCAGTCGACGAGGGCGACGTCGGGAACGTCGCCGCCTTCGATGGCGTCGAGCGCTTGCGCCCCGTCGCCCGCCTCGGACACTTCGAAGCCCAGCGGCGTCACGATGCGTCGCAGCATCGAGCGCATGGTGCGCGAGTCGTCCACCAACAAAGCCTTCATGAGCCCTCCACGCAGTACGCCACCGCGTTGCCACAACGCGTGGCGGTGTAACCCTCGGCCAGGCCGACGGTTGTCTCGGATGTGCCAAGGAACAGGTAGCCGCCCTCCGGCAGTCGCTGCCGAATGCGGTCGAGGATGGAACGCCGCACCTCGAGGTCGAAGTAGATCAACACGTTGCGGCAGAACACGATGTCGAAGGTCGGCAACAACGGCCACGCCTCGGCCAGGTTCATACGGTCGAAGCGGCAGCGGTGCCGGATGCGCTCGTCGAGCACGTAGTCGGCGCCTTCACGGGAGAAGTAGCGGGCGAGCATGGGTGCCGGCAGCCCGCGGTTGACCTCGAGCGTGGAGTACCGGCCCGAGCGCGCCTTGGCCAGCACGTCGTTCGACAGGTCCGTGCCGTACAGCTGCACGTTCCACGTCGCCAGTTCGGGAAAGTGGGCGTCGAGCAGCATGGCGATCGAATAGATCTCCTGGCCCGTCGAGGACGCGGCGCTCCAGATGTTGATCGTCTTGGTGCCGTTGGCCTTGTGCTCGATCAGCTTCGGGATGATGTCGGTCTGCAGCGCGTCGAACGGATGCCGGTCACGAAAGAACGACGTCTCGTTGGTCGTCATCGCTTCGACGACTTGCTCGCGCACTCGCGGGTCGGCCGACGGCTTGCGCAGCTGACCGATGAGTTCGGAGACGTCGGCCATCCCGGCGGCGCGGGCGACGGGTGCGAGCCGCGACTCGACGAGATACTCCTTGCCCTCGGCGATCGAGATCGCCGACTGCCGCCGCAGGAAGTCGGCGATGAAGGTGAAGTCCTCAGCGGTGACGCTCATTGGCGCGCCACCTTCCCGGTGATGGTGCGGGCGACCTCGTCGAGCGGCACGGCTCGGCCGAGTCGCTCGCGTACGACGTAGCCCGGCATCCCCCACACGACCGAGGTCGCTTCGTCCTGTGCGATCACCTCTCCTCCTGCTTGTGTGATGTCGCGGGCCCCCAGGAGCCCGTCTTGACCCATGCCCGTCAGCACCACGCCGAGCAGATGCCCGTCGGCGGCGGCGGCGGCGGTACGGAACAACACGTCGACGGCGGGCCGGCACGAGTTCTCCGGCGGGTTCTCCGTCAGTTCGAAACTGAAGCCGCTGGCGCCGTAGCGCACGACCTCGAGATGCTTGCCCCCGGGCGCGATGTAGGCGTGACCCGGGAGCGCCACCTCGCCGTCGACGGCCTCGGTGACGCTGATGTTGCTGAGCCCGTCGAGGCGCTCGGCCAGCATGGCGGTGAACACCGGCGGCATGTGCTGCACGATGACGACGGGTACCCGCAGGTTCTCCGGCAACATCGGCATCACCGTCGCCAGCGCCGCGGGCCCACCGGTCGACACGCCGACGACGACGAGGCGGAGCGGGCCTGTCTTGGGTTTCGGCGGCGGTGCCGGCGCGGCGGGCACCGCGTCGTCGAGTGGGGGTGAGCGCCGGGCGGACGCGGTGCCGATGCGCGTCGACGCCCGGCGCTTGCCCCACAACTTCACCAGTGGGAGCAGGTTCTGGCGAACCATCTCGGCCGCGTCGTCGCGGCTGATCGCTCCCTCCGGTTTGGTGGCGTAGTCGACGGCTCCGAGGGCCAGCGCGTCGAGCGTGGCTTCGGCCCCTCGGGCCGTCAACGTGGAATACATGATCACCGGCACCGTCGGGAAGTCCTTGCGGATCTCCGCCAACGTCTCGAGGCCGGTGAGTCCCGGCATCTCGACGTCGAGGGTGATCACGTCAGGGTTCAGTTCGGCGCAGCGGCGCAACCCGATCCGCCCGTCGGACGCGGTGACGACTTCGATGTCGTCAGCCTCGGCCAGCACGGTGGCCACCGTGCGGCGCACCACGACGGAATCATCTACGACGAGGGCGCGCACGGTCAGACCTTTCTCGTGAGGGGACGGGTGGGAGGACGGGGATTAGTAGCGGAACTGACCGACGAGACGCTTGAGCTCGGTCGCCATCGTCGCCAGAGAACTCGCCGACTGGAGCGACTCCTCGGCCCCACGCTGGGTGGAGGTTGCGGCCTCGGCCACCTCGGCGACGTCCGCCGCGATGCCGTTGGCGCCACCGGCGGCCTCGGTCACGCTGCGGGCGATCTCGTTGGTGGTCGCCGTCTGCTCTTCGACCGCCGAGGCGATCGTGGTCTGGATCTCGTTGATGTTGTCGATGATCGTGCCGATCTCGCCGATCGCGTCGACGGCACCGCGGGTGTCGTTCTGGATCGCTTCGATCTTCTGGCTGATGTCCTCGGTCGCCCGAGCCGTTTCCTTCGCGAGTTCCTTGACCTCGTTGGCGACGACCGCGAACCCCTTGCCGGCTTCACCGGCACGGGCGGCTTCGATCGTGGCGTTGAGGGCGAGCAGGTTGGTCTGCTGCGCGATCGACGTGATCACCTTGATGACCTGGCCGATTTCGGCGCTGGACTCGCCGAGGCTGGCGACCGTGCCCTTGGCGTCGCTCGCCACCTTGACCGCCGTGGTAGCCACGCCCGCCGCACTGTCGGCGTTCTTGGCGATCTCGCGAATGCTGGCCGTCATCTCCTCGGCCGCCGAAGCGACGGTCTGGATGCTGGCCGACACCTGCACCGACGCCGAACTGGCGCTGGCTGCACGGTCCGACGTCTGGGTGGCGCCGCGGCCCATGTTGCCCGACACCGCGGTGAGCTGCTCGGCCGCGGCGGCCAACGCTTCGGCGGTCTCGCCGATGTTGGACATACTCTGGCGCATCGTGTGCAGCAGCGAGCCGAGACCCTCGGCCAGCTGGCCGATGGCGTCGTCGCCGTGGATGTCGAGGTCACGGGTGAGGTCACCGGCGACCGCCGCGTTCACCACGTCGAGCACGAGGTTGACCTTCTCCTGCAGTTCCGCCGCCGCGTTGCGCTTGGCCTCTTCCTGCGAGATGCGGTCGAACGCCGACGACACGAGCCGGCCCACGTTGCGCAGGGCGTCGAGGCGCTGCTGACTCGGGTGCAGCGTCTCCATGGTGAAGAAGTCCATCGTGCCCACGACTTGGCCGGCGACGATGAGCGGGAAGCACACACCCGACTTGACGCCGATCTTCTGCGCCACGGGAGCCCGCGAGCAGTCGGTCATTTCGCCGATGTCCTGCGTGAAGAAAAGGTCGCGGTTCTTCCAGGCGCGACCCGACAGGCCGACGCCTTCCTTGAACGACGCGCGCAGCGTGACGTCCTTGAACTCCTGCGGGACGTCGCCCGACTCGAGCACCCAGCGCAGTTCCTGGTCCTCGTTGACCTTCCAGTACGAGCCGTAGGCCCAGCCGAAGGCGTCGCGCACGTTGTCGAGCGCGATCTTGGCGGCCTCGTCGACGTTGACGGCGCTCGCCATCGCCTCGAGTACGCGGTTGACCGCAGCCGTGTCGTTGGCCGCCTCACGCTGCGCCGCCTCGAGGGCGAGCTTGTCGGTGATGACTTCCCACGTCGCCATGGCGCCGACGTAGTTGCCGTCGCTGTCGTGGATCGGCGACACGAGGAGGTCGAGCGTTTCAGGACCGACGGAGATGTTGGCGCGCCGCGGGAGCTGCTTCTCGTCGCTCAGAATGCCGCGCTGGTAGCTCGGGTTCTTGTGGAAGATGTCGAGGCTCGACCCCACGACCTCGCTCGCCTTCACCGGCAGGTGCTCTTCGAGCCCCGCCAGCGTCTTGAGCGACGCCGGGTTCATGTAGGTGATCGTGAAGTCGCGGTCGGCGAACATCATGTTGGTCGGCGAGTTCTCCATCATGGAGGTGACTCGCGCCACCTGGCGCTCGAGCTCGCGCTTCTCGGTGACGACGTCCCACGTCGCCATGGCGCCGCAGTACTTGCCGTCCTCGTCGTAGATGGCGCACACGTTGAGGTCGAGCGTTTCCGGGCCGAGCTGGATGTCGGCGCGGCGCGGCAGGTACTTGTCGGGATCCGCCAGCAGACCGCGCTGGTAGCTCGGGTCCTTGTGGAAGATGTCGAGGCTGGCGCCCACGACGTGCTCGGGGGCGATCGGCAGGTACTCGGCGACCGAGCGCAAGCCTTCGATCGCCGATTTGTTGACGTAGCGGATCGTCAGGTCTTTGTCGCACAACATCGTGCGCGTCGGCATCTCGTCGAGCACTGAACGGAGCGAAGCGAGATCCTTTCCGCTCTCGAGGTTCGGCGCCTTCGACTTGGCGTGGCCGTTGGTGGATTGCGGGGCGGTGACAGTCACGAGTTTCCTCCGGAAATACGCGTGTGAGTGGAGACGTCGGCAGCGAGGTCCGCGTGCAGGACAAGCAGGATCGCTTCGGGTCGGGGGATGACTCCCACCAGCACGTCACGGACGGCAGGTGGGACGGTGGCGGGTACCGGCATGACCGCCGCACCCTCGGTGTCGATGACGTCGCCGATGTCGTCAACCAAGAGGCTGACGACCTCGTCGCGGCTGCGCACGACGACGTTCATCGGGGTTTCGCCTTCGGGTCGCGGTGCGAGCCCGAGGCGGTGACGCAGGTCGATCGCCGTGACGATCTGCCCACGCAGATTGATAAGACCGGTGATGGCTTCGTGCGCTTGGGGCACGTGCGTCATCTCGTGGAAGCGCAGGACCTCCTGCACGTCGCAGACGTTGACGCCGAAATACTGGCCGTCGGCCCAGAACGTGCAGTACTGGGTGAGCGCTGTCGGGGTGGCCGTCGCTGACGTCATGCCGCCACCGCCGTTGCCATCGCTACGACCGCTTCGAGGTCGACGAGTTCGGTGACACGGTCCTGGACGACCGCCGAACCGAGAACACCCGGCCGGCGCCCCACGTCGTTGGTGACGACGATGGTCTCGACGACGTCGACGACGCGGTCGACCACGATGCCGACCCGCGACGTGCCGTCGTCGTGCACCACCACCGATACGAGGGGGTTTTCCGACGGCGTGACGTGCACACCGATGGCGTCGGCCAGGTGGACGAGGGGCAGGATGCCTTCGCGGTATTGCACGACCTCGTGGGCGCCCGATCGCTCGACGCTGCCTACCGGGAATTCTTCGAGCCGGGACACCTCGGCGAGCGGCAGCGCCGCCCGGCGGTCGTCGCCGACGTCGAGGATCAGCAGCGCCGAGACGTCGGACGCCGCAGCGCGCGACTCTGCGGCCAGTCCGGCGTCTACGGCGTGCACCCCGCTGTGGTGTGCAAGTCCGGCGACGTCGAGGATCAACGAGACGCGCCCGTCGCCCATGATCGTTGCGCCGGCGTAGATGTCGATCGACTTGAGTTGCCGTCCCAGCGGCTTGACCACGATCTCCTGTGTGTCGTGGACGTCGGCGACGGAAAGCCCGAAGCGAATGTCGTCGGACTGCAACACGACGATGGTCTTGGCTTCCCCATCGGCGTCGTCGTCGAAGCCGAGCGCGCCGGCCATTGACACGAGGGGTAGGAGGTGACCGCGCAGTCGCAGCACCGGCGCGCCCGAGATCGTTTCGATGTTCTGTAGGTCCTGGCCCTCCATGCGCACGAGCTCGACAAGGTTCGCCTGCGGAATGGCGTAACGCTCACCCCCCTGTTCGACCACCAGCGCCGGGATGATCGCCAGCGTGAGTGGAATGCGGACGCGCACCGTGGTGCCGAAGCCGGGCCGGCTCGACACGTCGACGGTGCCGCCGATGCGCTCGATATTCGTGCGTACGACGTCCATCCCGACGCCGCGCCCCGACACGTTTGTCACCTGCGCGGCCGTCGAGAAACCGGGCCGGAAGATCAGGTTGAGCATCTCGCGGTTGTCCATGCGGGCCAGCGCGTCCTGGGTGATGTCGCCGCGGCGCACCGCGGCCTGGCCGACGGCGATGGGATCGATGCCCTTGCCGTCGTCGGAGATCTCGACGACGACCTGGCCGCTCTCGTGGAACGCCCGCAGCGACAGCGTCCCTTCCGGCGGCTTGCCGGCGGCGACGCGGTCGTCGGGCATTTCGATGCCGTGGTCGATGGCGTTGCGCACCAGATGCGTCAACGGATCCTTGACCGCTTCGAGCACGGATCGGTCGAGTTCGGTCTCGTGACCCTCGAGGTGAAGCTTGACCTTGCGCTGGAGCTGGGCGCCGAGGTCGCGCACGACGCGGGGCATCTTGGCCCACACGTTTCCGATCGGCTGCATGCGCGTGCGCATCACCGACTCCTGCAGTTCGCTGGCGACGAGGTCGAGGCGCTGCGACGCCCGGATGAGGTCAGTGTCCTCGGTGTCGTCCGCCTGCTGGAGGATCTGGTTGCGGGTGAGTACCAGTTCGCCGACGAGCCGTACGAGTGTGTCGAGCAGGTCGATGTCGACGCGCACGGTGCTGTCGGCCACGCTGCGCCGCCCGTCGTCGATGTCGACGGGTTCGGCGGCCTCCGCCACCGGGACGGGTTCGGGAGTCGGCTCCGAACTCGGCTCGGCTTCGCCGGTCGGGTCGGCCGCGGGCGCCGCGTACGCGGGCTCCGCCTCCGCGGCCTCTCCGACCGCCGATTCGCTCGTCGCATCCGCATCACTGGCGTCACCGGCAAGACATGCGGTGATGGCAGCGATGACCGGTGCGACGTCGATCGTGTCGTCTTCGTCCGTGCTGGTGCGCTCGATCGCCGCCAGCAGCGCCCGCACCTGATCGATCATGTGCAGCAGGGCGTCGGCCGTCGCCGGGGTCATCGAGAGATGCCCGTCGCGCAGCTGCGACAGCAGGCTCTCGCCCACGTGCGTCAACGCCTCGAGGCGACCAAAGGCCAAGAAGCCACTCGCGCCCTTGATCGTGTGAATCGTGCGAAAGATGCTCGACAGCAGCTCACGTGAGCCCGGCTGCTGTTCGAGCGCCACGAGATCCCGATCGAGCTGATCGAGGTTCTCGTACGACTCCACGAGGAACTCTTGAATGATCTCGTCGTCGTCCGACAACTGCGCCACCTCCCGATGTACGGGAAGGCTTTTCGTCCACTTGGGAACCGCAGTTGAGCAATACGCGACCGAGTTGGGAAAGGCTTTATGACCCTGAGAGAAAGAGCACTCCGGCCCTACGCCGTACGCTGGACCCACGGTCGGTCGCGGCCCACGTTGCTGTCCGCCGATCGGCGGAGGCGCAGCAGGACTTAGGGCAACCCAGCCCGGGGCACTTTGACCTCGGTGCAGAAGATGGCACCCGCGGCTTTTCCGTCAACCTGCTCGGGCATCGAACCGGGCGCACACAGTGCGTACAGCGTCGTAGCGTCGGTGCCGCCGAGCATGCAGGCGAACGTGGGCATGGGCGTCACGATCTCGTCGCTGATCTCGCCGCCCTCCTTCACCCGCACCAGTCGCGACCCGAGGGCGTCGGCGAACCAGATTGCGCCTGCGGCGTCGAGGCAACAGCCGTCGGGGAACATGTTCGGCGTCTCAGCCCACACGCGGCGATCGGTGAGGGATCCGTCGTCGGCGATGCTGAACGCGGTGTAGCGCGCCCCCATCGTCTCGCCCACGATCAGCGTCGAACCGTCCGGCGTGATCACCGATCCGTTGGGAAAGCGCAGCTCATCGGCCGCGACCGCCACCGTGCCGTCCGGGGCCACGCGTGCCAGCGCGGCGTGGGCCGGTCGGCCGCCGCCTTCGAGGTCGAAACCGAAGTTGCCGACGTACGCGGTGCCGTCGGCCGCCACCACCATGTCGTTGCAGTAGGCGGTGGCGATGCCCGAGAGGTCGGCGTGCTCGGTGAACTCGCCGTCGACGACGCGCCACACCTGTCGCTGGGTCATGGCGACGACCAGCAGCGAACCGTCGGGCATCCAGCCCAGGCCCGACGGGCGGTCGGGCAGGCCGGCGTGGACGGCGCGGCGCGTGCCCTCGGGCGTGACCGCGTAAATCGTCCGTTGGTAGAAGTCGGAATACCACAGCTCGCCGTCGTGCCAGCGCGGGCCCTCGCCGAAATCCACACCGTCCACCAGCAGATCCATGCCCGCACCTTAAGTTCCCAAAAAGTTGGGAGTTGGTTGATCCTGCTGTGGCCCGCGGTGCCGAAGAATGGGCGTGGTCATCGGTACAAATTCGCGGCGGCTGGTCATCGTCGCTGTGACAGCGCTCGTCGCCGCCGGCGCTTCGGCCAGCCCGGCGGCGGCGGCGTGCCGTGCTGGGTGACACGACTCCTCGCCCGGGAGGGACCCGACTTCCCAAGTAACTGCTCTCCCTGGTGACCAGTTCCATCGGCCTAACTTGGGCCGATGGAACTGGGTCTCGCCGATCGCGCCGCCATCGTCACCGCGGCGTCGCGCGGTCTGGGCCGCGGTAGCGCGCTCGCGCTCGCGGCCGCTGGCTGCCACCTCGTCCTCAACGCCCGCGACGCGAACGCGTTGGCGCGCACGGCGGCCGAGTGCCGCGAGCACGGCGTCGACGTGCACGAAGTTGCCGCCGACGCCACCGCCGCCGCCACCCCGGCCATGTTGGTGTCCCGTTGCCTGGACGCGTTCGGCCGCGTGGACATCGCGGTCGCCAACGCCGGCGGTCCCCCGCCGGGCAAGGCGCTCGACGTCGACGACGACATGATCCGCGCCGCCGTCGAGCACAACCTGATCGCGTCGGCGCGTCTCGTGCGCGCCTGCGTGCCGCCGATGACGGCGAACGGCTTCGGGCGCATCGTGTGCATCACGTCGATCTCGGTGAAACAGCCCATCAGTGGGCTGTCGCTGTCGAACACGGCGCGCACCGGGCTGTACGCCTGGTGCAAGACCGCCGCGACCGACCTCGCCGCTGACCCGTCGACGCGCAACATCACGATCAACCTCGCCTGCCCCGGCCTGCACGACACCGACCGCGTGCGCCAGCTCTACGGCGACAACGCGCCCGACAACATCGGCGACCCCGAGGACTTCGGCCGCGTCGTCGCCTTCCTGTGCTCGACCTCCGCTCGCTTCATCACCGGCCAAGCCGTCCTCGTCGACGGCGGCGCCACCCTGGGCCTGTAGGCAGGTCCTACAGCAGGGAGGCGGCGAGGCCGTCGAGGATGTCGGCGTCGCTGACGAGGCACTCCTTGAAGCCGAACACGCGCATGACGCACACGAGGATGATGCAGCCGCCCACGATGACGTCGGCGCGGCCGGGGTCGAGACCCGGATTGAACTTGCGGTCGGCGACCGTCTCGGTGGCGAGCGTACGGAAGACGTCTTCGGCCGCCGCCTTCGTCAGCACGAAGTGGTGGATGCGATCGCGGTCGTATTCCTTGAGGCCCTGCTCGACGGCGGCGACGGTCGTGATCGTGCCGGCGAGGCCGACGAGGGTGCGCCCGGCGTCGAGGGTCGGCAGCTGCATGCGCAGGTCCTCGAGTTGATCGCGCACGTCGCCGACGGCGTTGGACAACTCCTCCGGCGCCGGCGGGTCGCCATGGAGGTACTGCTCGGTCAACCGGACCGAGCCGATGTCGAGTGAACGGAATGCCTCGGGCGCGGTGGTACCGAGGATCAACTCGGTCGAACCGCCGCCGATGTCGAGCACGAGAAATGGTCCCTCGCGTGGATCGAGGTCGGCGGTGGCGCCGCCGAAACTGGTGCGCGCCTCGTCGTCGCCGCTCAAAAGTTCGGGGCGCGTCCCGACGACGCGCGCCGCGGCATCGAAGAACTCGTCGCGGTTGGTGGCGTCGCGCGCCGCCGAAGTCGCGGCGATGCGGACCTTGTCGACGCCGTGCTGGTCCATCACGCCGCGGAATTCCGCCAGCACGTCGACGGTCCGGCCGATCGCCTCGGGCGCCAGCGTGCGGGAGCGGTCGACGCCCTGGCCGAGCCGCGTTATGCGCATCAGGCGTGCCAGCGTGCGGGTGCCGTCGGTCACCAGCAGGCGCGTCGAGTTCGTGCCGCAGTCGATGGCGGCGACCACGCTCACAGGTGCGCTTCGATCCACGCGCCGACAGGATCCTCACCGCACACGAGGTAGTAGGCGTAGTGCGCGTGCAAGCACTTCACGCCTTTACGCGTCCCGCCGACGCCGCCTGATGGCCGCGGCCCCGTGTACGCGGGGTCGATGAGCGCGTCGCGTTCGCGGGCGTAGGCGGCGTGCGCGCGCTCGAGTGCGCCGATGTCGACTTCGGCCTCGGCTTGGCGCACCCCGCCGCGGCTTTCGAGCTGGCTCACCTTGCGGGACTCGGCAGCGCCGACCAACCAGTACAGCGTGGGCATCGGCGTTCCGTCGTACAGCAGCGGTGCGTTGCGGATGACGACGGGGGCGCCGGCCGCGTCGCGCACCACCACTTCGTAGTCACCCGCCGGTTCGCGGCCGAGCAACTCGGCCACGGTGTCGTCGTGGCGGTCGGCGGTCACCACGCGACTTGGCACACGCGCTGCGGCTCGCTGATCCCCTTCAAGGCGAGTTGCTGCTCGGGCAAGAACTTGAACTCGCCCGACGACGCCACGAGGTCGCGCACGACGGAGGTCACGAGCACCTCTCCGCCGCTGGCGGTGTCGGCGAGCCGCGCGGCGATGTTGACCGCGGTGCCGAGGAAGTCGTCGCCGTCAGGCACGGCTTCCCCCGAGTTGATCCCGATGTTGATGCTGAAGGGCGCTTCGGGGTGGCGCTCCGAGAAGTCCTTCATCGCCTCTTGGATCGCCAACGCGCAGCGCACGCCCTTTGCGGCAGAAGTGAAGGCGAGCATGAACCCGTCGCCGCGGAACTTGACCTCGTAGCCGCCGCACTCCGCCACTTGGGCGCGCACGATGTCGTTGTGCTCCTTCACCAGTACCGAGGCGTCGCCGTCACCCAAGCGCTCGATCATCTCGGTCGAGCTTTCGATGTCGGTGAACACGATCGTGACGGTGCCTTCGGGGCGCCCGTTGCGCTTGAGGCGGCGCCGCACCGCGCCGGCGTCGTCCTCGTTCGTGACGAAGCGATCGGGTCGCGCCGGCCGGGTTGGGCGCGCCGGACGGCCCGGTGGCGTCCCCATGGACTCCATGCTGTCCTGGATCGTCGTACGGATGATGTCGTGTACTTCGCGGCGCACCTGTTGGCCGACGCTGCGCGCCTCTCGGCTGCGATCGAGACGTCGGCGCTCGCGGTCGAGTTGGCGCTCGCGTGACTCGAGACGGCGCTGATCGCGGCGTTCCTTTTCCAGTGCCCGTTTGGCGGCGCGGGCGGCGCGCAACACTGCCGCGGGCTTCTTCGACTTCACGTCGACGCCGCCCATCAGGCAGAAGGCGGTGACGCGCACGCGCGGCGCGCCCGGAATGAGGGGCACGGGCGCGAGGCGGGCGTCCTTTCCACCCATGATGGCGAGGCCGCCGAGGTCGACGTCGATGCCCTCGGGCACGATGATGCTGATACCGCCCATGATCGCCACCGCGGTGATGTGCAGCTCGGGCGAGTCGAATTCGGCTTCGCGCAGGTCGATGTCGACGCCACCCATGATGGCGATGGCGTTCAGCTGATCACCGACGCGCCAGCGGCCCTCCTTGTGCGAGCCACTCATGATCGCCGGCATCCAGCGACGGATCTTGCGCCGTGTGGCCTGGCCGACGATCTGCGGCTCCGTCGTCGGCGACGCCAGGTCCGGCAGGTCGGCGACGATGGCGTCGAGCTCCATCGACGTCGACGCCGCCCACACGTCGCCGGCGCGCTTGGCGAAGTCGTCGAGGGTCAGCGCGCCCGCGCCGCAGTGCTTGCGCAGTTCGTCGATGACCTTCTCGCGCTGATCGTCGCTGACCGCCGGGAGCGGCCGCGACGGCTTGCGCTGCGCCGGGAGATTCGGTTCGTCGCTCATCCCAGCGCTCAGTCTGCCTCAGTCAGCGCCGGCGCGGGTGATGAACATTCATCAGTCCCAGAACGACAGGCGGTCCCGCAGGCGCACCAGGAAACTGCGCTTCGTGTCGTGGGTGGCGGGTGCGAGCGCCGGCCGGGGCGCCTTCGGCGCGTCGCCCGCCGGCGGCAGCACGGCGTAGGCATCCTCACCCGGTTTCACCAGGTTGTGCTGCTCGCGGGCGAGGCGCTCGATGGCGGCGTCGCTGTCGAGTTCGTTGACACGTTTCTTGAGCGCGGCGTTGGTCTGGTCGAGCACGCGCACCTGGTGCTGGGCGTTCGCGATGTCCTTGCGCTGCCCAAGCCACAGGCGCGTCGGGAACACCGCCACCGCCAGGAAGGCGACGACGAGGGTGCTGCCGACGAACGCGATCGCGAGACGGGTTCTCACGCCGAGGCGCCACCCCGGAACGCGGCGCGGCCGAGGTACCGCGCCGCGTCGCCCAGGTCGTCTTCGATACGCAGCAACTGGTTGTACTTGGCGACGCGGTCCGATCGCGCCGGTGCGCCCGTCTTGATCTGGCCGCAGTTGGTGGCCACGGCGAGGTCGGCGATCGTGGTGTCTTCGGTCTCGCCCGAGCGGTGGCTCATGACCGATGCGTAGGCGTTGCTCGTCGCGAGGCCGACGGCGTCGAGCGTCTCGGTCAGCGTGCCGATTTGGTTGACCTTCACGAGGATGGCGTTGGCGACTCCCTCGGTAATGCCCTGCTGCAGGCGGCGCGGGTTGGTGACGAACAGGTCGTCGCCCACGAGCTGGATGCGCGAGCCCAGCGCCTTGGTGAGCGTGGCCCAGCCCGACCAGTCGTCCTCGGCCATGCCGTCCTCGATCGAGATGATCGGGTACTTGTCGCACAGGCCGACGAAGTAGTTGGCGAGGTCGTCGCTCGTGAGCGTGCGGTTCTCCGACGCGAACGTGTAGGTGCCCTCCGCGTACAGCTCGGTGGTGGCGGGGTCGAGCGTGATGGCGATGTCGTCGCCGGGCGTGCGACCCGCCTGTTCGATCGCCTCGACGAGCAGCTTGAGCGCGTCTTCGTTCGACGCCAGGTCGGGGGCGAAGCCGCCTTCGTCGCCGACAGCCGTCGACAGGCCCCGGCTGTGCAGAATCGCCTTCAGCGCGTGATACGTCTCGGCGCCCCACTGCAGCGCTTCGGCGAAGCTCGCCGCGCCGACGGGGGCGATCATGAACTCCTGGAGGTCAACGCTGTTGTCGGCGTGGGCCCCACCGTTGAGCACGTTCATCATCGGCACCGGCAGCACGTGGGCGTTGGTGCCGCCCACGTAGCGGTACAGCGGCAGTTCGAGTTCCATGGCGCTCGCCTTGGCGACGGCCAGCGACACGCCGAGCGCGGCGTTGGCGCCGATGCGGCCGAGGTTGTCGGTGCCGTCGAGGTCGAGCAGGGCGCGGTCGACGCCGCGCTGGTCGAGCGACTCCATCCCGACGATTGCGTCGCGGATCTCGGTCTTCACCGAGTCGACGGCGCCGAGCACACCCTTGCCGCCGTAGCGCGCTCCCCCGTCGCGACGTTCGACCGCCTCGTGGGCGCCGGTCGACGCGCCCGACGGCACGATGGCGCGACCGTTGGCGCCCGAGTCGAGGAAGACCTCGACTTCGACGGTGGGATTGCCGCGCGAGTCCAAGACTTCGCGCCCGTTGACGTGCTCGATCGCCGACATGGTGCGCCAAGGTTACTAACGAGGTCCAAGCATTCCGCGACAGCGCGAAACTGGGGCGGTGGAGGACGTCGAAGGTCTGCGAGGGCGCATCGCCGACGGGACGGCCACGATCACGATCGACGAGTTGCGCGTCGAGGATCTCGACGACATCGGGTGGTCCGGGAGTCCCACTCGCCTGCGAAACGTGGCCGAACAATTGGCACGGATGCCCTCCGGCGATGTCGAGTACTTCGTGCTGCGCGCCGATGGCACGAGCATCGCCAAGGCCGGCGTCGACTACACCAAAGAGCGGGGCGCGGCGACGATCTGGCAAGTCGCCACTCGATTCGAATTCGAAGGTCTCGGTCTCGCGACGCGGCTGTTCGAACACGCGGAGACGCGCGCACAGGCGCGCGGCCTGAGCCGGCTCCGTCTCGGTGTGGAAGTCGAGAACGATCGCGCTCGCAGCCTGTACGAGCATCTCGGCTTCGTCCCGATCGGCGAGTCGATCGACGAGTGGGAGGCCGAGACGCTCGACGGCGCCGCGTGCCTTTACCGCGCCATCTGCATCGAAATGGCGAAGGACTTGTGAGTTCGCCGCCACTTTTTGGCGGCCATACCGAGACGATGACAGCAAATGGCGGCCAATTGGCGACACCAAACCTGGGCGTGCTCCCCGCCGGCTAGGCGTCGCGGCGTTTGGCTTCTTGCCAGAGGTCTTCGGAGGTCGGCACGCCGCGATCGTCGGCGATGGCTTTCATAGCGGCGTAGCGGCGGAGGAATTTTGCCGACGCGGCGCGTAGTGCGGATTCAGGATCGGGTACGCCGGCGTGACGGGCGACGTGCACCGCGCAGAACAACAGGTCGCCGATCTCGTCGGTGACCTCGGGCGATCCGGGCCCACTCGCCGCCAGCGCGTCGCGGATCTCGGCGATCTCCTCGGCGAGTTTCTCGAGCGGTCCCTCGACGTCGGGCCAGTCGAAGTCGGCGGCGACGGCGCGCCGGCCGATCTGCGCCGCGTGCGTCAGCGCCGGCTGCGCGCCGTCGACGCCAGCGAACGGATCGCCGCCGGCGTCGCCGCGTTCCTCGGCCTTCACCTGAGCCCACATCACTTCGACTTCTTCGGGCGTGGTCGCGACGACGTCGCCGAACACGTGCCGGTGGCGACGGATCAACTTCTCGCGGATCCCGCGAGCCACGTCGGCGAGGGTGAAGTCGCCCGCCTCCTCAGCTATCGCCGCGTGCAGTACGACTTGGAACAGCACGTCGCCCAGTTCGCCTTCGATAGCGTCGACGTCACCGGACGCGATCGCCTCGACGGCTTCGTACGCCTCCTCGAGCATGAAGCGGGTCAGCGACTCGTGCGTCTGCTCGGCGTCCCATGGGCAGCGCTCGCGCAACACCCGCACGAGGTCGGCGAACAGCGCGAGTTCGTCGGCGGGCAGCACCGCCCACAGCGACGTGAGGTGGTCGGGCACGACGACGCGGTCGAGGTCGTCCCACGCCACCGTACGCACCGACTCGTCGGGCAAGCCGAGGCGCTGGAGCACGACGACGTCGGGCCCCTCGTCGAGCGACACCTTGATGTCGGACAGCACGTGGAGCGAGTCGCACTGCGCGATCAGCGTCGGGCCGCCGGCGCCGACGCGAAAGTCGTGCCCGTTGATCAGGCGCACCTCGTCGGCCAGCGGGTCGACACCGAGGCGCTCCCACGCCAGGTCGAGGAACGACAGCGCCGGGTGGATGACGACGTCGACGTCGGCACGCGCCCGCAACAGTTCCACCGTCCGCTCGGCGATCAGCGGCGAACCGGGCACGACGTACAGCGCTTCTCCCTCGCCGAGCGCGGCGTCGACGACGCGCGCCACGATGGCGGCGTAAACGTCGTCGATTGCCTCCGCACTCTCGTACAGGTCGTCGCAGTACACGACGTCGTCGGGCAGCACGTCGGCCGCCGGGTGACGCCGCGTGCGCACGATCGTGGGCCGTGCCGCGACGGCGTCGAGCAGACCAGACGGGATCAGCGCGGCGTCGGCGGGCCCGAGGCCCCACACGTCGACGCGCACGGGGTTAGCCGTTCGAGCTGGCGGCGTCGGGCGTCTTCGGCGGCACGACCTGGCCGGCGGTGCCCGTCTTGTCGTAGGTGCCGTAGCGCGGGTTCACTTCGACCCTCGCCGTCTTGGACGCGGTGCTGAGGAACTCGTTGAACGGGCCCTGCTGGCTGTCGGTGATGGCCGCCTTGACCTGATCCTTCACCTCGTCGAAGGGCTTGGCCGGATCCCGGCTGTCGACGCGGATGATGTGGTAGCCGAACTGGCTCTTGACCGGCTGACCGATGACGCCGATCCTCTGCGTGCGCACCGCGTTTTTGAACTCAGGCACGTAGTTCGACGGCGCGGCGCAGCCGAGGTCGCCGTTGTTGGCGGCCGAGCCGGTGTCCTTCGACTTCGACTTGGCCAGCTGCTCGAAGGTGGCGTTCTTGTCCTTGGCCGAGGCGATCTGCTTCTCGATAGCGTCGGCCTGCGCTTTGGTGTCGACGAGAATGTGGTGGGCGCACACGTTCTCGAACGTGTCGAGATGCGACGCGTAGTACGCCCGCAGGTTCTTGTCGCTCGTGTTGGCCATGTTGTTCTGGAGCACGAGCACCTCGGCGTTCGTGTGCACGAGTTCGTTCTGGTAGCTCTTGGGGAACTTGGCGAAGGTGGCGGCGTCGCCCACTGACGACACGACTTCCTGGCGCGCCAGGTCCTCGTCGTGCGACGAGACGTGGAGGTGACGGCGGTTGAATTCCTGATGGACGATCTCGAAATAGATGCGCCGGGTGAGGATGCGGGCGACGAAGGACTGGCTCACGGTGCTGTCGCCCGTCCCGCTGACCTGCAACTGGCCCTGGCTGCTCTGCTCGATCGCTTGTACGTACGTCTTGTTGCCCTGGATGGCGTTGATCTCGTTGTCCAGGCCGTCCTTGGACACGATGATCCCGTTGACCTTGGCGGCGTAGGGCTCGGCGGACTTGCAGGCAGCGGCGCCCGTCGATGCGACCAGGACGGCGCTGCACGCGGCGAACAGACGAAGAGGTTTTCTCACGGTGCCGCCGAGCCTACCGAAGCCCCCTCGGTGAGAGGAATCAACTCGTCGAGCAGGTCGAGCAGGAACTGGGTCGAGTCCGTCTTGGGCGGCACCGGCACGACGAGCTGGCGCAGGTCGGCCTTGTGCACCGCCTTGGGGTACAGCCGCTGGAGCCGCACCTGCTTGCTCGCCGGCAGGTCGACCGGGCTGATGCGGGCGACGCTCTTGGCGACGGTCAGCTCGCGGATGCCGCGCCGCGCGCACGCGCCGCGGAGGCGTCCGATGGCCAGCAGCGCTTCGGCCGGCTTGGGCGGCGGGCCGTAGCGGTCGTTCCATTCCGTCGCGATGTCGTCGACGTCGCCCGGCGTCTTGACCTCGGCGAGGCGGCGGTAGGCCTCGAGCCGCAGGTCTTCGCGGGCGACGTAGTCACGCGGCAGGTGGGCGTTGGCGTCGAGGTCGAGCTTGATCTCGGCGGGCTCGCGGATCTCCTCGCCCTTCAGTTCGGCAACTGCCTCCGTGACCATCTGCATGTAGAGGTCGTAACCGACGGCCGCGATGTGGCCTGACTGGTTCTCGCCCAGCAGGTTGCCCACGCCGCGGATCTCGAGGTCGCGCATGGCGATCTTGAAGCCCGAACCCAATTCGGTGTGCTCGCCAATGGTGCGCAGCCGTTCGTAGGCCGTCTCGCTCAGCGCGCGATCGGCGGGGAAGAACAGGTAGGCGTAGGCCCGCAGCCCGCTGCGCCCGACGCGGCCGCGGATCTGGTGCAGCTGGCCGAGGCCGAGCATGTCGGCGCGGTCGACCACCAGCGTGTTCACCTGGGGCATGTCGATGCCCGACTCGATGATCGTCGTACACACAAGCACGTCGAACTCACCGTTGACGAAGTCGATGACGACCTTTTCCAGCGAGCCTTCGTCCATCTGCCCGTGGGCGATGGCGACGCGGGCCTCGGGCACGAGCTGGCGCAGGTCGCGCGCCTTGGCTTCGATGTCGGCGACGCGGTTGTGCACGTAGAAGACCTGGCCCTCACGCAGCAACTCGCGCCGGATCGCTTCGGACACGGCCCGCTCGTCGTACTCGCCGACGTAGGTGAGGATCGGCTGCCGATCGGCGGGCGGCGTCAGCAGGATCGACAGGTCGCGGATGCCGGTGAGGCTCATCTCGAGCGTGCGCGGGATCGGCGTGGCCGACAGGGTCAGCACGTCGACGTCGTACTTGAGCTTCTTGATCGCTTCCTTGTGCTGCACGCCGAAGCGCTGCTCCTCGTCGACGATGAGCAGGCCGAGGTTCTTGAATGCGATGTCGCCGCTGAGCAGCCGGTGCGTGCCGATCACGATGTCGACGTCGCCGTCGCGCACGCCGTCGGCCACCTTCTTCGCCTGACCCGGGGTCAAGAAGCGCGACAGCGTCTCGACCCGCACCGGGTAGCCGGCGAGGCGCTGCGTGAAGGTCTGGCCGTGCTGCTGAGCCAGCAGCGTCGTGGGCACCAGCACGGCCACCTGCTTGCCGTCCTGCACCGCTTTGAAGGCGGCGCGTAACGCCACCTCGGTCTTGCCGAAGCCGACGTCGCCGCACAGCAGGCGGTCCATCGGCTTGTCCGACTCCATGTCGGCCTTGACCGCTTCGATGGCGGTCAGCTGATCCGGCGTCTCGATGTAGCCGAACCCTTCCTCGAACTCGCGCTGCCACGTCGAGTCCTCCGGGAATGCGTGGCCCGCCGAGGTAATGCGGCGCTGGTACAGCACGACGAGTTCCTGGGCGATCTCGCGCACCGCCGCTTTGACCCGCGCCTTGGTCTTGGCGAAGTCCGAGCCGCCCATACGCGACAGCGTCGGGGTCTCGCCGCCCGAGTACGGCCGCAGCGTGTCGATCTGGTCCGACGGGACGTAGAGCTTGTCGTCGCCGCGGTATTCGAGCAGCAGGTAGTCGCGCTCGACGCCGCCGATGGTGCGCGTGACCATGCCGGCGTAGCGGGCCACGCCGTGGTGGTGGTGCACGACGAAGCTGCCCGGCGCCATGTCGTCGAAGAAGCCGGTGGTGGCGCGCGTTGGGCGAGCACGGGCCGTGCGGTGGGCGCGCCGGCGGCCGGTGATGTCGGGCTCGGCCAGCAGCGCCAGCTTGGAGGCCGGCAGGATCACGCCACGGTCAAGCGAGGTGATCACCACTTCGGGGGCCACAAAGCCTTCGTCGCGCAGGTTCGCCGCGATACGCGTCGCCGAGCCCTCGCCGTCGGCGGCCACGACGATGCGGAACCCGTCCTTGGTCAACTGCTTGAGGCGCTCGACCAGCCGCGCCGGGTCGCCGACCACCGGGTCCCACACGTTGGCCTCGACGTGGGGCGTATCGGGATTGTCGGCCGCGGTCGTGATCGACCATACCGGCGCCTTGGTGTGCGCCAGGAGCCGTTCGAAGTCCACGTGCAACGCGGGGAAGGCCTCGCCTTCCGGGACGTTCCACGTGCGCGCCAGCGATTCGGCCAGGCTCGCCTCCTCGGCGAGGAGGTCGGCGGCGCGGTCGCGCATGCGTCGCGGGTCGAACAGGAGCACCAGCGCGTCAGCCGGCAGCAGGTCGGCGATCACGTGCTCGCTCGTGGTGAGCCACGGCAGCCACGACTCCATGCCGTCGAAGGTGTGGCCGTCAGCCAACCGCTCCCACTGGTCGACGGCCCACGGCGCGCTCGTCATCAACGCCGCGGCCTGCGCCCGCACGTCTTCGGTCGGCAGCACCTCGCGGCAACCGAACACCTCGACGCACTCGAGATCGCTGACCGACCGCTGGTCCGACACGGCGAAGCTCGTCAGGCGGTCGATCTCGTCGCCCCACAGGTCGACGCGCACCGGCGTGTCCATGGTCGAGGGGAACACGTCGACGATCGAGCCGCGCACCGCCAACTCGCCGCGGTGCTCCACCTGGTACTCGCGGCGGTAGCCGAGGGCGACGAGCTGCTCGACGAGTTCGTCGCGGTCGACGGTGTCGCCCTTGGTCAAGATGACGGGGTCCACGTCTTCGACGTGGGGGCCGAGGCGCTGCACCAGGGCGCGCACGGGTGCCACCACGGCGCGGGGCGCACGTTCGGGGGCGCGCAGATGCCACATGGTGCGCAGCCGCCGGCCCATCGTCTCGACGTTGGGGCTGACGCGCTCGAACGGCAGCGTCTCCCACGCGGGGAAGGTGTCGACGTTCTCGTCGCCCAGGAAGGCGCGCAGGTCATGCGCGATGTGGGCGGCGTCGTTGGCCGTGGGCGTCGCCACCAGGATTGGGTGACGTTCCGACAGCGACGCCACCGCCGCGACGAACAGCGGGCGCGCCGCTTCGGGCACGGCGACGTGCGCCGCGCCCGTCCCGAGCAACGACGCAAAGGCCGGCTCGGCGCGCAAGAGCGGTGGGAGCTGCGCCAACGGCGCAACGCCCACTGAGTTACTCACTCTTGGTGTTATAGACGTTCATCGCGGGGCCGATTCCCCGGGTGATGATCGTCTCGACGGCGTCGGCGGCTTCTTCGATGGTGACGCCGAGCAGTTCGGCTTCCTTCTTCGTCGGCCGGTTGAGGACGTGATTGGCGCCGTGGGCCTTGCCCGGCGGCTTGCCGATACCGATGCGGACCCGCAGGAAGGCGTCGGTCTTGAGGTGCGCCTTGATCGAGCGCAGCCCGTTGTTGCCCGCCAGACCCCCGCCTTCCTTCAGCTTGATGCGACCGACTTCGATGTCGAGCTCGTCGTGCACGATCACGACGTGGTCGACGGCGACGTCGTGGTACGCGGCGAGCGACTGCACCGCGATGCCGCTGTCGTTCATGTAGGTCTGCGGGAACGCCAGCACGACGCGGTCCTCGCCCATGCGGATCGACGCGGTGAGCGAGCGGTGCTTGTTGTCGCGCTTGAGCTTCTCGTGGTGGCGCTGCGCCAGCAGCGCGACGGCGTCCGCGCCGGCGTTGTGGCGCGTCCGTTCGTAGTCCTTGCCGGGATTGCCGAGACCGACGACCAACCAGGTGGCCGCCACGGATTACTCCCCTTCGGAAGCTTCGGCGGGCGCTTCGGCCTCGCCGCTCTCGCCCTCGCCCTCGGCCGCAGCCTCGCCGCCTTCGGCCGCGCCGGCTTCAGCCTCGGCGCCTTCCTCGCCCGCCTCGACCTGCGCGGCCAGCGCGGCGACGATCACCGTGTCGGGATCGAGATCGCAGGTGACGCCCGCCGGCAGCTTGAGGTCGCTCAAGCGGATGGCGTTGCCGATGGTGAGGTCGGTGATGTCGACTTCGATCAGCGCCGGGATGCTCCGCGGGATGGCCGAGATCGTGAGAGCCATGATCTCGAGCTGGACGCTGCCGCCCTGGACCGCGACCTCGTGCGCTTCGCCCGTCATCTCCACCGGCACGTCGGCCGTGATCGGCTGGTCGAGGCGCACGATCTGAAAGTCGACGTGCTGAAGGGTGCCGCGCACCGGGTGGCGCTGGAGCTCACGGGCCAGCGCGGCGTGATGCTCGCCGGCGACGTCGAGGTCGAGCACGGCGTTCAGGCCGTGGTCGCCCGACAGGGCGTTGCGCAACTCACGGGCGTCGACGTCGACGGCGACCGGATCGTGACCCGTGCCGTACAGCACGCCGGGGATGCGACCTTCCTTGCGGATTCGGCCGGCACGCGCCGACCCAAGATCAGTGCGAACAGCAAGTGCGAGACGGGTGTCAGCCATAGGGCGGAAGATTTTAGCGGAGCTAGCTTTGATTCTCCCCACCGAAGATCTCCGAGACGGATTGATCTTCGAAAACCGCCGAAATCACCTCGGCGATCAGGGGCGCCACCGACAGCTGTTCGATGATCGGCAGCTGGCGTTCGGGCGGCAGCGGGATGGTGTTGGTGCCCACCACCCGGGCGATCGACGAGTTCTTGAGCCGCTCGGTCGCCGGGTCGGACAGGATCAGATGGGTGGCGGCCACCCATACTTCGGTGGCGCCGCGCTTGGAGAGCAGTTCGGCCGCCGCGGTGATGGTGCCGGCGGTGTCGATCATGTCGTCGATGAGCACGCAGCAGCGACCGTCGACCTCGCCGACCATGTCGATGGCTTCGACGGCGCCGTCGCCCTTGGTGTCGCGCCGCTTCTGCACGAACACCAGATCGGCGCCGAGGTGGCGGGCGTAGCGGTCGGCCAGCTTCACGCCGCCGGCGTCGGGGGCGCAGACGACGACGTCGCCCGGCGCGTTGTTGCGGATGTAGTCGAGCAGCACCGGCATGGCGACCAGGTGGTCGAAGGGCCCGTCGAAGAAGCCCTGGATCTGGCCCGAGTGCAGGTCGATCGTCATGATGCGGTCGGCACCGGCGACGGTGAGCATGTCGGCAACGAGCTTGGCCGTAATCGGTTCGCGGCCCGCCGCCTTGCGGTCCTGGCGGGCGTAGCCGTAGTACGGCAACACCGCGGTGATGCGCTTGGCGGAGGCCCGCTTGGCGGCGTCGAGCAGGATCATGTTCTCCATGATCGAGGCGTTGATCTCACCGCAGTGGCTCTGGATGATGAAGACGTCGGACCCGCGAATGTTCTCGGTGAACTGACACTTGATCTCGCCGTTGGGGAACGTCTTGAGGTTGGCGCTGCCCAGCGGCACCCCGAGGCAGTCGGCGATTTCTTCGGCCAGCGCGGTATGCGAGCGTCCGGAGAAGATCTTCAGTTTCTTGACCGGATTCAGTTCCATGGCGTGCCGCCATCTTCGCGCGTGGCGCGCGACGCGCGCGCGGACATTCCGCGACGCGACGCGTTACTGGACGGCGCTGAGGGTGAGCGCACGGGTCAGCGTCGGGTTCCCGCGCGTGGCGACGACGACCTCCGTGGCCCCGCCGGCGACGTTGAGGCCGGTCGTCACGCTGGTCGAGAACGCCATCACGCCGCCGCCGACGGGCGAACCGTCGGCCCGGAACGCCCGGAGATGGGGGCCGCCACCGGTGCGGGGCACCGTGAGGATCTCGGAGAGACCGCCGTCGAGCTGCACCGCCCCCACCCGCACGCCGCCCCCGAACGCCGGGTCGTAGGCCATGAAGCCGCCGCCGAGGGGCGAACCGTTGGCGCGGAAGAGCCGGACGTGCGGACCGCCGCCGGGACCGGCGGCCACCGCGATCTCAAGCCCGGGGTTGCCCCCGTCGAAGTCGCCCACGGCCACGCTCACGCCACCGGTGAACGCCGGGTCGAAGGCCATGAACCCACCGTTGTCGAGCGGCGTGCCGTCGGCGCTGAACACCCGGACGTGCGGGCCGCCATGCGACAACGCGCCGGTGACGATCTCGTCGCCGGGGACGTCGGGACGCACGTCGCCCACCGCGACGCTGACGCCGCCGGTGAAGTACGGGCCGTAGGCATAGAAGCCCGAGCCGGCCTGACCGGGTGCGGGCGTCCCGTTCGCGAGGAACGTGCGGACGTGGGGGCCCCCACCGGGGCCGGCGCCGGTCACGATCTCGTTGCCGTCGCTGTTGGGCAACGCGTCGCCGACGGCGACGTCGACGCCGCCGTGGAACTCGGCGCCGTACGCGTAAAAGCCGACGGGCAGCGGGGTCATCGCCGCGGACCACACCCGCACGTGCGGGCCACCGCCGGGCCCCGCGGCCGTCACGATCTCCTGGCCGGCGCTGCTCGGGTCGAGTTCGCCGACGGCAACGGTGTTGCCCCCGCCGAAGCCCGTCCCGTAGGGCGCGACCGTCTGGGTGCCGATGCCGATCTGCAGGCGACGGATCGTGCCGCCCGACGGATTGGCGATGGGTACGCCGCTGCGCACGAGTTGCGCGGTGACGGCGTCGGGCGTTGCCTCGGGCCCGAGTTTCTGCGCGAAGACCAGCGCCGCCGCAGCCGACACGAGTGGCGCGGCGAGCGAGGTGCCGCTGGCGAGTCCGTATCCTCCGCCGACCTGCGTCGTGAGCAAGTTGTTGCCGGGCGCCGCGATGTCGACGGTGGGACCACGGCGCGAGAACGTGGCGACGGTGTCCTGCTGGGTACTCGCGGCGACCGACAGCACGTGATCCATGGCGGCCGGGTACTTGGGCGACGTCGGTGTGCCGCCCTGGTCGTCGTTGTTGCCGGCGGCGGCGACTACCAGCACGCCGTGCTGGTAGGCGCGGGTGATGGCGTCCTGGAGCGGCTGTTCGTAGGTCGTGCCGGCGAGCGACAGGTTGATCACCTTGGCGCCGCGGGCGACGGCGTCGTCGATGCCGTTGATGACCCAGCTGGTGAAGCCTTCGCCGTTGACGTCGAGGACCTTCTCGGACAACAACTTCACGTTCCAGCCCACCGACGCGATACCAGCGCCGTTGTTCGTCGCCGCGCCGGCGACACCTGCGACTTCGGTGCCGTGGTCGCCGTTGCCGTCGTGAACGTCGGTGAAGTCAAAGCTGCCCGAGACCTTCGGCGCCAGGTCGGGATGCGATGTGTCGATGCCCGAGTCGAGGATGGCGATGGTCACGCCGCTGCCGGTGGAGCGGTCCCACGCGCTCGAGGCGCCGACCGGACCGAGGTACCACTCGCTCTGGCCGCCGTTGCACGCGTCGATGCAGGGATCGTTGGGGACGGCCTGCGCCCGCACGGGCGCGTCGGGCATGACCGACGCGATGCCGGCGAGGCCGTGCAGCGCCGCCGGGTCGGCGTTGACCGCCAGGCCGTTCGGGCCGACGCGGCGGCCGCCGAAGCGCGCCAGCAGTGCGGGAACTTGCGCGCCGTCGTGCAGGGTGACGATCAACCGTTGCGCGGCGTTGGTTTGTGCGCTCGCGGCGCCGGAGAGATTCGTCGCCACGAGCGCGGCAACAGCTGCGAGGGCGAGTACTGCGACGCGAGGACCCAGTCGTCGAACGATGCGACTGTTCTAGTCGACGGCGGTGCCGCTGAAGAACGCACCCGTCGCCGCGTGAGGCGCCACGCGCGCCCCGGGCTCGAGCGACGCGAACGGACCGACGACGGCGTGCTCGCCGATCTCGGCCTGGCGCGCCACGGTGTTCTGCACCACCGCGCCCTCACCCACCGTGCAGTCGACGAGGCGCGTGTTCGGACCGATCTCGGCGTGCTCTCCGATGACGCAGTGACCCTGCAGGATCGTGCCCGGGAACAGGGTGACGTCGGTGCCGAGTTCGACCGACGCGTCGACGTAGGTGTGCTCGGGGTCGAGCATCGTCACGCCGCGGCGCATCCACTTCTCGTTGGTGCGATCGCGCAACTCGGCTTCCGCGACCGCGAGTTGCGCACGGTCGTTGACCCCCGCCGCCTCCATCGAGTCAGCGGCCTCGAGCGTGGTGATCGTGTAGCCGGCGTCGAACAGCACGCCGACGACGTCGGTCAGGTAGTACTCACCCTTGGCGTTGTCGGGCATGACGCGGCGCAGTCCGGGTGCGAGCACGCCGTGACGGAACACGTAGATCGACGTGTTGATCTCGTCGATGTCGCGCTCCTCGGGCGAGGCGTCGACTTCTTCGGTGATGCGCGCCACGCGGCCGTCCTCGCGGCGCACGACGCGGCCGTAACCGTACGGATCGCTAACCCGCGCCGTGAGCAGCGTCGCCGCGGCGTCGGCGGCGCGGTGCTGGCGCACGAGCGCCGCGATGGTGGCGGGGCGCAGCAGCGGCGTGTCGCCCGGCAAGACGATGACGTCGCCGTCTTCGTCGTCGGCATCGGGCAGCGCCGTGATACCGACGGAGACGGCGTCGCCCGTCCCGCGCTGCACGGGCTGTTCGACGAAGTCGATCTGGACGCCTTCAGGCGCCTCCTCGGTTACGGCCTTCACCACGCGGTCGGCGCCGTGGCCGACGACGATCACGATGCGTTCGACGTGCAGTTCGGCCAGCGCGTCGATCACGTGCAGGACCATGGCCCGGCCGCACAAACGGTGCAGCGGCTTGGGACGGGCCGACATCATGCGGGTGCCTTCCCCAGCGGCGAGCACCACGGCGGAAAGCGGACGAGGTGTCACGCCTAAGTGTTTACCGCGTCCGCCCGCGAGTCCTGTCTCAACCGTCCGAAAACTACGGTCACGGCGATGCGGCGCGCGGTGGTGATCCTGGGGCTCCTGCTGGGCGCGCTCGCACCGGCGTCACCGGCGTCGGCCCATATCTGCTCGCTACCAGCGCATTTCGCCGTGCACGAACAGGTGAACCTGAACATCACGGTGGCCGCCGAGGACCAACCGGTGCGCGCCGTCGACATTTCCGTGCCCGACGGATTCAGCCTCACCCACGCCGAGGGCTACCTCGGCTTCACCGCATCACGACGCGGCCAGTGGGTCCACTTCGAGGGCGGCGAGATCGCGATCTACGACTGCCAGTCGTTTCTGTTCCAGGGCCGCACGACCCGGTCGGGCCGGCTCGTGGCCCACATCGTCACGACGGCCGCCGACGGCACCAAGACCCACTACGACGACGTCCGCTCCGGCTCGCACTACCCCGCCCAAGTCATCTACGTGGGCGCCGGTTCCGCGCCGGCGCAGCACACGCCGTCGAAGACGCCGATCCAACTGGCCATCGTCATCGTCGCCGGTGCCGCGCTCTTCGCACTGGCACGCAAGACCCAACGCCGCCGCGCCGACGGGTAGCTAACGCTTCAGCCGGCTCCAACCCGGCATCCGCTCGGCCAGGCGAGCCTGCCAACCGAACCGGATCGGCAGATCCGGGCGTCGCGCGGCAATCTCGGCGGTGAACTCCTGAAGGCCCTTCGTCGCGAGAACGACGACACTCGGTGCGCCCCTGATCTTGAAGACTTCGACGTTCGTCGCGAACCGCTGCGGCCGTATCTCGACGAGGTCACGCAGTGGGATGTGCCCGCTCCTCAGTGGCGTGGACCACCACAGATAGTCGCCGTCGAGGCGGAGTTCCGACACGATCCGAAACAGCCACCAGTACGCGTTCCAGGCCAGCACGCCCAGCCACAAGACGACGAATCCGGCCGGAGGAGCGTCGGGGCCGCCCTGCACCGTCGTGCCGACCAGCACGATCGCGGCCACGGCGAACACCCCGAACGTCACAAAGACGAACCACTTCCCCATCGGCATCGGCGCGTATCGCACGCTCGACAGGTTGCCACTCGAAGCCCGTAATCGACATCGATCGCCTTGGCATCGGTTGTGGATGTTGAATGGTCGATAGCTCGGGGACGAGGACTCGAACCTCGACAAGAACATCCAAAGTGTCCGGTGCTGCCAATTACACCATCCCCGAAGGAGCCTCCACGGTAGCGACCGCCGCCACGAAACCCTGCCACCAACCGGCGATCTGGCGGTTGAGGTCGGTGCTCTTTGGCACGTCGACGCGCAGACAGCCGACATAGTCCGCAAGCGGAAGGCGCCGACCCGAGAGCGTTTCGTGCGTCTTTCGGGTCGTCGGCCGCAGCTCGGACTCCTCGATGCCGACGACGCCTGCCCAGAAACGCTCTGCCGCCGCAACATCGCCCGTCTTGTGGATCGCGACGCGAAAGATGAGTTCATCCTCTGCGACGCCAATCAGCGCGAGCCAAGCGAGGAACACCCGGATGATGTCGGGATCAGAGTTGATGAAAGACACGCGCTGACTCGGATTCCACGGCTTCGCCTTCCCGCCTTCCGCCCAGTACAACGCGAGCCCGGCCATGAACAGCTCAGAGCCGACGAGGGCGGCAGGCATCGCTGCACTGGCCCGCGACTTGATCTCGACTTCGCGCGCCTCTCGCATCGCCCGCCGAGCGGCCGCCCCCTTTCGCTGCCCCGCATCGCGCGCTCGTTGGAGACGCTCGGCGCCCTCGTCGGCGACGAGCACGTCATGCAGCCAGGCCGACAAAGTGCCCTTGGAAACGCCGAGCGCGGCGACGATTTCGCCGTACGTCCACCCACGGAGCCGCAGGTCGACCGCTGCGGCACGAAGGTCATCCTTCGCGGTCGGCCGTTTGGTCCACGTCGGCGGCGGCACACCCTTGAGCCAACGGCTCAGCACTCCACCGGTTGATCGATGACCGAGGATCTCGGCAATCTGCGACAGCGACTTGCCCTCGGCACGGAGCTCAACAGCGCGTTCTTTGGACATGTCCGGGAGGGTACGGACGAGGTGTAACACCCTCCGAAATACAAGAGCCCACCCGGGGAGGGTGGGCTACTTGCCGGCGGCGCGCCGTTGGAAGCGGGTCGCCTTGAGCATCTTGCGATGCTTCTTCTTGCGCATGCGCTTACGGCGCTTCTTGATCAGTGAACCCATGACGGCGGGCGACGATAGCGGGTCGTAGCCGGTTGAAGCGAACCGGCTACGGCGCCGCCGTCGTCGTGGTGGTCTCGGGAACGGTCGTCGAGGTCGTGGTTGTCGACGTGGAGGTCGTCGACGTCGAAGTGGTGGTCGTCGAGGTGGACGTGGTCGTCGTCGGCGGCGGGTTCACGGGCACGATGCCGAAGCCGGCGGCGACGCGCACGCCGCCGTTCCAACCGGTGCCGTAGGGCAGCGCTTGGAGGGTGAAGGTGCCGTCGACGTCGTAGCCGCGGATGTAGTCGCCACGGTTGGCGCAGTTCGGCGGCGTGTTGTCGACCGAGCACGGGCCGAGACCGGCGCCGTAGGGCGCCACGATCAGCGGGCCGTTGATGTCGTCGAGGAAGGCCACCTGCACGCCGGTGGCGACGCGGTCGTCGAACGCCGGGAAGCTGACGTCGCCTGGCGCCGCGGTGTTCACGTCGAAGGAGCGGATGTGGCCGCGGCCACCGAGAGCGCCGGTGAAGATCTCGTCGACGTTGTCGCCGTCCTCGTCGAAGGCGGTCACCGACACACCACCGTTGTAGGGCGCGTTGTATGCCATGAACTGATTCGTCGTGGTGGCCAGATCGGGCGACCACACCTTGACGTGGGGACCGCCGCCCGGACCCGCCGCCGTCACGATGCTCTCGTTGTCGGAGTCGGCATTGGTGTACGCACCGGCGACGAACACGCCGCCGTGGAAGCCCGTGTCATAGGCCATGCGTTCGCTCTTGACCACGGGATGGTCACTGACGATGTCCCACACGCGCACGTGGGGGCCGCCGCCGGCACCGGCGCCGGTGATGATCTCCATGTCGCCGTTGCCGTCGACGTCGGCCACGCCGAGGTGCACGCCGCCGGTGAACGCCGGGTCGTAGGCCATGAAGCTCCACTTGTCGATGGGCGCGCCGCCGAGCGTCCAGACGCGCACGTGCGGGCCGCCACCGGGGCCCGCCGCCGTGATGATCTCGTCCTGACCGTCGCCGTTGAGGTCGCCCATCGCCACTTCGACGCCGCCGTGGAAGCCGGGGTCGTAGGCGTAGAAGCTCGTGGAGGTCTCCTGCGCGCCCGTGGTGCGGAACAGGCGGACGTGCGGCCCGCCGCCGGGACCGGGGGCCGTCACGAAGAGGGACTCACCCGCCGCCGCCGCCGCGCCGTTGTGGGTGACCAGGTACGTACCGGCGCCGAGCACCGCCACCAGAGACGCGACGACCACCCGCCGCGAAGGAAGACGCATGGGCACTGTTTACCCGATTCGCGTCGTATTACCCGGAGATTGTCGCAACGACGCGACCGGCGTCGGGGAACGCCCCTTCGACGAACCACGTCGACCCGCTTCCGGCGAGGACGGGGACCGCTCCGGTCGCGGCACCGAGTTGGTCGCGATAGGCGCCGAGTTCGGGACACACCGCCAGCGCCGCGGGCTCGAGGTCGTTCGGGCCGGCCGCCCGCGGCCCGCCGAGTTCGTCCCACTTCTTGTACACAGCCGGCGTCGACACGTGCAGCGGCGGCGTCAGCAGCGTGAACGTGCGCGCCTCGAAGGGCAACGGCTCCAGCACGTCGCCGATGCCGGTGACGCGGGCGCGCCCACCGCGCACGCAGAACGGCACGTCGCCGCCGAGCGACGCAGCCAGCGCGACGTCGTCGGTGACGCCCGCCCAGCGCAATACCGCCGCCGCGTCCGACGATCCGCCACCGAGTCCCGCACCCGCTGGGATCTCCTTGTGCAGGGTGACGTGCGCCGTGCGCCCGACGGCGCGCAGCGCGCGGGTCACGAGGTTGTCGCCGCCTTCGGGAATCGCCAGACCGGTGACGGTGAGGCCGTCGCCCTCGGCGAACTCGAGCGTGTCGCACAGGTCGACGCTGACCATCTCGGCGTCGATGAGGTGATAGCCGTCGGCCCGCACACCGGTGACGCGCAACGACAGCGTCAGCTTGGCGGGAGCGCGCACGCCGCCAGTCTTCTCCACGCGTCGAGGTCGAGCCGCTCGGCGCGTTCCATCGGGTCGATGCCGGCGCGGGCGAAGCACTCGTCGTCGACGCGGCCGGCGAGCGTGTTGCGCAGCATCTTGCGCCGCGTGGCGAAGCCCGCCTCGACCAACTCGAATACGCGGGCGCGCTCGTCGTCCGAACCCACGTCGGCGTGGCGCTCGAACAACACGAGCGCGGAGTCGACGTTGGGCTTGGGCACGAACACCGTCGCCGGCACCTTGCCCACCACGGTCGCGGTGGCGCTCCACGCCACCTTTACCGTCACCGCGCCGTAGGCCTTCGACCCGGGCCGCGCCGCGAACCGCTCGCCCACCTCGCGCTGCACCATCACGAGCATGCGCTGCACCATCGGCGCCTCGGCGAGCACGCGCAACACCAGCGGCGTCGCCACGTTGTAGGGCAGGTTGGCCACCAGCACCCACGGCTCGTCGCCGAGCAGTTCGGACCAGTCGACTTCGAGCGCGTCGGCGTGCACGACGCGCGCCGTCGGCAGCATCTGTTCCAGGATCGGGATGAGGTAGCGGTCGAGCTCGACGACGGTGAGCGACGCGCCGGTCTCGAGCAGCGCCAGCGACAGCGACCCGAGGCCGGGACCGATCTCGACGACGCGATCACCGGCGCCGACCTCGGCGAGCCGGGCGATGCGGCGCACGGTGTTGGCGTCGCCGACGAAGTTCTGGCCGAGGGCGCGGCTCGGGGTCAGGCCGTGAAGTTGGAGAAGGGCGCGAATTTCCGGGTGACTGTGCGTCACCAAGAAAGGTGAACCGAGATGACGCCCGACGACGGGTTCGCCAACTGGCTGAATGCGTACTTCGACAGGTCGAGGATGCGATCCTGACCGGCGTAGGGGCCGCGGTCGCCGACCTCGCACGTGATCGACTTGCCCGTCGCCACGTTGGTGACCGTGACTACCGTGCCCATCGGCAGCGTCCGGTGGGCGCAGATCCACGGGTTCTGCGCGTGGTAGCTGGCCTCGTAGTAGCTGGCCTTGCCGTCCTGATGGCTGGTGTTCGGACCGGCCGCCGGCATCGGCCGCACGGGGCCCGACGACGATGTGCTCGCCGTAGCCGAAGACGACGACGACGACGCCGGCTTCGGCTTCGCCGCCGGTGCGGGCTTGGGCTTGGCCGTGGTCGGCGTGGTCTTGCGCACGATCACGCGGGGCTTGACGGTGGTGGGGGGCGGAGGCGGCTCCGTCGTCGACGTGGTCGTCGCCGGCGCCAGGTAGACGCGTTTTTCGCCGCGCGACGCCCGGGCCGCGGCGAGCCGCGTCGAGAAGTCGACACGCGCCGAACTCGTGAGCTCGACCGGTCCCTCTGGTGTCTTGCTGTTACGCAAGGCCGCCAGGCTGACCACAACCAGAGCGGCGCAGACCACTCCGGCGATGACCTTCCCAGCCGCCCGTCGGTGCTCGTGCAGGTCTCCGTCCTTCCCTGTAGAGAGCGCCCCGTAGCGGTACGGGCGGAGACCCTAAGCGCGCGCTTTCGCGAACGGCAAATAGTTGCCGCATGGTTATGCAGACGTGTGCAAGATCCGCGGGAGTTTGAATGCCACCGATGTGTTTTCCCACGTGACCGCCGCAATTTCTTCGGCGTCCAGTCCCCGCAGCACTCCGACGGCGGCACCGACGAGGGGCACGAAGGCGGGTTCGTTCTGTTTGCCCCTATGCGGCACCGGCGCAAGAAATGGGGCATCGGTCTCCACCAAAATCCGGTCAAGGGGGACGACCTGCACCGCCGCACGGACGTCGTCAGCTTTCTTGAACGTCACGATTCCCGAGATCGAGATGAATGCGCCGCGCTCGATGCATGCCTTGGCTTCTTCGGGCCCGCCGGTGAAGCAGTGGATGATCGTGCGCTCCGGCAGACCCTCGGCGTCGAGAATGTCGAGGGTCTCGGGCCACGCACCGCGTGTGTGAATCACGAGGGCGAGGTCGAGCTCTTTGGCCCACGCGATCTGGCGGGCGAAGACCGCCTTCTGCACCTCCGCCGGCGAGTGGTTGTAATAGAAGTCGAGCCCGCACTCGCCAATCGCCACGACCCGCGGGTGGTCCTTCGGGTCGGGCAGGCCCTCGAGCCCCTCGGACGCGTCGTGCGGATGCAGGCCCACCGTGGCCCACACATCGAGGTTGGCTTCGGCCGCCGCGATCGCGGTGCGGGAGGTGTCGGCGCCCGTACCGATGGTGATGAAGCGCGCCACACCCGCAGCGCGGGCCGCGTCGAACGCCGACGTGTCGCTCCCCTCCCACGGCACGTGGCAGTGGCTGTCGGCCCAGGGCATCGCTACTTGGTCTGGAGACGGGGGAACAACGGATTGCCCTTCACGACGGGGAGGCCACCGGGGTAGCCGCCCCAGGCCAAGCCGTCGGGCACGCGGACGTCTGCGGGCGCGCCCGGGAGCCCGATGCGCCGCCACAGTTCCGCGGCGGCGTTCGGGATCGCGGGGCTCGCCAGCACGCACACGATGCGCAGCACCTCGAGCGCGTTGCCCATGACGCGGTCGACCTGCTCGCCGGGCTCGAGCTTCCACGGCTCGTGCTCTTCGAGATACGCATTCGTGTCGCGGATGAGTTCCCACGTTGCCTCGAGCGCTTCGTGCGGCGCGAACGCGTCCCACGCCTCGCACGCCGCTTCGACGAGGGCGCGCGCCTTGAACGTCAGCTCGCCAGCGTCCTCGGCGGGCGCGGGCCCGACGCCGCCGCACTTGCTGTTGACGACGGCGGCAACGCGGGCGCCGAGGTTGCCGAAGTTGTTGGCGAGGTCGGTGTTGTAGCGCTCGACCATGCCCTCGTACGAGAAGTCGCCGTCGTTGCCGAAGTTGACGTCGCGCAGGAATTGGTAGCGGTAGCCGTCGACGCCGAAGTCGGGCAGCAGGTCGGCGGGCGCGATCTGGTTGAGCTTGGTCTTGCTCATCTTCTCGCCGCCGACGAGCAGCCAGCCGTGCACCTGAATGTGCTGCGGCGGGTCGATGCCCGCGGCCATGAGCATCGCCGGCCACCACACGCAGTGGAAGCGCAGGATCTCCTTGCCGATGACGTGGTTCACGACGGGCCAGTACTTGTCGAACTGCGCCTGGTCGGTGCCGTAGCCGATGGCGGTGCAGTAGTTGATCAGCGCGTCGTACCAGACGTAGAAGACGTGCTTGTCGTCCCACGGCACGGGCACGCCCCAGTCGATCGACGTGCGCGTGATCGAGATGTCTTGCAGGCCCTGCTTGATGAAGCCGAGTGCCTCGTTGCGCTTGTTCTGCGGCGTGACGAAGCCTGGGTGCTGCTCGTAGTACTCGAGCAACTTGTCCTCGAAGCGCGACAGCCGGAAGAAGTAGTTCTCCTCCGACAGCACGGTGAGGACGGTGTCGTGCACCGGGCACTTGCCGTCGGGCGCCTGCGCGTCGGTGTAGTAGTCCTCGCAGGCGACGCAGTACAGGCCCTCGTAGCGGTCGAGTTCGATGTGGCCGTTGTCGCGGATCTTCGACAGCAGCGCCTGCACGGCCGTGTAATGGCGGGGCTCACTGGTACGGATGAAGTCGTCGTAACGGATGTCGAGCTGCGTCCAGGCGTCCTTGTACCGCTCGGCGTTCAGCGTGGCGAGCTCAAGCGGCGTCTTGCCCTGCTTCTCGGCCGCCTGCTGGACCTTCTGGCCGTGCTCGTCGGTACCGGTGAGGAAGAAGGTGTCGTCGCCGAGGAGCCGGTGCCAACGCGCGATGGCGTCGCAGTTGACCGTGGTGTAGGCGTGACCGATGTGGGGCGCGTCGTTGACGTAGTAGATCGGCGTCGTGATGTAAAAGCGCCCGGGTTCAGTCATGGTGCGACGAGGCTACCGGCGCACTGCGAGCTTGTAGACACGGTTTCGCGGCGCGCCCAGCAGTTGTGAGACTTCGTCGGCCGCGCCGCGGGCGGTGGCACCTGCGGCGAGCGCCTCGTCGAGGGCGGCCACGATTTCGTCGTCCGTAATCTCGGTCGTGGCCGCGACCGCGCCTTCGAGCACGAGCACGAATTCGCCGCGCGGCTTCTCCGCGAAGCGCAGGGCGGCGGCGGCGAGCGTGCCGCGGAAGTACTCCTCGTGCAGCTTGGTCAGCTCGCGGCCCACGACGACGGCACGCTCCATGCCGCACACCTCGGTGAGGTCGTTGAGCGTCTTGGCGACCCGCGTCGGCGCTTCGTACAACACGACCGTGCGTGTCTCGCGGGCGATGGCGTCGAGGCGGGCCCGGCGATCCGTTCCGGTGCGGGGCAGGAAGCCTTCGAACACGAAGCGGTCGCCGGTGAAGCCGCTCGCCGCGAGTGCGGTGGTGACCGCGGAGGGGCCCGGGATCGACTCGACGGTAACGCCGGCGGCCGCCGCGGCCTCGACGACGTGACGGCCCGGGTCCGATACCGCCGGCGTGCCGGCGTCGGTCACGACAGCGACCGTCTTGCCGTCGGCGAGCAGTTCGAGGATCTCGCGCGAACGGGCGACTTCGTTGTCCTTGTGCACCGCAATGAGCGTCGGCGTGCGCAGCCCCATGGCAGTGAACAACTTGCGCGAGTGGCGCGTGTCCTCGCAGGCGACGACGTCGGCGGCGGCGAGCGTGGCCGCGGCGCGCGGCGACAGATCGCCGAGATTGCCGATGGGCGTCGCCACGACGACGAGGCGTCCCGGCGTCATTCCTTCACCTCAAGTTGGTCACCGGGTCGCAGGCCCCAGCGCTCGAAGGCGCCGGCTTCGGCCTCGATGACGCAGCGCGCCTTCGGCCGCGGCAGGCCGACGCGATTCGGCTTCATGGTGATGGCGTCCACGACGGTGAGTTGCTTGTCGCAGAACGCGACGTCGATCGGAAAGCGCATACCGATGGTGTGGACCGACGATGCCGGCTTGATGAGGTACGCCCCTTCGATCCCGTCGCGGCCGAGCAGCCCTTTCAATCGCGTGGCGAACGAGTCGGCGACGTCGAGCGACGCCAGCACTTCCTCACCGCGGATCAACCACGCCACGGCACCATTCTTCCCGCAGTCCGCATAC
Organism: Acidimicrobiales bacterium; assembly: GCA_035546775.1. Taxonomy (NCBI): domain Bacteria; kingdom Bacillati; phylum Actinomycetota; class Acidimicrobiia; order Acidimicrobiales; species Acidimicrobiales bacterium. Next base: position 251,196 of record DASZWD010000030.1, read on the forward strand.
CGATTCGCTCAGACGTTGAAGCGGATTTCGAGCACGTCGCCGTCTTGGACTTCGTACTCCTTGCCTTCGACGCGCAGCTTGCCCGCCTCTTTGGCCTTGGCCCAGGAGCCGAGCTCGAGCAGCTCGTCCCACCGGATGCACTCGGCGCGGATGAAGCCGCGCTGGAGGTCTGAGTGGATGACGCCGGCGCACTCGGGCGCCTTGGCGCCGGCGCGGAACGTCCAGGCGCGGCTTTCCTGCTCGCCCGTCGTGAGGAACGTGCGCCGGCCGAGCAGGTGGTAGGCGGCACGCGTGACGCGGGGCAGCGCCCCCTCGCCCAAGCCGAAGCCCTCCATCAGTTCGGCCTTGCCGGCGGGGTCGAGTTGGGCCGCTTCGGCTTCGAGCTGCACGCACACCGCGAGAACCTCTCCGCCGCCGCCGAAGGCCGCGACCACGGGCTGGATGATCTCGTCGGCGCGGTCGAGTTGGTCGTCGCCGATGTTGACCACCGCGAACACGCGCTTGGCCGTGAGCAGCCCGAAGGTCGTGAGCGCCGCGAGGTGATCCGCCGACACGTTCGAGCGCCAGAGCGGCGTGCCCTCTTGCAGGATCTTGTCGACGACCTCGAGCGCCTCGACCTCCGCCAGGATCGACTTGTCGCCCTTTGCCGCCCGGCGCCGCTTGTCGAGGTTGTTCGACACCGTCGTGGCGTCGGCGAGCACGAGTTCGAGTTCGAGCGTTTCGAGGTCGGCGACGGGGTCGGTGTCGCCCACCACGTTCTCGTCCTCGAAGGCGCGCAGCACCAGACAGATGGCGTCGACCTCGCGGATCCCGGCGAGGAAGCGGTTGCCGAGGCCTTCACCGGCCGACGCGCCGGCGACGAGGCCGGCCTGGTCGGCGAACTCGATGGTGGCGGCGACGACCTTGCGGCTGTGGCTCATCTCGGCGAGCTTGAGCAGCCGTTCGTCGTAGACCTGGGCGATACCGACCGACGTCTCGGTGGTCGAGAACGGGTGCGACGCCACCGCGGCGTTACCGCCGGTGAGCGCGTTGAACAGCGACGACTTGCCGCTATTAGGGAGTCCGACGATGCCGATGCGTTCCACGGGGTCCGTAGGCTAGGGGCGTGGCCGAGGCGGCCATCAATCGCTACGCGATCGCCTTCCTAATCGACTCCGTCGACCCCTGGTAGGCGTGGTACCAGATGTAAGGCGTGAACCCCATCTCGTCGTTGATCGCCAGCATCCACTGGTTGGAGCCGGCGTTCCACGTGTCGACGAACTCCGCCTTGGGATTGAGCTCGCGCAAGTTCCGGTAGTTCACCGCCTTGATCCAGCGGCCGATCGCGTGACCGCGGTGCTCACGCGTCACCGCGGTCCCCCACTGCCACGCCATCTGCGGCAACAGCGGATGCCACGAAATCGTCGTGAACCCTGCCAACTCTCCTGTCGGGTCGTGCCGGGCGACGAGCTGGATCCGCCGGCTTCCGCGCGCGAACAACCGCGCCTCACGGTCGCGGAAGTGTTCGCGTGTGTCGTGCTCGTCTTCGAGGTCCAGCCCCTCGCGGGGCGCGTCGTTCATCGCCTCGTGCACCTTCATCACTGCATCGAGGTACTCGTCGGGTACGGGGCCGTCGAAGAACACGAGCGAGTAGTCCGCAGCCTTCGACTTCGCGTCGGCGATCCAGCCGTCTAGGCGCGCCTCGTCGACGGCGGCGACACGCAGCCGGCTGCGGCGATCGAGAAACGCATGCGTCGTGCCCACTGCGGCGAGAAACTTCTCGCCGACGCTTCCCTGCGGCGCTCCTGCGGTCAAGGTGGTGCGCCCGTCGTTCGCCGCAGCGTCGAGGACGGGCGCGAGGAGCGCCCGGCCTAGGCCCCGCCGCCGCTGCGACGCGGCGACTTCGATGTCGAAGTTCGCGCGGTGCGCGTTGTTGCCGCTGCGGTCGAGCGAGAGGAATGCGCCGCCGACGATGACGCCTCCGGTGTCACGCGCGAGCCAGCGCTTCTCCTCGGCGAAGGATGACGTCTGGAGTACCTCGCGGCGCCACAACTCGAAGGGCTCGGGTGGCGTCTCGGGATCGAGTTCCAGGGCGAGCGGCTCGCCGAAGGCGTGGACTTCGCGCAGTTCGTCGTCGGACGCCGTTTGCGGATCCCACCTTTCGATGTTCACGTGAGCTCCTTCACGTCGAGGGTCCAGCGGACGCCGGCGATGTAGGGGACGAAGCCCATAGCGCGGTTGACCGCCAACATCGGCCCATTGGAGTCGGCGTTGAACGTGCGGATGTACTCGGCGTCGGGCAACTCGGCGCGGACGCGCAGGAACATCGCGCCCTTGAGTTGCCTACCGAGCGCGTGACCTCGGTGCTTGGCGTCGACGGCGGTAGCGCCTTGGAAGACGTGCACCGGATCGCGCGCACTCATGAAGACCTCCGTATACCCAACCGCTTCGCCGGAGGCCACGTGGCGCGCGATCACGGTCCAGCGGTCGTTGCCGTACGCGACGCCGCGTTCGTTGTCGGCGCGCAATTCGTCGAACGAGATCGTGCGCGGCTCGGATGGCAGGTCACCCATCGGGGCATCGTTGACGAGCACGCCGCGCAGATGCGCCATGTCCGCCAACCAGTCCTCGGGATAAGGGCCGTCGGGCACCCACTCGAGCCCGTAGTCCGGATGTGACGCGGCGACCCAGCGCTGCATCTCGGCGACATCGACGTCGGCGATGGTGAGGCGGTTGACGTGGCCGGTGAACGCCAGCTTGGCGCCCAGCGACGCCGCGAACGCCTCGGCCGCCGGGTTGAGGTGATCGCAGCCGAGGATGAGCGTCGTGCGGTCGTTGCGCTGCGCCAAGTCGACGACGGCGCGCAGGAGGGCGCGGCCGACGCCGCGTCGGCGGGCGTCGGCCCGCACGCCGATAAGGCTGAACACGACGTTGGTGTCGTGCGCTCGCGGGACGTCGCACCACGCCGAACCGATGACGGCGCCGGTCGCGTCGCGGGCCACGAACACGTGCCATGGGTCCGCGCGCAGGTCGCGGTGGGCCCGCGTGACGCCGGCCGGTCGCGCCGGGATTTCCGGATCGAGGTCCGCGCTGAGTGCGTTCTCGAAGGCGTTGAGATCGGCGACCTGTTCGTCACTCCACTCCACCGGCAACAACTCGACGACGGACACCTCAAGCAAGGAGGGCCGCCAACTTCTCGAGCGCCACATGGGCGCGCACCTGGTGCTCGCCGAACTCGCTCACGGTCTTGAAGCCCATGGCGTAGTTGATGCCGAGCATGGCGTCGTTGGAGCCGGCGTTCCACGTCGAGATGTTGTCGAGCTCCGGACGCTCGTCCATGAGGTTGAGCAACATCTGCGCCTTGAGCCAGCGCCCGAGGCCCTTCTCGCGGTGCGCCGGGTTCACGCCGGTGTCGTTCTGGTACGCCTTGGTCGGCCAGCGTGTCGGCAGCCACACGTCGGTATGGGCGACGAACTCGCCGGTCGGCACGTAGCGGGCGACGAGCGTGCGCTGCTCGATCTTGCGGTGGGCCTGCATCTTCTCGCGGTCGCGTTGACGCTCGACGGTGAAGACTTCGTCTTCGAGCTCGAGGTTCTCCGTCGGTGCCGTGTTCATGACGTTCTGTTCCTCCACGAACGCCTGCACGAACTCGTCCGGGCACGGTCCGTCCCAGCGCACCAACTCGTAGTCAGCGGCTCGTTCTTTGGCGCGTGCGACCCAACCTTCGAGCAGCGCGCGATCGACGTCGGCGAACTTGAGCATGCTGAAGCGACCGGTGAGCTTGTGCTCGGCGCCGATCGCTTTCAGGAACTCCCAACTCGCCGGGACGTGGCTGCACGCGTCGAGTCCGACGAGGGGTCGGCCGTTGTCCTGCGCGAACTCGATCGCCACCTGCGCCAGCGACGCGCCGAGCTTCTGGCGGCGGTACTCGGGAATCACGTCGAGCTCGACCCACGACATCTCGGCGTTGTCGCCGTAGTCCTCCCAGTGCACGGAGGTGACACCCGCCAGCTCGGTCCGGTTGTCGTCCCACACGCCCCAGTAGTGCTTGGGGGAACCGGCGGTGATGTTCTGCACCTCGTGCCACAACTCGTCGTCGGGGACGGGGCCGTCGGCGGGGATCTGCTCGTTGTGCGAGTGCTGGGCGACGCGCAGGTAGGCCGCTTTGGTTACGTCGTCGGCGTTGTCGAGGTCGAGCGGCTCGACCTTCCAGTGCGGTGCCATCCCGACAGCTTGCAACCGCCGGTCGTGCCCGTCATTCGATTATCCGGTCGATTATCCGGTCGCCTACCCGTTCGCCACCCAGTCGTCGATCAGGCGGCGGGCGATGGACATGCCAGGCGGGATCATCGGCAGGTCGTCGCGGGCGTACCACTGGGCGTCGGCGATCTCGCCGTCTTCGAGCACGACGTCGCCGCTGGCGTACGTCGCCCGGAACCCGAGCATGAGCGAGTGCGGGAACGGCCAGGGCTGGCTGCCCCAGTAGCGCACGTCTTTCACCTCGATGCCGACTTCCTCGCGCACCTCGCGGTGCACCGCCTGCTCCATGGTCTCGCCCGGCTCGACGAAGCCGGCGAGGCACGAGTACATGGCGACGGGGAAGTTGGCGTTGCGGCCGAGCAGCGCCTTGCCGTCCTCCTCGCGGGTGACGAGCACGATGATGGCGGGGGCTAGGCGCGGGAACGCCAGCAACCCGCACTTGGGGCACACCATGGCGCGGTGGTTCGGCGGCGGCGCCGCTTCAGTCGGCGTGCCGCAGCGGCCGCAGAACCTGTGCGTGCGCCGCCACTCGATCAACTGCACGGCGCGGCCGGCGATCGTCCACCGTTCGTCGTCGACCTTGCCGTACAGCGCCATCAACGGCATACCGGCGTCGGGTTCCTTGTCGTGGCCGTAGACGTGCTGGGTGTCGTAGTGACCGAGGTACAAGCCGCCGTCGTCGGGGACGTCGAAGGGATCGTCGCCCTTGGACAGGTCGACGATCTGCACGCTCTGGCGGCCGACGAGAATGTGCATGCCTTGGGCGTAATCGCCTTCGGGATGCGGTTCGTGGTGCGGCAGGAACCCCATGGCCTCGACAACCTAGGGTCTCGTCAATGAGCGTGCTGAAGGAGCTAGTGGTCGGCGACGAGCCGGCGGTGTGGGCCGAGATCGGGTTCAACGTCGAGAGCGACCGGTGCCGGGTCGGCCACGTCGACATCGTCTTCGACCCGTCCGTCGGCAAGGGCATCCGGCGCTGGACCCTCGTCGGTGACGGTACGGGCGACGTGGACGGCGTACCGACGACGTGGAGCGACGAAGGCCTCGACGCGGCGGGCGTGCACCCCAACGGCATCTTCGAGATCGACCACGTCGTGCTGACGACGCCGAACATGCAGCGCACGACGGCGACCCTTGAAAGCTTCGGCATCGCGGCGCGGCGCACGCGTGAAACCGGCACGTACGGGTCGCCGATGCTCCAGACGTTCTTCCGCTTGGGCCAGCCGATTCTCGAACTAATCGGACCCAAGGAGCCGATGGGCGATCAGTCGGCTCGGTTCTTCGGCCTCGCCTTCACGTCCGAAGACCTCGAACTGACCGGCAAGACGATCGGCGACGCGCTCCATGCCGCCAAGGACGCGGTCCAGGCCGGCCGGCGCATCGCCACGCTCGACAAGTCCGCCGGCTCGACGATCGCCATCGCCATCATGAGCCCCCATACGAAAGACGAAGACGTTGTCTGACACATTGCTCGTGGAGGTGCGCGACTGCACCGCGCTCCTCACCCTCAACCGTCCGGCGGCGCGCAACGCGCTGTCGTCGGAACTGCTGCGGGCGCTGCCTGAAGCCATCGTGGCGGCCGACGCCAACGACGACGTCGACGTCATCGTCCTCACCGGCGCCGACCCGGCCTTCTGTGCCGGTCTCGACCTTCGTGAACTCGGCTCGTCCGGCAGCAACCTCGCCGGCGGCGCCACCTCCGACAAGGAGTGGACGACGCCGTGGCCGGCGGTGTCCAAGCCCGTCATCGGCGCCATCAACGGTCCGGCGGTCACCGGCGGCTTCGAGATCGCCCTCAACTGCGACTTTCTCATCGCGTCCGAGCGCGCCAAGTTCGGCGACACCCACGCCCGCGTGGGGCTGCTGCCAGGCTGGGGCCTCAGCGTGCTGCTGCCCCAGGCCGTCGGTATCCGCCGGGCGCGGGAGATGTCGCTGACGGGCAACTTCATGGACGCCCACGAGGCGTTGCAGTTCGGTCTCGTCAACCGCGTCGTCGCCCACGACGACCTCTTGCCCGTCACCCTCTCGATCGCCGCCGACATCGCCGGCAACGATCAGCGGTCGGTGCGGGCACTGCTCGCCGAGTACGCCGAGATCACCGGGTCGATCTACGACGACGGCCTGCGCATCGAAGCCAAGAACGCGGCGGAGTGGAACTCGCGCCGCGGCGGCTTCGACCCCGCCGAAGTGGAAAAGCGCCGCGCCGCCATCATCGAGCGCGGCCGCAAGATGGCCTAACGCGTTCTGTGAAGGAATTCCCGCCCATAGGGCGGAAATTCCTTCACAGAAGCGTGGTGAGGTCCGCGGCGGGGCGGGCGCCGATGTGGCGGATCGTCTCGGACGCGCACGCGGAGCCGAGGGCGGCGCACTGCTCCGGTTCGTACCCGTGGGTGAGGCCGTAGAGGAACCCGCCGGCGTAGGCATCGCCGGCGCCGGTGGTGTCGACGACTTGGTCGACGGGCACGCCGGGCACCGCGACCCGCTCGCCCTTCACGTACAGGACCGAGCCCTTCTCGCTGCGGGTGGTGGCGACCAGCGGGCACAGCTCACCGAGACGGCGGCCGGCGTCTTCGAGGTCGTCGGTCTCGAACACGGCGCGTACTTCGGTCTCGTTGCCGAACACGAGGTCGACGGGCCCGGCGAGCAACTCGAGGAACTCGGCGCGGTGACGGTCGACGCAGTACTGATCGTTGAGGGCGAGGGCGACGCGCGTGCCGCTGGCCTTGGCCGCGTCGATGGCCGCAAGCGCCGCGTCACGACACGACGGCGCGTCCCACAGGAAGCCTTCGCAATAGAGCAGTTCGGCGGCCGCGACGGTGGCGGTGTCGACGTCGTGGGGGCTCATCTCGCTGCACGCTCCGAGATAGGTGTTCATCGTTCGCTCACCGTCGGGCGAGACGAGGATCGTGCAGTGCGCCGTCGACGGCAGCGCCGGGGCGGGCCGCGGGTCGAAGGTCACGCCGACGCGGCGGATGTCGTGGGTGAAGGCCGCGCCGAGGGCGTCGTCGGCGACGCGGCCGATGAAGGTCACCCCGCCGCCGAGCTTGGCGATGATCGCGGCGGTGTTGGCCGCGCCGCCACCGGACTGCTCGACCGCGTCGGTCAGCGCCGCGTAGAGCCGCTTCGCCTCATCGGCTTCGACGAGGCGCATCGCACCCTTGTCGAGCCCGGCGGTAGTGATGAAGTCGTCGTCGACGCGCACCAGCACGTCGACGATGGCACTGCCCAGACAAACGACTTCGTCGCTCACTGATCTCCCTTGCGTATCGGGCGCTCGCGGGCTTTCCGCGGCGCCGGTGGTGGCGTGATCGCCGGTGGTGCGTCTTGCGCCCGCAGCGGGCGGTCGCGCTTAGGGCGAGCCGGAGCTTTGGCCGCCGCCTTGGTGGTCTTAGCCGCCTTCTTAACGGGCTTCGTCGACACGGCCTTCGTCGACACGGCCTTCGCCGGCACAGGTTCGGGCTCGGGTTGCGGCTCGGGTTCTGGTTCCGGTTCAGGTTCCGGCGCGACGGCCACCTTGCGGATGACCGGCGTGGGCTGGGGCGCGCGTTCCGGTTCGACGATGAACTCGGCTTCGGTCTGTTCCTGCGGCGCGGCCTCGGCTTGCTTGGGCGGGGGAACCGCACGCGGCACGCCCCCGCGGGCCACGGGTGCGTCCTGGGGCGCGGCCACCAGCGTTGCCGCCGCGCCCGCCACGACGACGGCGACGACCGCGAGCGCGAACACGACGAGTCCCGCTTGGTGCGACAGGCTGGCGCCGCCCACGATCCCGATTAGCAGTACCACCGCGACGAACGCGCCGAGCCCGCTGCGGCGAGCCCCGAAGCGATCGAGCGAACCCTTGGCCGCCGACGCTCCCCCCACAAAGAAGCCAAGCGTGCCGCAGAACACCATGGGCACACTCGTCTGCACCGTCTCGTCGCCGAAGAGCGCGATGACGCGGCCCACGACCGCGCCGAGCAATGCACCGAGCAGCGCTCCGGCGGCCGTCGTGACGACGGTGGCAACGAGAGGACGACGAACCATCCGACGCATACTCGCACAGGCGCAATACTGCGACGGTGCCCGAACAACCCCCGTACCGTCTGCCCCGCACCGTCTTGCCCAAGCGCTACGACGTCACCCTCCGCCCCGACCTCAAGGCGTTCACGTTCACCGGCCGTTCAGCGGTCACGGTGACCGCGCACGCCCCGATTCGGTCGATCACGCTCAACGCCATCGAACTCGACATCAGTCGGGCACGACTGGAAGAAGCGGACGGCTCGTCCCACGACGCCACCGTTTCCTATGACGAGGCGGAGCAACAGGCGACGTTCGCGTTCGACCGCGAGATCGCCGCGGGCGACTACACGCTGGTTACCGAGTTCACCGGCACGCTCAACGACAAACTGCACGGCTTCTACCGCTCGACGTTCACCGACGCCGACGGCAACGACCAGGTCATCGCCACGACGCAGTTCGAGGCAACCGATGCGCGGCGCGCCTTTCCGTGCTGGGACGAGCCCGACATCAAGGCGACCTTTGGCATCACGCTCGAAGTGCCACCGGGCCAGACCGCGCTGAGCAACGGCCACGTCGTCGCCGACGACCCGATCGAGGGCGGATGGCACCGCCTGCGGTTTGCCGACACGATGACGATGTCGACGTACCTCGTCGCCTTCATCGTCGGCCCCTTGACCTTCACCGAGGAGGTCGACGTCGACGGCGTGCCGCTGCGCGTCGCGTGCGTCCCGGGCAAGGAACACCTCGGCGAGTTCGCCCTCGACATCGGCGCCCACTCGCTGCGCTTCTTCGCCGACTTCTTCGGCATCCCGTACCCGTCGTTCAAGCTCGACCTCGTCGCCCTGCCGGACTTCGCCTTCGGAGCCATGGAGAACCTGGGCTGCGTCACGTTCCGCGAGACGGCGCTGCTCGTCGACCCCGAGACGGCATCGACCCAGGAGATGATGCGCGTCGCCGACGTCGTCGCCCACGAGATCGCCCACATGTGGTTCGGCGACCTCGTGACCATGAAATGGTGGAACGGGATCTGGCTCAACGAGGCGTTCGCCACCTTCATGGAGATGATGTGCGCTGACGCGTTCCGGCCGCAGTGGAAGCGCTGGGGTGAGTTCGCCACCGAGCGCGCCGCGTCGATGAAGGTCGACGGACTCGGCTCGACGCGTCCCGTCGAGATCGAGGTGCGCCGCCCCGAAGAAGCCGACGCCATGTTCGACGTCCTCACCTACCAAAAAGGCTCGGCCGTCGTCCGCATGCTCGAGCAGTACCTCGGCGCCGACACGTTCCGCGAGGGCCTGCGGCTCTACATGCGCAAGCACGCGTACAAGAACACCGAGACCACCGACCTGTGGGACGCGCTCGAGGAAGCCAGCGGCCAGCCGGCGCGCTCGATCATGGACACCTGGATCTATCAAGGCGGCTACCCGCTCGTCAGCGCGTCGATCACCGGCAGCTCGCTCGAACTTTCCCAGCGCCGGTTCCGCTACGACGGTGCGGCCGACGACACCGTCTGGGAGATTCCCGTCGTCGTACGCAGCGGCGCAGGCGAACAACGCGTGGTGCTCGGCAAGGACCCGCTCACGCTCACCGTTGCCGGTGACGGTCCCACGGTCGTCAACGCCGGTGGGTGGGGGTTCTTCCGCGTCGCCTACGACGCGTCGCTCACGGCATCGAACGCCCGTGAGCTCGGCGCGTTCAACGAGCTCGAGCGCTACAACCTCGTATCGGACGCATGGGCGGCCACGCTGGCGGGCCAGGCGGACGTCGAGAGCATGCTCGACTTGCTGCCCCACTACCGCGACGAGACCGAGCCAGCGACGTGGACGTTGCTGGCGGAGATCTGCAACGTCTTGCGCCGCGTGCACGACAGCGATGGCCTGCGGACCTACGTGCTCGAGCTGGCGAGCCCCGCCGCCGACCGTCTCGGGTGGACGCGCACGTCGACCGAGCCGGACACCGACGGTCTCGTGCGTGGCACGGTCCTCGAACTGCTCGGCACGGTCGCCCGCGATCCAGGCGTGGTCGCCGAGGCGCGCCGGCGCGTCGACGCCGGCGAACTCACCGGAGACACCCGGCGCGCCGCGCTGCAGACCTACGCGCGCTCGGCCGACGAAGCCAACTTCCAGACGCTGCTCGACGGCATGCGCTCGGCGCAGACTCCACAGGACGAACAGCAGTACCGCTCCGCCCTCGCGGCGGTTGGCCACGAAGCGCTGGCGCGGCGCACGTGTGACCTGTGCACAAGCGAGATCCGCTCACAGGACGTCGCCCTCGTACTGGCATACCTCATGCAAGGTCCGCAGCAAGCGGTGGTGTGGGACTGGATCGAGGCGCACTGGGGCGACGTGCAGCAGCGGCTGCCCTCAAACCTGCACGCTCGCGCCCTGTCCGGCATCACGGCGGTCACCGACGCCGCGCTGGCGGCGCGCATCCGCCCGTTCCTCGAGGCGAATATGCCGGCGGTCGGCGCCAAGACCGTCACGCAGTACCTCGACCTGATGGACGTCACCGTTGCCTTCGCCGGCCGCGCCCGTCACTCCCTCGTTGCGAGGTTCGGCGCCTGAGTCGTGACCGGCTGATCGTCGCCGCGCTGGTGGCGGCGGAGATCGTCATCGGCGCGGCGTACGCGCTGGGCGGCGCCGGCTATGTGCTCGACGACTGGTTCACGCTCGGCAACGCCAAGGTCGACGGCGTCTGGGGCACGCCCGGCCACCTGATCTTCGTCAACCGGCCGGGCGCCGGCCTGCTCTACTGCCTCGTGTTCGGCGTCTTCGGCGGGCACCCGCTCGTGGGACTGGCGCTGCTGACGGCGCTCGGCGCGGCCACCGCGGCGGTGCTGTACGTGCTGTGCCGCCGCTTCGTGTCGGTTCCCGTGGCGGCGGCGGTCGCCACGGTGTGGGTGGTGTTGCCGAACCACACGTCGCTCGAATTCTGGCAGTCGTGCACGTCGTTGGCGGCGGCGACGCTGCTCACTGTGGTCGCCGCGCTGTTCGTGGCCCGCCGCGCTCCCAGCACGCGCCAGACCCTGATCGCCGCCGCCCTCGTCACTGCCGGATCACTGACGTACGAAGCGGTATTCCCTGTCGGCGCGCTCGTCGTTGTGTTCCTGCCGTTGCTCGCCGGGCGAGCGTGGCGCGGGCGCGATCTGATCGGTCGCGCCTCGCTCTTGCTACCGGCAGCGGTCTACCTCGTGCTGTACCGCAGCACGCAGAAGACCATCTCGAAAGTGGGGCCGCTCGGTCAGGTGCTCGCGGGTCACTTCGGTTGGGGCATCGTGCCCGGCGGGACCGGCGCGACCGTGGTGCTGCTCGTGGCGATGCTGGCGCTCGCCGTGGCCGGCGTGCGCCTTGCCCTGCCCGGCTTCCGCACCGGCACCGGGCTGGGCGAGCGCCTCGTCGTCATCGGCCTCGTCGTCATCGCCGCCGGCACGATCCCGTTCACCTTCTACCTGTACGCGCCGCTCGGCGCCGGCGACCGGTTCGACCTCGTGTCGAGCATCGGCGGCGCGCTGGCGTGGACCGGCATCGGCCTGATGCTGTGGCGGTGGCGCACCGTCGTCGCCGCCGGCGCCGCCGTGTTGCTCGTCATGGCATTCACCGCCCGCGTGCAGCGGATGGAACGCTGGACGACGGCGGCGGCCGACAGCAATCGGGTGGCGCGGGCCATTACGGCGCGCTTCCCGCAACCGCCGCCGCAGCGCGTCGTGCTCGGCCCGTCGCCCGTGCAGGATCACGACGTCGCCGCCTTGCTCGACCAGTCCAACGTGGCCGGCCTGCTGCGCTTCCTCTACGGGCGCACGGTGCCCGGCGGCATCGCCTATCGCCGCGCCGATTACGACCGCACCCCGGCCGCCTACCGGTTCGACGTATGGCGGCTGTCGCACCTGCGCGCCGACGTCGACCTGAGCTCCGATCGGCAGGGTGTGCCGGTCACGGCCCAGTAGCCGCATACGTTCTTGGCGTGGACTTCACCGTCGAACCATCGCCGCCCCCCGGCCGCGAGCTGTACCGCTTCGCCACGGTGAACGACGTCCACATCGGCGAGGAGTCCTTCGGCAAGCCGCGCCGCTACCGCGAACCCGACGACCTCGAGCCGTATCCGGCCCGCTGCTTGCGCGCCGCGCTCACCGAGGCCAAGGCGTGGGGCGCGCAGCGGATCCTTGGCAAAGGCGACCTCACCGACGCCGGCAGCGAGGAAGAGTTCGAGTGGTTCGCGGCGGTCGTGCGCGACGCCGGCGTCGAGATGACGGCCATCCTCGGCAATCACGACATCCGCACCGAGGAGGTGGACGGCGCCGCGATCCTCGGCCGCCGGGGCATCGACATGGCGACCGAAGCACGCGCCCTCGACGTGCCGGGACTGCGCATCGTGATGCTGCCGTCGGTCCTCGACTACCACGTCGGTCAGTGGAACGACACCGATCGTGAACGGGTCATCGCGCTGGCGACCGACGCAGAGCATCCCGTCTTCGTGGCGACACACCACTACCCCCAGCGCTTCAGCCGGGCCAACGAGTTCCCACCGGGCATCTCGGCGCGCAACGCCAACCCGCTGCTCGACGCCCTCGATCGCGCCGCGCCGCGGTCGATCGTGGCGTGCGGCCACACCCACCGTCACCACCGCCGCCATTACAAGTCGCTGCTCATCACCGAGATCGGCTCGACCAAGGACTTTCCCGGTGTGTGGGCGGGCTACCGCGTCTACGAAGGCGGCATCACCCAGACGGTGCACCAGATTCAGGAACCTTCGGCGCGTGCCTGGCTCGACCGCACCGGAGGCGTGCTGTTCGGCGCTTGGCGCCACTGGTCGCCGGGCGTGCGGTCGCACCGCAACTGGACGTGGGAGTGGGCTACGCCTCGTCGCTAGGGGCCAGCGCTTCGAGGCGCTGGCGCACCTGCTCGAGCCGGGCGCTCGCCGCGGCGTGCAGTTGCTTGGCCTGCTCGAAGAGGTCGGCCGCGGCCTCGATCCCGGCCGTGCCGCTGGCGAGTTCGGCGGTGACGGCTTCGAGCCGCTCGACGATCTGTTCGTAGGTGAGGTCTTCGGTCATTCGTTGATGGCTTCCGTGACGTCGGCGGCAAAGGACCCGTGGGCGAGACTGACACGCACCGCGTCGCCGCGCGCAATCTGCGACGCGTCGCGCACGACCGCGCCGGCGGCGTCGCGCACGACGGCGTACCCGCGCTCGAGGACGCGCACCGGGTCGAGGGCCTCGAGCGTGGCGGTGAAGCCGAGCAGCTGGGCGTCGGCGGCCTTGACCCGCGACCGCGGGTGGGCGGCGTCGAGACGGTTGGCAGCGCGTTCGAGACGCAGCGCGGCGCCGTCGAGCCCGGCGCGCAGCGCCCGCGCCGGCGCCTCGCCGTCGAGGCGGGCCTCGGCCCGTGCCAGCAGGGCGAAGGCCGTTTCCGTCACCCGCAGCACCCAGGAGTCGAGTTCGTTGCGCAGCTCCGCCTCGGACGGGATCACCAGCGCCGCCGCGATCGACGGGGTGCCACAGCGATGGTCGGCGACGTCGTCGAGCAGCGGGCGGTCGCCGTCGTGGCCGATGGCCGACACCGTCGGCGTGGCGCAGGACGCGACGGTGCGGCACAGTTCCTCGTCGCTGAAGGGCAACAGTTCGGTGGCGTCGCCGCCGCCGCGGGCGATGACGATCACGTCGACCTCCGCGCGCCCGTCGAGGTCGAGCACGGCGTCGATGAGCGCGGCGGGCGCCGCGCCACCGGACACGAGCGACTGGCGGAACACGACGGGATAGCCGGCGAAGCGCGCCGACACGACCGACTCGATGTCCTTGCGCACCGCCGCCTCTTGCCCACAGATGACGCCGACGACGCGCGGCAACAACGGCAAGGGCCGGCGGACCCGCTGGAGCACCCCCTCTTTTTCGAGGCGCTCGCGCGCCTCGGCGATGACCGCCGCCACCGCTCCCTCGCCGCGGGGGTCGACCGACTGCGCGTCGAGGCGCAACTCGCCGCGGGTCGTGTCCCAGTTGAGGGTGCCGACGACGCGCACCGCTTCGCCGTCCTGGATTTTGCAGTGCCGCACGTTGCGGGCGGCGACCGTCACGCTGATGCGGGCGTTGCGGTCGCGCAGGGTGAAGTAGCGGCGGGAGTTGTACGCCTTGGCGGAGTGCACCTCGCCGTCGACGGCGATACGCCCGATGGGCGACAGGCCCCGGCTGATCTCGCCCGCCAGCCGCACGAGCGACACGCGGCGCGGCTCGTTGCCGCTGCCAGCCGAGGTGTCGAAAAGGGTCACTTTGTCAGCGCCCTTCGGGCGCGACCCGTGACCGGGTCACAGTTTTCCTATGGATTCGCTCGCAAGCTCGCTCATCAACGACGAGGCTACTGAGGGGCTGTGACGCGTTCGCGCGACGAGAGCGCCTTCCACAGCGCGAAGTAGCTCGGATACTCGAGCCCTTCCGGGACCCAACCCGACGCCACCAGCTCGCGATGAAACGCCGGCAGGTGACGGAACGGCACGCCGATGTCGACGTGGTGGGCGAGGTGCCAGCCCGTCTTGTACGGCGCGATCCAGAAGCGGGCCCAGAACCCCTGCTTGACGTGGTGCGTCGTCTGCCGGCGGTCATCGGACCGGGTCATGCCGCCGTGCTCGGCGATGGCGCGCAGACGATTGAGCACCCGCCACACCGTTATCCACGGCGCCACCCAGAGGAACAGGAACAGCCACGGGTGTCCGGCCAGCGCGAACAGCCCGAAGATGACGAGTTGCTCGAGCAGGATCGTGCGGGCGACGGTCGGCTTGCGCGCCGCCTTGAGCAGACCCTTGAGCGACTTCCACCCCGAGTTGCCGAAGGCGTCGCGGGTGAGCTTGCGCCGCAGCGAGTCGCGGGAGATGGGATAGCCCGAGTAGAGGTTCATGTCGGGCTCTTCGGGCCCGAACTCGTCGCGATGGTGCGCCATGTGCGCGCGGCGGTACAGGTCGATGGGCGTGAACGCGGGATAGGCGAGGAACCAGCGGCCGACGAAGTCGTTGACCGCCTTCTTGGAGAACAGCAGGCGGTGGGCCGCCTCGTGGCCGAGGATGTTGAGCAGGGCGAACCCGCGGCCGCACAGCAGGAACGCCGCGGCCCACATCAGCGGGTTGTTCAGCCGGATGGCGAGGTAGATCGGCCCGACGATCTGCACCCAGCAGAACACGACGGTGAACGCGTTCGCCAGATTCGGGATCTTGCGCAGTGGCTCGCGCACGGCGGGGACGGCTTTGCCCGACGCGGTGAGCCGATCCGTCGGCAGCACGTCGGGCAGCAAGTCGGCGGGCGGCAGCATCGTCGTAGCCATGGGACCACCATGTTACGTTTCTTGCACAGATGTCGCAAGCACGTAACACGCTGGTGCGGCCGCTTACGGCCCGATCGGTCATCGCGTCGACCCTGCTCGGCATCAACCCGCCGCGGCTGTCGGCCGCCGCCCTCGTCGCCTCCGGCGAGCAGTACGGCGTCGCCGCGGGCACGACGCGCGTCGCGTTGTCGCGCATGGTCGACGCCGGCGAGTTGGTCGCCGTCGACTCCGGCTACGCGCTCGCCGGGCCGTTGCTGGAACGCCACGCCCGCCAGGAACAGGGGCGCCACCCGCGCACGACGGCGTGGAAGGGCGCGTGGCGTATCGGGGTCGTGCGGGCGGTGACCCGCGACGCGCGCGCCCGCGCCGCGTTACGCCGCGCGATGACGCAGCAGCGGCTGGCGGAACTGCGGGCCGGCGTGTGGATACGACCGGACAATCTCCCGGCATCCGCGGCGCACGCTGAGTGTGTGTGGTTCACGGGCGAGCCCGACGACGCGATCGACGTCGACGCGTTGTTCGGCGTGCCGGAGTGGGCCGAGGTCGCCGGCGAACTCCTCGAAGAGCTGGCGGCGACCGCCCCACGGTTGCGTGACCGCGATCCCGACGCGCTCGCGGAGACGTTCGTCATCGCCGCGGCCACGACGCGTCACCTCACCCTCGACCCGCTCCTCCCCCGCCAACTACTGCCCGACGACTGGCCGGGCGACGAATTGCGCCGCACGTACGACGCGTACCAGTCCGACTTCGCCGCTACCTGGCGGCAGTGGTTCCGCAGCCTCGGCTAGTACGTGCCGCCGAGCTTGCGGTGATCCCACGACGCGACGTGCTCGCGACGCATCCGCAGCGCAACCCGCTTGGTGGCCTGGTCCTCGAGGAAGCGCTCGACGCCGCCGCCGGTGTCGGCCGGCCGCGTGATGCCGAGGTAGCGCTCCTGGAGCGACCAGCCGAGCTCCTTGACGTACTCCGGATCGTCGACGATCTCGACGGTGCCGGCGAGTTCGACGCCGCGCAGCTCGGCGTAGTCGTCGCCGTCTTCGACCATCCACGTGGCGCGCGGGTCGCGCTGGACGTTGAGCACCTTCTGCGCTTTGCGAAACGACCACATCGCCAGGTCGCCGCCCACGAAGCCGTACCACATGGCAACGAGGTGGATTCGCCCGGTCGGAGCGATTGACGCGCACGACATCGTGTGGCGCTCGTGTAGGAACGCGTCGACCTCGGCGTCGCTCATGCGCACGACGTCGCGGCGCTTCACAGCGTCGGGCCGCCCGCCGCCACCATCTCGTACTCGTCGCGAATCATCATCTGGGCGGGCAACACGGCGGCGAACAGTTCGTCACCTGACTTGTCGAAGTCGATCGCGGCGTCGCGGCTCGCTTCGTAGATCGGGCTGAGCTGGCGCCACAGCGCGTCGTCGTACTTGTCGAGCGCGTCGCCGTGGATCGCTTGGGCCAGCAACTCGGCGCCGACGAACGAGTCGGTGATGCCGTGGCCGAGCAGTGGGTCCTTGGTGCACGCCGCGTCCCCCACGAGCGCCCACCCGGGTCCCGCGGCGCGGCGGAAGAACCCGGTCATGAGCTCCCCGAAACGCCAGCGGCCGTCGCGGGTCGCCTTCTCGACGCGCGCCAGCAGGTCGGGGTCGTGCGCCATGCGCTCGAGGAAGACCTTTTCCGGATCGGCGTGGATCTCGGCGTTGCGGGAGTTCGTGATCTCGGTGCCGACGCACGCGCTCTTCGGACCCGTCGGGAAGGCGAACAGGAAACCGCCGTCCATGAACCCCGCCGCTTCCGACGTGTACTCGAAATCGTCGAAGTAGGCGAAGAGGCCGTCGCCGTAGATGCGGTGCTCGTCGCGCACCGCCGGCTCGACGCTGCGGGCGACCACGCTGGTGCGCCCGTCGGCCCCGACGACGATGTTGGCTGCTTCCTCGGTGGCGTTGCCCGCGGCGTCGCGCAGCCGCACCCCGGTGACTCGACCGTCATCGCCGCGCATGACCTCGGTGACGGTGGTCTGCATGCGGACCTCCGCGCCGGCCTCGACGGCCATGTCGCGCAGCACGGTGTCGAGATCGGTGCGCCGCGGGGAGCACACCGGCAGCGGGCCGAACACCTCGCTGGTGTTCATGACGTTGCCGGCGATGTTGAGCAGGATGTGGTCGAAGAAGGGCACGCCGCGCTCCTCGAGGCGCGGGGTGACCCCCCATCGCTCGAGCAGCGCGGTGCCCGGGGCCGTGACGAAGTGCGTCGAGAAGGTGTCGGAAGGGAACTCGGCGCGGTCCACGACGAGCACGGAATGGCCCTGGCGCGCCAGCAGCATGGCGGTCGCCGAACCGGCGCAGCGGGCGCCGACGATGATGGCGTCGTACATGTCGGGGACGATACGACGCGCGCGCACGCCCTGCCCTCGCCACCGCCGGCAGGACTAGTCACATCGGGTGGTGAACCAATCGCCCACACGAGCTATCGCTCACAAATCGGATAATCCGTAGCATCGGCGCACAGTGAATCGTTCCACCCTGCGCGCCGACATTCAGGGGCTCCGCGCGCTGGCGGCGTCGCTGGTCGTCGCGGCCCATGTGTTCGGTGTGCCCGCCGGCGGATTCGTCGGCGTCGACGTGTTCTTCGTCATCTCCGGCTTCCTCATCACCGGCCTGCTGCTGCGCGAGAAGGACATCACCGGGCGCGTGTCTCTGCGCAACTTCTATCTCCGACGTGCCCGGCGCATCCTGCCCGTCGCCCTCATCGTCCTCGTTGCGACCAACGTCGCGGCACGGGCGATCTTCATCGGCGCCCGCGTGCACCAGACCTTCGTCGACTCACTATGGGCGTTCGTCTTCGCCGGCAACCTCCACTTCGCCCAGCTCGGCACGAGCTACTTCGACGCGCAACGGCCGCACTCCGCGTTGTTGCACTTCTGGTCACTGGCGGTCGAGGAGCAGTTCTACGTGGTGTGGCCGTGCCTGCTGCTGTTGGCGCTCGTCGTGACGCGACGACGCGCTCCGGTCGTGGTCGGCGTCGTGGCGTCCGTCGTGATCGTGTGCTCGTTCGCGTTCGCCCTGCAGAAGACGGCGTCCAACGCCGCCGCGAGTTACTTCCTCCCGACGACACGCGCGTGGGAACTCGCCCTCGGCGCGCTCACCGCGACGGTGGTCGCCTCGCGCCGCCGCGTCGCAGCATCCGTCGCCGCACCGATGGCGTGGATCGGCCTCGGCGTCATCGTCGTGTCGGCCTTCGTCATCGACGCCTCGACGCCGTTCCCCGGCCTCGCCACCGTCGCGCCCGTGGTGGCGACCGCGGTCGTCCTCGGCGTCGGCGACGTCGCCAACGGGCTCGGCGCGCGCTGGGCCTTCGGCGCGCGGCCCTGGCAGTTCCTCGGCGGTGCCTCGTATTCGTTGTACCTGTGGCACTGGCCGGCGCTGATCTTCGCCGAGGCGTACTACGGCAAGGGCACGGCGACGGCGCGGGCGGTCGCGCTCAGCGCTGGACTCGGCCTGACCGCGTTCACGTACCTGCTCGTCGAGCGGCCGGTGCACGTCGCCCGCCACATACGGCCCCTCGTGCTGGCACCCACTGCTCTCGCCCTGTCGGCCACGACCGTGCTGATGGCGGGCACCGCCGTCCCCCTGACGCCCGCGGTCGCCCACATCGCGGCGTCGACGGCCCTAGGCCCTCCGCCGACCACGACGACGAGCACCACCACGGAGCGGGCGCCAGCCACCGCGCCGGCGACGACGCAGACAACCCGGCGCGTCGCCCGCACCACGACGACGGCACCGCCCGACGACGCCGCTGTGCTGCGCGACCTCGTCCGTGTATCGACACAGGCAACCACATGGGGTCCGCTCGATCCGTCGCTCGACTCGTTGCCGAACGCTGGGGCGCCGGAGTGGATCGTCGACAAGTGCCTCAACGTCGACGCCGCGAACAAGTCGAAATGCGTCTACGGCAACCCGCAGGCGCGGCACCTCGCGATGCTCCTCGGTGACAGCATCGCTGTCAGCTACCTCCCGGGATTGCGCAACGCGCTGCCGCCGGACTGGGAGATCCAGGTGCTCACGATGAGCTTGTGCCCGATGGTCGACGCGCCGACCCGGCAATACATGAACTCGCAGTCGGCTGACACGCGCTGCGCCGAGCATCAGCAGTGGGTGCACGAGCAGGTCGAAGCGGCGCGGCCTGACCTCATCATCATGGCGAACGCGATCTCCTCCGCGAACCGGCTCGTCGATCACGGCGAGAAGGACAGCGCCGACAACGCCTCGCGCTGGCACGACGCGTTCGACCGCGAGTTGGCGCGGCTTTCGCCCCTCACCTACCGCATCGTGGTCATGGGCAGTCCGACGGGCACGGGAAACCTCCAGGAGTGCGCCACCAGCAACAGCACGCCGCGGGATTGCGCCATCGACCTCTACCCGTTCTGGGGAATGATCCGCGACGCCGAGCGCTCCGCCGCCGCTGACCACGGTGCGACCTACATCGACCCGCTCGGGTGGATTTGCTACGACGGCGTGTGTCCCGCCGTGATCGGCACGACGCCGGTCAACTGGGACGGCAACCACTTCACCGCCGCGTTCTCGCGGCGGCTGGCGCCGGTGCTGGCGCCGTACTTCAAGGGTTAGTCACGACGCGTCGTAGGCGGCGTCACCTGTTTGCACGCGCCAGAGCGCGGCATAGAGACCGCCGAGGTCGAGCAGTTCCTCGTGGGTGCCGGCTTCGATGACGCGGCCCGCTTCGAGGACGTGGATGCGGTGGGCGTGACGGACCGTCGACAATCGGTGCGCGATGACGATCGTGGTGCGCTCCTGGGCGACGCGCGCCAGTGAACGCTGGATGGCGGCCTCGGTCTCGTTGTCGACCGCGGAGGTCGCCTCGTCGAGCACGAGAATCGCCGGGTTGCGCAGGATGGCGCGGGCGATGGTGAGGCGCTGGCGCTGTCCGCCCGACAGCTTCTGGCCGCGCTCGCCGACGATGGTGTCGTAGCCGTTGGGCAGCGACTCGATGAACGTGTGGGCTTCGGCGAGGGTGGCGGCGCGCACGACTTCCTCGTCGCTGGCGTCGGGCCGGCCGTAGGTGAGGTTCTCGCGCACGGTGCCCTGAAAGAGGAAGACATCCTGGCTGACGAAGCCCATGGCGCCGCGCAGCGACGGGAAGCTCAACTCGTCGATGGGCACGCCATCGACGAGGAGGTGCCCGCTCGTCGGTTCGTACAGGCGCAGCAACAGCTTGACCACCGTCGACTTGCCCGCGCCGGTGGCCCCGACGATGGCGTGCGTTTCGCCGGCGGGGATGTCGATGGTGAGGTCGTGGATGACGTCGGCGCCCGTGGCGTAGGCGAAGCACACCTTGTCGAAGCGCACCGCACCTTTCACCGGCTGCGGCAGTTCGCGGGCGCCCGACAGGATCGTCGGCTGCACCTCGAGCAATCCGAAGATGCGCCGGCACGACGCCATGGCGCGTTGGTACAGGTCGAGCGTCTCGCCGAGCCGGGTCAGCGGCCACAGCAACCGCTGGGTCATGTACACGAGCACGGAGAAGGCGCCGATGGCCAGCGTGTGATGGATGGCGGCGCGCCCGCCGATCACGAGCGTCATGGTGAAGCCGGCGAGGATCGCCATACGGATCAGCGGCACGAAGGCGCTCGAGTAGCGAATGGCGTCGGCGTTCGCCGCGCTGTAGGCGAGCGAGTCGGCCGTTACGCGCTCGACCTCGCGCTCCTCGGCGCTGAACGCCTTGATGGTGGCGATGCCGCCGAGGTTGTTGGTGAGCGTGTCGGCGATGTCGCCGGCGGCGGCGCGGACCTTGTCGTAGCGCTTCTCCAGCGACTTCTGATAGCGCAGCGAGCCGATGACGATGACCGGGATCGGCAGGAACGCCAGCAGCATCAGTTCGCGGGAGATGACGAGGAACACGATGCCGACGAAGATCACGTTGAACGTCGTGATGACGATCTCGTGCGCGCCCATGTCCAAGAAGCGCTCGAGCTGGTTCACGTCGTCGTTGAGCGTGGCGATGATGCCGCCCGACGCCCGGTCCTCGAAGTAGGCGAGTTCGAGTTCTTGGACGTGGCGGTACGCCTGCATGCGCAGGTCGTGCTCCACTGACTGCGCCAGGTTCCGCCACAAGATGTGCGCGATGTAGTCGGTGATCGACTCGCCAACCCAGACGACGACGTTGATGACCGCCAGCCACGTCAGCTGCGTGAGGCGGCTGTCGATGTGGAACATACGCCCGAGGAATGAGCGACCGCTGGTGTGCACCACCACGTCGACGGCGACGCCGATGAGCAACTCCGGCGCGATGTCGAACATCTTGTTGAGGATCGAAAACATCGTGGCGAGACGGACGCGGCCGCGATGCGGTGCGGCGTGATCCCACAGTTGGCGCAGCGGCGAGCGGTGTTCGTTCATGACTGCCACAACGATTCCACGGCGTCGCCGATATTGATGATGCGAGCGGCGCGCGCGGCGGGCGACTCGACGCGCTCGCCGATGAACGCGACGACCTCGCGGCGGATCTTGCCGTCGACGTCGCCGAGGCGACCCAGCACGCGCCCGACCACCCCCGAGGCACGCACGGCGACGTCGAGGTCGGTCGCGTCGGGCACGGTGATGTCGATCACGAGGCTGAGCGGTCGCGCCGCGGTGCGCACCGCCAGGCGCAGGTGGACGTGCACGGACGACTCGAAGCGGTGCAGCGTGCCTGCCACCTTGACCGAGAGGCGCAACTCGACCGGGATCGTGACGATGAAGCCGCGCGACCCGTCCGCCTCGGGCGGCGCCGGCTTCGCCCGCGGCGCACCAATCGTCCCTTTCGCCACCACGGAGGCGGCGTCGCCGGGACCCACGGGCAGCGGGCCGACCTCGACGCGGTCGCCGGCGACATCGGCCACGGCGCGCTCGATGCGACCCGGCGTCACCGCCTCGTCGATCAGTGCGGCGCCAAAGTCCTGGTAGGAGACGATTTCCACGCGGTTTTCCGTTCCCTACCGACCGGTCGGTAGACTGGCGAAATGCCCGTACATCCGGACGATCTTGCCCTCTTGGACGCACTGGTGCCCGAGGCCGAGCGCCTCATGGAACGGCATTTGGCGAAGACCCAAGAGTGGTTCCCGCACGAGTACGTGCCCTGGAGCCAGGGCCGCGACTTCGAACCCGGCGAGGAGTGGGTCGCCGACGACGAGAAGATCCCGCCGGCGGTGCGCAGCGCCCTGGTCGTGAACCTGCTGACCGAAGACAACCTCCCCTATTACTTCCGCGACATCGAGCGCATGTTCGGCCGCGACGACGTATGGGGCGCGTGGAGCAAGCGCTGGACCGCCGAAGAAGGCCGCCACTCGATCGTGATCCGCGACTACCTGACGGTGACCCGCGCCGTCGACCCCGTCGCCCTCGAGCGCGACCGCATGGTGCAGGTGTCCAAGGGCATGGTGCCCGAACCGCCGACGGCGGCCGAAGGCATGGCGTACGTGGCGCTGCAGGAACTGGCAACGCGCATCGCCCACTTCAACACCGGCAAGCTGCTCGACGACGGCTGGGGCTACAAGATCATGAAGCGCGTCGCGGCGGACGAGAACTTCCACTTCCTCTTTTACCGCGACATCGTCAGCGCCGCGATCAAGATCGACCCCTCCGCCCTCGTCATCGCCATCGAGAAGCAGGTGCGCGACTTCGAGATGCCCGGCACTGGTATCCCCGGATTCAACGAGCACGCCAAGGCGATCGCCAAGGCTGGCATCTACGACATGCAGATCCACCACGACCAGATCCTCGTGCCCGTCGTGTTGCGCGACTGGGGCGTCGAATCGCTCACGGGCCTCACGCCTGAAGCCGAGCAGGCGCGCGAGGCGCTGCTCGATCGGATCGCCCGCATCGGTCGCGTGGCCGCCAAGATCGGCGAGCGCGCCGCCCGCAACGACCTCGTCGCCGTCGCCTCCTAAGCCGGGCGCAGGACGACCGCTTGGTCGGGAGCGAGCTGGCCGCCGAAGTCGCCAGCGGTTGACACTTCGACTCGCCAGTCGCCTTCGGGCAACAGGACGGGTTTGGTTTCGCCGGTGAAGTTGATCGCCACGATGCGGCGGTCGTCGCCCCGCGTGCGTTCGTAGACGAGCGTGCCGGGCGCGCTGTCGATCCAGGCGAACGCGCCGCTGTGTAGCGCCGGTGACGCTCGGCGCGCCGCTAGCAGCGACTGGTAGAGCGGCAACATCGCGTTGCCCGCCACCACCTCCCACGGGATCGGAGCGCGGCAGCCGTCGCGCCCGCCCGGATCCTCCTCGTGCTCGACGACGGCGTCCTCGAGCCCAAGCTCTTCACCGGCGTAGAGGAACGGCGTGCCGCGCATGGTCAGCAGAAGGACCGCCGCGGCGCGGGCGCGCCCTTCGCTGCCGCCGTAGCGGGTGCGGTGCCTCGGGTTGTCGTGGTTCGACAGCACCCAGGTCGGCCACGACGTGCCGGTGATCTCCTCTTCGACGCGGTCGATGCGCTTGCGGAACGCGTCGGCGTCCCAGCGGGCGAACAGCGGCGGGAAGTTGAACGCCAGGTGCAACTCGTCGTTGTCGCCGTAGTACTTCGCCACCAACTTGGTCGACAAGAGGAACACCTCGCCGACGGCCATACGTTCGCCGGGATACGAGTCGAGCAGCGCTCGGATGTCGTGCAGGATCGGATGCGTGTCGTCGAAGTCGAAGAAGGTCGTCAGCTGCGCGCCGACGTCGTCGGGCTTGGGCGGCAGGTTTTCGGGCTTGCCCAGCAGGTGGATGACGTCGATGCGGAAGCCGTCGACGCCGCGGTCGAGCCAGAAGCGCAACGTGTCGTACATGGCGGCGCGCACCTCGGGGTTGCGCCAGTTCAAGTCGGGCTGCTCGGGCAAGAAGTTGTGCAGGTACCACTGCTGACGTTCAGGCACCCACGTCCACGCCGGCCCGCCGACGAAGGCCGCTTCCCAGTTGTTGGGCGGCGTGGACGGGTCGCCGTCGCGCCACCAGTACCAGTCGGCCTTGGGGTTGTCGCGCGACGCGCGTGACTCGACGAACCACGGGTGCTGATCCGACGTGTGGTTCGGCACCCAGTCGAGCAGCACGCGCAGGCCGCGCCCGTGGGCGGCGGCGATCAGCGCGTCCGCCGCGGCGAGGTCGCCGAAGAGCGGGTCGACGTCGCAGTAGTCG
The DNA here is from genome assembly GCA_035546775.1 of Acidimicrobiales bacterium. Taxonomy (NCBI): domain Bacteria; kingdom Bacillati; phylum Actinomycetota; class Acidimicrobiia; order Acidimicrobiales; species Acidimicrobiales bacterium. The sequence goes on from DASZWD010000030.1 coordinate 275,891, forward strand.
GCGACGTCGTAGCCCATGTCCTTCTGCGGCGAGGGGAAGATCGGCGACAGCCAGATGGCGTCGACCCCGAGTTCGGCGATGTAGTCGAGCTTCGAGCAGATTCCGTCGAGATCGCCCATCCCGTCGCCGTTCGAGTCGGCCAAAGGTCCAGTCGGATACTTCTTGCCCACGGCTTCAAAGCGACGACGACGGTCGTCCTCAGTCCCACCCATGCAAAAGCTGCGCGGATAGATCTGATAGATCACGCCGGTTTTCCACCACGGCTCAGCCATCCGCCGAGCCTACGGGGAGTTACCGCTCTTTATGTTCGGCAAGATGGACGTGTGGCCACCACAGACGGACCGCCTCGTCGGCGATGGTTTCTCGTGTTCGCGGGGCTTTTCTCCGTGTGGTTCGTGACGGGGTTTCTTAGAGGTCTTGTGTTCTTGGAGTGGGGCGTCCCAGCATCGCTCGGCTGGGGATTGATCATCGGGCTGGCGATGGGAGCGTTCCTGACGGCTGTGGCCTACGTGGCCGAAAAAGCAGCGGGTAACCGCGTTCGTTGACGACTTATGGCTGCCAAATCCTGTCTTTGACAAGTTTTGGCAGCCACAACTTGGCAACAGATCAGAAGTATCGAAGTGCGTTCGAGTCGGCGAACGAGCGCGGGTAGATCTGGTACACGACTCCGGTTTTCCACCACGGCTCGGCCATGGCGCAGGACGTTACCGAGTGAAGACGAGGGTGAATTCGAGGGTGCCGTCGTCGCCGACCCGGGCGGGGCCACCGGACGGGTTGCCGATGCCGTAGTCGGCGAAGTGGATCGGGATCTCGCCGTTGACCTTGATCTGACCGGTGACGCGCTTGGCGACGACGTCGAAGGTGACCGACTGGGTGACGCCGTGCAGCGTGAGGTCACCGGTCGCCGTGGCCTTGATCTCCTCGTTCATCGCCACCGACGACAGCGCGATCGGCCGCGTGAGCTTGAAGGTGGCCGTCGGGAACTGCGCCGTGTTCATGATGCGGCCGCGGAACTGGCCGTCGCGTTGCGTGCGGTCCGACGACACCGAGTTCATGTCGATGCTGAACGAACCGGAGTTCACCGTCGTGCCGCTTATGGTGATCGAGCCGGTGACCTTCGAGGTGCGACCGGTCGCCGTCGCCGACGAACCGAACAACGTCTCCTGCACGCGGTAGCCGACGATGCTGTCCGACGACGCCTTCCACGTTCCGTCGCTCGTGCCGTCGTCGGCGGCCGCGTCGATGGTGGTCGACGAGTGCGACGCCGTGCTGTCGATCGTCAGCTTCTTGTCGGGATGCTCGAGCACCTTCAAGTAGAAGGCGGAGCCGCCGACGAGCACGACCACGACCGCGAGGACGACTGCGATGAGCCGTCTCATGTCGACACCGGGAGCTTGACTTCGAACCGGGTGCCTTTGCCCGGCGCCGACGTGACGGTGGCCTCGCCGCCGTGCGCCCGCGCGATCGACTCGACGATCGACAACCCCAGCCCGCTGCCGCCGGCGGCGCGGGTGCGCGCCGCATCCGCGCGGTAGAAGCGTTCGAACGCGTGGGCGGCGACGTCTTCGGGCATGCCGGGACCTTCGTCGCTCACGGCGATCGTGACGAACTTGCCGTTGCGGCTGACCGTCACCGTCGCCGGAGTCTGCGGTGGTGTGTGGGCGCGCACGTTGCCCAGCAGATTCGACATCACCTGGCGCAGCGCCGGGTCGTTGCCGCGCACGACGATGGGCTCGCCGCCGGCCACGGCGACCGTGATCGGCCGGTCGGGCTCGACGGCGCGGGCGTCGTTGACGGCGTCGTTGGCGATCTCGCCGAGGTTCACGTTGCTGAACTCCATCGGCTGTTCCTGGTCGAGGCGGGCCAGTTGCAACAGCTCCTCGACGAGCGAGCCCATGCGTTCCGCCTCGGCTTCGATGCGGCCCATGGCGTCTTTGAGGTCGGCGCTCTTCGACAGCGCGCCGGCGCGATACAACTCGGCGTACCCGCGGATCGACGTCAGCGGCGTGCGGAGTTCGTGCGACGCGTCGGCGGCGAAGCGGCGGACCTTGGCTTCGCTCTCCGCCCGGGCGCGAAACGCCTCCTGGATGCGGTCGAGCATCCGGTTGAACGACGCCCCGAGGCGACCGACCTCGGTTGCGGGATCGGGATGGTCGACGCGCAAGGACAAGTCGCCCTCGCTGATTTGCTCGGCGGTGTGGGCCATCGCGGCGACGGGCAGCACGCCGAGGCGCATCACCCAGAACGACACGAACCCCAGAGCGGCCAGCACGGCGAGACTGCCGAGGATCTGAATCTCGCGCATGTGGACGAGCGTTGCCTGGAGGCCGTCGAGGCTCAGACCGAGCAGCGTGACGTCACCGTCGCGCGGGTCGACTTGGGCGATCATGCGCCACTTCCCACTGCCCGACACCGCGGTCGTCGTCCACGGCTTCGGGGCGTCGCCCGGGTTGACGATGTGGTCGTTCAGCGTCTTCGCCGTCAGCTTCGGCGACGGGCGCTGCGCTTCGAAGGGCGACTCGTAGTGCGTGACCTGTCCGGTGGCGGTGTCGAGCGAGGCGACGTAGTACTCGGTGAGCGTCGAACCGCCGTTGAGATCGGGGCGGCCGCGACCGAGCGAGTCCCCGCTCGTGACCAATTGCTGGTCGACGCGGTGCAGCAGGAACGAATGGAACGTCGACGCCAGAGCGACGTTGCTGGCGATCAGAACGAGGGCGACAGCGACGAAGCCGACGATGATTCGCCGGCGGAGCGACACGGCCTTACGCGGCGAGCCGCAGTGAGTAGCCCACGCCGCGAACCGTCTGGATCAGCGGTGGCCCGAGCTTGTCGAGCTTCTTGCGCAGGTAGCTGATGTAGGTCTCCACGACGGTGGCGTGGCCGCCGAAGTCGTACTGCCACACGTGGTCCAGGATCTGGCTGCGGCTGAGCACACGCCCGGCGTTGACCATGAGGAAGCGCAGCAGGTTGTACTCCGTCGGCGACAGTTCGATGATCTCGCCGGCGCGGCGCACGACGTGGGCCTCGTCGTCCATCTCGAGGTCGGCAAAGTTCAGCTTGTTCGAGCCCGCGCCCGCACCCTGGCGGCGCAGAATCACCTGGATGCGGGCGATCACCTCTTCGAGGCTGAACGGCTTGGTGACGTAGTCGTCGCCGCCGAGGGTGAGGCCGCGCACCTTGTCTTCGGTCGTGTCCTTCGCCGACAGGAACAGCACCGGCACCTTCGAGCCGTCGAGGCGCAGGCGGCGCACGATCTCGAACCCGTCGAGGTCGGGCAGCATCACGTCGAGGAGGACGACGTCGGGATTGAACCGCTCGACCTGGGCGATGGCGTCGCGGCCGTTGTTGGCCACCCGCACGTCGTAGCCGAAGTGGCGCAGCGCCGAGTCGAGCAGGAAGGTGATGTTCTCCTCGTCGTCGACCACGAGGACGCGTGGGAGGCGGTCGTTCATGGGTCCTCAGTCTGCACCCGGAGTCTGAGACTTTCCTGTGAGGTCGCCGAGAGTTGCCGGGCGAGCCGCGGCCGCGTCGGCCGGGGCGGCGGCCACGTCCCCCGTTTTCCTGCAGTGTCATAGCGACAACCAGGCGGCCTGCCATCGCGTTACACCTGCCGGGCACAAGCTGGGTGCATCCCATGGGCCGCAGCATGTACCGGCCGGGCCAGATCCCCGAATCGACGCTCCGCTACATGCGCTCCACGCTCGACACCGCCCGACGCAACGGCGCCGACCCCGCGTGGGTCAACACGCAACGCCGCAGGGGCCTCCTCCCACCGCCATCCGAGGAGTTGTCGCTATTACACTGCAGTGAAGCGCGGGAGGTCCTGGGCGCGGCGGTGGGTGGCGCAGCCGCGGGCAGGCGCGGGCATGCGCGCTCGGCGTCGCGTACGTTGCAGCGATGGAGCTGATCGCAGGCTGGGAATCGATCGAGGGGGCCGACGGCGACCTCGCCGTGTACGTGGCGCGGCCGGAGGCGGCCACGACTCCGCTTCCGGGCGTGCTCGTGCTGCAAGAGGTGTGGGGCGTCGACGCCCACATCGAGGACGTGACGAACCGCATGGCGGCGGCCGGCTACGTCGCGGTGTCACCCGACGTGTACTCACTCGGGGGCGCGCAGCGACCCGAGGCGATCACACCCGCACGCGTGCGCACCCTGATGGACTTCTTCGACACCATCCCGACGGGCTCGTGGCAGGACACCGACGCCCGCAACGCCGAGCTGGCCAAACTCCCGCAAGCCGAAGCCGACGCACTCAACGACACGATGACGACGCTGTTCGGCCAGTTCGCCAACTTCGAGAAGTTCATCGCCGAGTTGCGCGTCACGACGCAGTGGCTGGCGGCGCAGGAATACTGCGACGGCAACGTCGGTGCCATCGGGTTCTGCATGGGCGGCGGCATGGCGGCGCGTCTGGCGTGTGACGAGCCGCTGCTGAAGGGCGCGGTTGGCTTCTACGGCGCGGCGCCGACGCCCGAGCAGATCGCCAACCTGCACTGTCCCGTCCTGTGCCTGCACGGCGAGTTGGACTCGCGGCTCGTCGGCACGATCCCGGGTTTCCAGAAGGCGGCCGACGAAGCGGGCAAGTCCTACGAAGCCGTGGTGTACCCCGACGCCCCGCACGCGTTCTTCAACGACACGCGTGCGTCGTACCGCCCCGACGCGGCGCGCCAGGCCTTCGCCCGCACCCTGGCGTTCCTCGACGAGCACGTGGCGCGGGGCTGACGGCGATGGAACCGATCGTCGCCCGCAAGACGCACCGCACGTTGGAGATGATCCACGGCTACATCTACTTCGCCCCCGAGGCCACCGACGCCTACGCCGCGCTCGGCGTGACGGGCCGCTCCGGTTACTTCGCGTCGCGCTCGGCCGCGATGGGCCCCGCGTCGGCGGAACTCGTCATCGCCACCTTCTTCAACTTCAACAGGGGCCTCGTGCGCCACGCCATGGACGGCGTCTGGGACGTCACGACGCCGGCCGCGCTCCTCGCGGCGCGGCTCGAGGCCGCCGGCGCGATGTTGCGCCGCACCATCGGCGACCTCGCCGTCGGCGCCGATCTCGAAGAAGCCGCCAGCTTGGCGCGACGCGCCGCCGAGGAGGCGTGCGGGCATCTGAGTGGCAAGCCGCTCTTCGCCGGTCACGCCACGTTGCCGTGGCCCGACGATCCCCTCCTCGTGTTGTGGCACGCCCAGTCGCTGCTGCGCGAGTTCCGCGGCGACATCCACGTCGCGGCCATGACCGCCGAGGGCATCGACGGCTGCGAGGCGCTGGTGTGCCACGCCGCGTCGGGCGAGATCGGTCGTGACGTGCTCCAGTCGACGCGGGCGTGGTCCGACGACGAGTGGCAGGCCGCAGTCGAGTCGCTGCAGCGCAAGGGTCACCTGAACGCCAATGGGGCGTTCACCGAGACGGGCGCGGCGTCGCGCCAGTGGGTCGAAGACCAGACCGACGCCAGTGCGCTGCTCGCCTACGAACCGCTCGGTGACGACGGGTGCGAGCGCCTGCGCTTCCTGTGCCGCCCGTGGTCGAAGGCGATCGCGGCGGCGCGATGAACCTCGACGACCTGCTGGCGCGCGCCACCGACCGGGTCGTCGTCAATCCGTCCGATGGCAAGTCGGGCGCGCGTTTCGAAAAGCTCACGGTCGACGGGCAGCGCTACTTCCTGAAGGTGCTGTCCTACGACGCCGACTGGATCATGCGGTGCTCCGGCAACACGGACTTCTGGGAGTACAAGGTGTGGCACGCCGGCCTGTACGACCGCGTGCCGCCCGAGATCGACCACACCATCGTCGCAATGTCGCTCGAGGCCGGTCGGCTGTCGCTGCTGGCGCGCGACGTCAGCGAGCATCTGATTCCGGAGGGCGACGACCTCGTCACCGCCGAGCAGGCCGACGCGTTCATGGACCACATGGCGGCGTTCCACGCCGCCTACTGGGGCTGGCGCGACGACGTCGGTCTGTCCTCGATCGAGCAGCGCATCGGCTTCTTCTCCGATGCGAACGTGGCCCGTGAAATGCAAGCCGCCGACCCGCCGAGCCCGATCGTCGTCGCCCAGCAGGGATGGTCGATGCTGCGCGACCGCTCGCCGGCGCTCGCGGATCTGGTCGAGCCAATCCGGGCCGACCCGACCCGGCTCGCCGACGCGTTGCGCGCCCTGCCCGTCACCTTTGTCGCGGGCGACTGGAAGATGGGCAACCTCGGCTACAACGCCACCACGAAGCAGACGATCCTGCTCGACTGGGCGTATCCCGGTTCGTGCCCGGGGCTATGGGAACTGATGTGGTATCTCGGCGTCAACCGCGCCCGGCTGCCGCGCTCGAAGGAAGACACGATCGCCTGCTACCGCGATGCGCTCGAACGTCGTGGCGTCGCGACCGCCGGCTGGTGGGACGACGCCGTGGGTCTGTGCGCCCTGGCGCAGATGTGCATGATGGGCTGGGAAAAAGCCGTCGGCGACGACGACGAACTCCGCTGGTGGGAAGACTTCGTTTCCAGGACAGGCGGTCGCCCCGCGTAGCTTGAGCGGCCATGTCGGAGGAAGTGTTCGATCTCGAGGAAGGCGAAGAGTCCGTCCTCGAGGGCGACGCCCCCTTCCGACGGGGCAGCGCTCGCGCCGCCCTCGCCCACCGCGACTTCGCCCTCGTGTGGTGGGGTTCGCTGGCGTCGAACGTGGGGACGTGGATGCAGAACGCGGCGCTCGGCGCGCTGGCGTTCAAACTGACGCACTCCTCGGGCTTCGTCGCGCTGCTGGGCTTCGCCCAGCTCGGCCCTCTGCTCGCGCTGTCGCTGATCGGCGGCATGCTCGCCGATTCGATCGATCGCCGGTGGCTGCTGGTGGCGACGCAGGTCGAGCAGGGCGCGCTGTCGTTCCTGTTGGCGTTCTTCGCCGCCCAGCACCACCCGTCCCATGCCGCACTGTTCTTCTGCGTGCTCGGCATCGGCATCGGCAACGCACTGTTCGCGCCGACCATGTCGGCGGTGCAGCCGCAACTCGTCGGCAAGAAGGACCTGCCGGGCGCGGTGTCGCTGCAATCCGTACAGCTCAACCTCTCGCGGGTGATCGGGCCGGTCATCGGCGGCCTCATCATTCCCTTCGTGCACGCGTGGGGCGTCTTCTTTATCAACGCGCTGACCTACCTGTTCGCCATCGTGACGCTGCTGATGGTGACAATCCCACGGCCATATCCCGATCACAGCGAACAGGGCATCAAGCGCGCCCTCGGGGGTTTCCGCATCGCCCGCCACGACGGACTCGTCGGCCGATGTCTCATCATGATCACGACGTTCTCCTTCTTCTGCCTGTGCTTTATCGGCCTGTTGCCCGTCATCGCCGGCGACAACCTCGGCATGAACGTGACCGGTACCGCCTACGGCATCCTCTTTGCCAGCTTCGGGTCGGGCGCGGCGCTGGGCGCCATCGCCGTCGGGACCGTCTGGGTCGACACCTCGAAGGCGAAGATCGTGCGCGTCGGCATGCCGATCTTCGGCGTCTTCCTTGGCGTGCTCGCGGCGCTGCGGACACCGGCGCTCGCGTTCCCCGTCGTCTTCTTTGTCGGCTTCTTCTACTTCGCCACGATCACCTCGCTGTCCACGGTGTTGCAGAACCATTTGAGCGAGCAGGTGCGCGGCCGCGTGATGGCGCTGTGGATCATGGGCTTTGGCGGCACCGTGCCCTTCGGCCTGCTGGCCGGCGGGTGGCTCGCCGACCACACGTCGGTCAGTACCGTGCTTGTCGTGGGCGTGGTGTTCGCGTTCTTGTTGACGGCCGCGATCGACTTGCGCGGCCGCGAGTCGCCAATCGGAATGGAAACCGCGCCGTGACGACTCGGGTCGGCTTCGGGCGCGCCGTCATCACGCCGCCGCTGCCGGTCATGCTCGCCGGCTTCGGTGACCGCGCCGGACCCGCCACCGAAGTGCGCGACGACCTCGAGGTGCGCGCCTTCTACGCGTCGAGCGACGGTGTCGGGCTCTGCTTGCTGGTGTGCGACCTGCTCGGCATGTCACCCGGGTTCGCCAACCCGGTACGCGCCGCGGTTCGCGACCTGCTTGATCTGCCGGCGCCGGCCGTGCTCACCGCCTGCATCCACACCCACGCCGGCCCGTCGACGATGGCCGGCTCGGAACGGCTCGGCTGGCCGACGCCTGACGGCTACCTCGACATCCTCGTGCGCGGCTGCCTCGACGCGGCGCGCGAAGCGCGCGCCAACGCCGAATCCGCAACCTTTCACTACCGCCGCGAAGCACTGCCCGACGGGTTGTCGGTCAACCGGCGCGGCCACCCGTACGCTCCGCATTTCGCCGCCCTCGACGTGCGCGCCGCCAGTGGCGCCCGCATCGGTGCCATCGCCAACGTGTCGATCCATCCCGTCGCCCTCGGCCCGGCGTGCCTGGCGGTGTCGAGCGACTGGGTCGGCTCGTTCCGCAACGAACTCGAACGCACCCACGACGGGCGGGCGGTGCTGCTTTCCGGCGCGCTGGGCGACGTCAACCCGCCGCTGCACGCCCACGCCACCGGCTTCTACGACAACGACAACTTCGAGGACGCCGACGAACTCGGCGTGCGGGTCGCCGGCGTCGTCGGCCCGGCGCTCGACGCTGCCCGACCCGTCGGCCACGGCGCAGTCGGCGTGCGTCGTCACCGCTGGGTCGAAGTCGAGGCGACGGGCGCGCTGGCTGCGGTGGCCGGCGTGGCGGGACACGTCCCCGTCGAACTCGTGGAGTGGTGGCTGGGCGACGTCGAACTCGTCACCGTGCCCGGCGAGGCCTTCCACGCGCTGGGCAACAAGATCGAAGCCGCGGTTGGCGGGCCGATGCTGCTCGCCGGCCTGTCCCCGGTGTGGCAGGGCTACCTCCCCGACCCCTGGGGCGACGGCTACGAGGAAGGCGTGAGCTATGGCGAGGACTTCGTCGCCGGCGTGCGCGCCGCGTTGCTGTCATGACCACGCTCGCCGCATCCGTGGTCATCACCCCCGACGGGCTGCTCGCGCCGGGTGAGGTGTCGATCGACGAAGGCGTGATCGTCGACGTACGCCCGCACACCGGTGTCGCGCCCGCGCGCGTGCTGGCGCCGGGTTTCATCGACGTGCAGGTGAACGGTCACGTCGACGTCGACGTCGCCACCGCCGCGGGCGACGACTGGGATCGCCTCGACCATCTGCTGGCGTCGCAGGGCGTCACCGCGTGGTGCCCGACGATCGTGACCGCGCCGCTGGCGGTCTACCCCGAACGCCTCGAGCGCATCGCCGGCGCGGCGCGGCGGCCACCGGCGCACGCTCGCCCCACCATCATCGGCGCCCACCTCGAAGGGCCGTTCTTGGGCGACGCCTACGGCGCCCACGTGCCCGAGTGGGTCGCCCCGATCGACCTCGACTGGCTCGCCGCCCTCCCGCCAATCGTGCGGGTGATGACCCTCGGCCCCGAGCAGCCGTTGGCCGCCGAGGCCATCGGCCTCCTGTGCAACCGCGGCGTGCTGGTGAGCATGGGCCACTCGAAGGCGACCTACGAGACGGCGATCGCGGGCGCCGACGCCGGCGCGCGGCTCGTCACCCACCTGTTCAACGGAATGGCGCCGCTGCACCACCGGGCGCCGGGCATCCTGGGCGCCGCTCTCTCGGACGACCGCCTCGTGCCGTCGCTCATCGCCGACGGCGTGCACGTGCACCCCGCAGCGTTGCGCGCCGCGGCGCGGGCCAAGGGGCGCGGCGGGTGGATTTTGGTGACCGACGCCGTCGGCTGGCAGACGCACGACCGCGTCGAGATCGTCGACGGCGCCCCGCGCCTGCCCGACGGCACCATCGCCGGCAGCTGCGCCCGCATGGACGAGTGCGTGGCACGCATGGTGCAGGCAGCGCGCATCGACATCGTCGACGTGGTGCACGCGGCCGCCACCACGCCGGCGCGCCTGCTCGGCCTCGACGGTGAGCGCGGCGCCATCGCCGTCGACCTGCGCGCCGACCTCGTCGCCCTCGATCCCGACACTCTGCGCGCCACCGAGGTCTGGATCGCGTAAGAGTTAGGCAGTGGTAATACTGCGCCCGTTGCGAGAAGCCCCGCTGGCGTTCCGCCGGCTGGTGGCGGTGCAGGCGCTGCACGCGGCGGGCGACGCCATGGTCGCCGTCGCCCTTGCCAACACCCTGTTCTTCAACGTGCCGGTAGGCGAGGCGCGCGACAAGGTCGGCTTGTACCTGCTGTTGACGATGACGCCCTTCGCCGTCCTGTCACCGCTGGTGGGCCCGGCGCTCGATCGCCGCCGCGGCGCCTACCGCCTCGGCTTGCTCGCCAGCGCTGGGGGGCGCGCCGTGCTGGCGCTGTTGCTGTCGACGCGCACCGACCGGTTGTGGCTGTATCCCCTCGCCTTCGGCTTGCTCGTGTTGTCCCGCGCCCACGGCATCAGCCGCGCCGCCATCGTGCCGACCACCATCGACGAGCACCACCGGTTGATGTGGGCCAACGCCTGGCTGGCAGTGACGTCGGTCGCCGGCGCGGCGGTCGGCGCGGCGGTCGGCGGCGGCGTGCAGCACTTCATCTCGACCAAGGCGACGCTGTGGCTGGCGACGATCCTGTTCATCGTCGTAGTCCCACCGGCGTTCGCGTTGCCGAAACCCGAAGGCGACACCGCGCACGACCACGTCGCCGGTGACTACCGCGCCCTGCTCAGCTCGCGCCTGATCGGCGGTGGCGTGGTCATGGGCGCGTGCCGGGCCAGCGTCGGCTTCCTCACGTTTCTCCTCGCGTTCCTGCTGCGGGCGCACGGCCACGGCACGAAGGGCTTCGCGCTGACGATCGGCGCGGCTGGTCTCGGCGGCTTCGCCGGTTCGGCCGTCGCCCCGGCGCTGCGCAAGGTGCTGCGCGAACCGCTGCTGCTGCTGAGCGCGCTCCTGCTGATGGGCGGCGCCGCGCTGTACGTGTCGCACGCGTTCACGCTGCGCAACGCCGGACTCGTCGCCGCCGTCGTCGGCTTCGGCAGCACCGCCGGGCGCCTGGCGTTCGACTCGCTGGTGCAGCGCGACGCGCCCGAGGCGATCCGCGGCCGCACCTTCGCCCGCTACGAGACGATCTTTCAGTTGTGCTGGGTCGCAGGCGCCGGCATGGCCACGCTGATCCCGTTCCATTCCCGCGGCGGCATGCGCGTGCTGGCGCTGATCTGCTTCGGAGGCGTCGCTTTGTCGATCTACGGCCTGATCGTGCGCGGCCGGTTAGTTCACCGCCCGCTCCCGGCCCTCCCAGAAGGGGGCACGGAGCTCCCGACGAAGGATCTTTCCTGACGGGTTGCGCGGCAGGGCGTCGATGAAGCCGACGCCCGTCGGGCACTTGAAGTGGGCGAGGCGTTCGCGGGCGAAGGCGATGATCTCCTCGGGCGTCGGGTCCTGTCCCGCCGCCTTGACGACGAGGGCGTGCACCGTCTCGCCCCACTTCTCCGACGGGATTCCGAACGCCGCGACGTCGGCCACACCGGGATGCGACATCAGGCAGTTCTCGATTTCGGCGGGATAGATGTTCTCACCGCCCGAGATGATCATGTCCTTCACGCGGTCGTGGATATAGAGATATCCGTCCGCGTCCAGGTAGCCGGCGTCGCCCGTCTTCAACCAACCCTCTGCGTCGACCGTGTTGGCGGTCTCGTCCGGCTTGTGCCAGTAGCCGAGCATGTTCTGGCCGCTGCGCGTCCAGATCTCGCCCACCTCGCCGACCGCGGCGTCGTCGTTGGTGTCGGGGTCGACAATGCGCAACTCGACGCCGGGCAGCGGCTTGCCGGCGGCGCGCAGGAGGTGGGGCTTGTTCACCGGGTCGTGGTCCTCGGGCGCGAGGCACACGATGGCGCCCGTCGTCTCGGTCATCCCGTAGGCCTGGATGAACTTGGCGCCGAACAGTTCCATTGCACCGGCGAGCACCTCGACCGAGATGGGCGACGCGCCGTAGACGACCGTCTCGAGCGACGAGAAGTCCATGTCCTTGGCGCCCGGCACCATGAGCATGAACTGGAGGACGGCGGGCACGGCGAACATGTTGGTGATGCGCTTATCCGGGATCATCGCCAGCATGGCGGCGGGGTCGACCTCGCGCATGAGCACGGTGTGGCAGCCGACGAAGAAACCGACGGTGGCGTAGCCACTGCCACCGATGTGGAACAGCGGCATGGCCACGAGGTTCACGCAGTCCTCGCGGAAGCCCCAGTCGGGTACGGCGATCGGCAGGAGCGCGAACAGGTTGTCGTTGGTCAGCATCACGCCCTTGGGCAGGCCGGTGGTGCCCGACGTGTAGAGCTGGAAGCCGACGTCGTTCGGACCCGATTCGATACCCGTGTCGGTCGCGGGCTGCGCCGCCACCCAGTCTTCGTAGGACGTGTATCCCGCCTTGCCCCCGACGACGACGATCTTCTTCGCGGCGGTGAGGTCGGCGGCGATGGCGTCGAGCACGGGCGCGAACTCCTGGCCGACCACGATCACCTTGGCCTCGGAGTCGTTGAGGATCTGCGAGATCTCGGGCGGAGCAAGGCGCCAGTTGACCGCCACGTTGGCGGCGTTGACCTTGCCGCCACCGAAGAGCAACTCGAAGTACTCGATCGAGTTCTTGTCGAGGATGGCGATGCGGTCCGCGACGCCGACGCCCTCGGTCAGCAGCGCGTTGGCCACTTGGTTCGAACGCTCGTCGAGCTCGCGGAAGGTCAGCGTGCGGTCGCCGAAGGTCAGTGCCGGATTGTCGGGGCGCTCCCGGCCGTGCACGCGAACGAGGTCGGCGATGGTCTTGATGTCTGCCACGCGTCGTAGTTTGCACCCGTGAACGAGATCCTTGCCGCGCTCTCCGACCAGCAGGCCGAGCTCGACGCGCTGCTCACGCCCGTGGACGACGCCGCGTGGGGCAAGCCGACGCGTTGCGTTGGGTGGAGCGTGAGCGACGTCGTGCTGCACCTCGCGCAGACCAACGCGATGGCCGAAGCCTCGCTCGACCATCGCATGGACGCGTTCCTCGACGACATGCTGCGCGGGCTGCCTCCCACGGCCAACGTCGACGACGCCGCCGGAGCGATGGTCGACAAGGAGCGCGGCACACCGCCGGCCGACGTCTACGCCCGCTGGCGCACCGGCGTCGACGCCTTGTTGGGCAAGTACCGCGCCGCGAATCCGAGCGAGCGTGTGCAGTGGGTCGCCGGCACGCTGTCGGTGCAAACGCTGGCCACGACGCGCCTCGCCGAGACGTGGATCCACACCGGCGACGTGGCGTCGGGGCTCGGCGTCGCCCTGCCCTCGACCGATCGACTCAGGTTCATCGCCCGCCTGGCGTGGCGCACGCTCCCCTACGCGTTCGTGCGCGCCGGCCGGGAGATGCAGGGCAAGGTCGCGTTCGAACTCACGGCGCCGAACGGCACGGACACGTGGGTGTTCGCCGACGGTGCCGCCGAGACGATCGTGCGCGGCCCCGCGCGCGATCTGTGCGAGGTGGCGGCGCAGCGCGCCGACGCGGCCGAGACGTCGTTGACAGCGCAGGGCCCCGACGCCGACGGCGTCCTGGCCTTAGTCCGGACGTTCGCCTGAGCGCTAGGTCGCCGAGGTGGTGGTCGGCGTCGTGCCGCGGTAACGGCCGGGACCGTCGCCGTCGCGGTCGCCGCGGTGGTGGCCGCCGGGACCGCCGGGTCCGTGCTGGGGTGCGGGGTCATCCACCTTCGTGACGGCGAAGTTGGCGTCTTCGTGCACGAGCACGTGGGTGCCGTCGGCCTTCTCCATCATGGCGACGTAACCGCTCGGGTTCGAGCGGTCGTGATCGGCGTGCTCGAAGGTGGACTTGGGCACAGCCTTCTCGGCCGCCGCCTGCACCTTGGCGCTCGTAGCGGCGTCGAGCGATTGGTGGTCGCCGTCGTGATCGCAGCCGGGACGGTTTCCCGTCGCCGGGTCCGTGGCGGACGGAGTGGTCGTGGTGGTCGTGCCGCCGTTGCTGTCGGGGGCGGCCGTCGTGGTCGTCGTGTCAGCAGCAGCGTTGGTGACACCGTCGAGCAGCGACGTGACCGTGCTCTGCACGTTGTCGGTCGCCGCCGTGGGCGTGAAGTTGACCGCGGGGGCGGCACCGCCCAGCGCGTTCATCAAGGCAAAGGCACCGACGCCGCCGACGGCGGCAAAACCGGCAGCGCTAGCGGCGAAGGCGCGGCGAGAGCGAGGAATTCCCATGCCTCACAGGATGCGCCGCGTTTCTGTGAATTCACCCACGTTCTTCCTGTGAATCTGTGCGTGCGGCGCGGCGTTACGCGCCATTCGCCTGAATCGGTTTCTTTCTCCTGACGGAGGGGTACGGGCGCGGGGTGATTCGCGCCCTTCTCACCGCCCTCCTCAGCGTGCTCGGCCTCGCGCCCGCCCTCGCCCCACCGACGCGCGCGTCAGCCTGGGCGCCGGCGGCGAGCGCAGCCATTCACCCCGGAGTGCAGACGTTCACCAACGGCGCTCAGTGCACGGCCAACTTCGTCTTCGAGGCGGCGGGCGTCGTCTACATCGGCCAGGCGGCGCACTGCGCCAGCACCGGCAGCAACACGGACACCAACGGCTGCACCACGAAGTCGTTGCCGCTCGGCACCGCCGTCGCCGTGACCGGCGCGTCGCATGCGGGCGTGCTCGCCTACAGCTCGTGGATCACGATGCAGGCGCTCGGCGACAAGAACCCCGACGAGTGCGCGTACAACGACCTCGCCCTCGTGCAACTCGACCCCGGCGACGTTGCCCGCGTCAACCCGTCGGTCCCGCACTGGGGCGGTCCGAGCGGCCTCAACACGTCCGGCGCGCCGCTGCTGTCGCGGGTGTACTCCTACGGCAACTCGGAGCTGCGCGGCGGGCTCGAGCTGCTGTCGCCCAAGCTCGGCGTGAGCATGGGCGACGCCGGCAACGGCTGGGAGCACTACGTCAACACCGCCACGCCGGGCATCCCCGGCGACTCGGGCTCGGCGTTCCTCGACGGCTCGGGCCGCGCCCTTGGCATCCTGTCGACGCTCGGCATCGCGCTGCCGCAGGCGGGCACGAACGGCGTCGGTGACGTCGGCCGCGAGCTGATGTACATGCACGCCCACGGCGGGCCCGACGCCACCCTCGTCAACGGCACCGAGCCGTTCAACGGGACGCAGCTTCCGCTCGGCATCTGACCGCGCTCTTGCGCGAGGATCACGCTCCATGACAATGGAGCTGGACCTGGGGCCGAACGCGAAGAAATTTCGCGACGAGGTGCGCGGCTTTCTCGAAGCGCACCAACCGGAGGGCCTTGAGGGTCTCGACGACGAACAGGCGGCGTTCTCCAACACGCCGGCCGCCAGGGCGTGGGCCGACAAACTCGCCGAGCACGGCTTCATGTGCGTGTCGTGGCCCAAGGAGTTCGGCGGGCGCGGCTTGAGCGGCATCGAGGTCGCCGTCCTGAACGAAGAGTTCTCGCGCATGAAGGTGCCCCGCGTGACGCGCGGCATGGGCGAATGGCTGGTGGGCCCCTCGATCATCGTCTGGGGCACCGACGAGCAGAAGGCCAAGTTCCTGCCGCGCATCATCGACGGTAGCGACCGCTACTGCCAGGGCTTCTCCGAGCCCGACGCCGGCTCTGACCTCGCCAGCCTGAAGACCCGCGGCGTGATCGACGGCGACGAGATCGTCATCACCGGTCAGAAGGTGTGGACCTCCGGCGCGCAGGCGGCGAACATGATGTTTTGCCTGTGCCGCACCAACCCTGACGTCCCGAAGCATCAGGGCATCTCCTACGTGCTGCTGCCGATGTTCCGCGACGACGGTTCGTCCAACGGCATCGAGCTGCGTCCGATCAAGCAGATCACCGGTGGGTCAGGCTTCACCGAGACGTTCCTCACCGAAGCCCGCGCCCCGGTCGCCAACGCCATCGGCGGCTTGCACAACGGGTGGAAGGTCACGATGACCACGCTCGGCAACGAGCGCGGCGGGAACGCGACGACCCAGCACGTCCGGTTCACCAAGGAGTTCTGGGACCTCGTCACCGAGGCGCAGAAGCGCGGCCGCGCCGACGACCCGGCGCTGCGCCAGGACCTGGCGAAGGCGTTCACCAACGTGGAGATCATGCGGTACAACGGCCTGCGCGCGCTCAGCGAAGTCGTGGCCAAGAAGGAGCCGGGCCCGGCGTCGGCGCTCAACAAAATGTTCTGGTCAGAACACCAACGTCGGCTCGGCGAAGTCGCGCTCGACGTCATGGGCATGGACGCCACGGTGTTCGAGTCGTCGCAAGCCGACGGCTATCACCCCGATCGCTGGCAGAACCTGTTTCTGCAGAGCCGGTCGGGGACCATCTGGGGCGGTACCGCACAAGTGCAACGAAACATCGTCGGCGAGAAAGTTCTCGGATTACCGAAGGAGCCGAGCGTCAGCGAGGCGACCAAAGTGATCGCTAAGTAGGTAAGGACACAAGGGAGACGTTTGTGAGCAGGCTGAATGAGGGGCGCGTCGTTGTCATCACCGGCGCGGGCAATGGCATCGGACGCGAGCACGCGCTGCTGTTCGCGCAGACGGGCGCCAAGGTCGTCGTCAACGACCTCGGTGGTGCCCGCGACGGGACGGGTTCGGACCAGTCGGCCGCCAACCAGGTGGTCGAAGAGATCAAAGCCATGGGCGGCGAGGCCGTACCGAACTACGACGACGTGTCGGACTACGACGCCGCGGGTCGCATGATCCAGCAGGCGATCGACACCTTCGGCGGGCTCGACGTGCTGGTGAACAACGCCGGCATTCTGCGCGACCGCATGCTGGTCAACATGAGCGTCGACGAGTGGGACGCCGTGATCAAGGTGCACCTGCGCGGCACGTTCTGCCCGACGCGTCACGCGGCGGAGTACTGGCGCAATCGCAACAAGGCGGGCGAGGACAACGACGCCCGCATCATCAACACCACGTCGAGCTCGGGCATCTACGGCAACCCGGGTCAGACGAACTACGGCGCCGCCAAGGCCGGCATCGCCGCGTTCACGATCATCGCCGGCATGGAACTCGAGCGTTACGGGATCACCGTCAACGCCATCGCGCCGGGCGCGCTGACCCGCATGACCGAGGACCTCAACCCGAACCGTCCCCAGCCCAAGGAAGGCGAGTGGAACGCGTTCGGTCCCGAGAACATCGCGCCGCTCGTGGTGTGGCTCGGCTCGCCCGAGTCACGCGACATCAACGCTCGCGTCTTCAACGTGGCGGGCGGCCGCATCTCGGTGGCCGAAGGTTGGACCTACGGCCCCGGTGAGGACCACGGCGCCAAGTGGGATCCCGAAGAACTCGGCAAGGTCATCCCCGGTCTGGTGGAAAAAGCGGCGCCCAACGTCGCCCAAGCCCGCCGCGCCGCCCGCTAATTGACGGAAACACAACTTTGACGACGAGTTTTGGCCGCCATATCGCGTCTATGACGGGAAATGGCGGCCATAACTCGTCACAGAAGAACGGCGGGCGCGCGTGAGGGTCGTTGATCTCCGCTATGAACGACTCGTCGACCCGATCGGTCTCGACACGCCCCACCCGCGACTGACGTGGCGCATCGAGGCCGACGGCGACGAGCGCGACGTCGTTCAGACGGCGTACGAAGTCGAAGTCGACGACTGGAGTACCGGCCGCGTCGAGTCGTGGCGCCAGCAAGTCACCTACGACGGACCGGTGCTCCGCTCAGCGTGGAACGGAGGGTGGCGAGTACGTGTGTGGACGAGCGCGGGTCCCTCCCGGTGGTCCGACTGGGCGCAATTCCAGACCGGGATCCTCGACCCCAGCGAGTGGGTGGCACGCATGATCGTCGCCGATCACCCGACTACCCCCGTGGTGCGGTTCACGCGCACGATCGACGTACCCGACGACATCGACTCCGCTCTCCTCCGGCTGAGCGCGCACGGCATTGTCGACGCAACCGTCAACGGCCAACCGGTCAGCAGCGAAGTGCTCGCTCCCGGGTGGACGAGCTACGACCAGCGTCTCGTGGTGCGAACCCACGACCTCAAGGCAGTGCTCAATCCGGGCCAAGTCGAGCTGGCGCTCACCGTCGCGCCCGGTTGGTACAGCGGACGCATCGGTTTCCGTGACGCAGGGCCGCTGTATGGCACACACGTCGGCGTCTTCGGGCAGCTCGAGATCGTGCGCGCGCACGCCGATCGGATAGTCATCGGTACCGACGAGACGTGGACAGCGACCACAACCGAGTACTCGCTCGCCGAGATCTACGACGGCGAGGACATCGACGAAGCGCGCGCCGGTCAGCCGGTGCCAGTCCAGATTCTGGACTCGTTCGATCCCGCGGTGCTGTGCGCGCCGGCGGTGCCGCCGGTGCGGCGTACCGAAGTGCTGCAGCCCGTATCCGTCAACGGGTCGATCCTCGACTTCGGGCAGAACCTCGTCGGGTGGTTGCGCGTGCGCGGCGTCCCCGACGGCAGGACGGTCACGCTGCGTCACGCCGAGATCCTCGACAACGACGGGCAGCTCTTCACCGCGCCGCTGCGCACCGCCCGCGCCACCGACGTGTTCACGGGCGGCGACTACGAGCCGCGCTTCACGTTCCACGGTTTCCGCTACGCCGAGGTCACCGGCGTGTCGCCCGACGATGTGGAAGTCGAAGCCGTTGTGATCCACAGCGACCTCGAGCGCATCGGCACGTTCGAGTGCTCCGACCCCCTGCTCAACCGTCTCCACGAAAACGCGGTGTGGGGCTGGCGGGGCAACTCCGTCGCCGTGCCGACGGACTGCCCGCAGCGCGACGAGCGCCTCGGCTGGACCGGCGACGCTCAGGTCTTCTCCCCCACCGCGTCGTTCCTCTACGACGCGGAGACGTTCTGGCAGAACTGGCTGGCCGACGTCGCCGCTGACCAGCGCGCCGACGGGGCTGTCCCGAGCGTCGTGCCCGACATTGGCCTCGAGATCCGCGGCGCGTGCGGGTGGGGCGACGCCGCGGTCGTGGTTCCGTGGACGACCTATGTCGCCTACGGCGACGACACGGTGCTGCGCGAGGCGCTGCCGTCGATGCGGGCGTCGGTCGACTACGTGTACTCACGCCTCGACGCCGACCACCGCTGGACCCAGGACTTCCAGTACGGCGACTGGCTCGACCCCGACGCGCCGACTGAGCAGCCGTGGCGGGCCAAGGCGAGGTTCGACCTCGTCGCCACCGCGTACGCCGCGCACGTGGCGGACTTGCTGGCGCGCACCGCAACCGTGCTCGGCGAAGACGCGCTGGCGGCACATTCACGGGCGCGCTTCGAGACGGTGCGCGCCGCGTGGTGGGAGCACTACGGCGACACGGCGGCGACAACGCAGACGGGTGCGGCCCTGGCCATCGCCTTCGCCCTCGTGCCCGACGACGAAGCGCGCTTCAAGATGGGCGAGGCGCTGGCGCTGCGCGTGCACGACGCCGGCGACCATCTCGCGACCGGCTTCCTCGGCACGCCGTTACTGCTGCCGTCGCTGGCGGCGACGGGTCACCTCGACGTGGCCTACGACGTGTTGCTGCAACGCAGCGCGCCGTCGTGGCTCTACACCGTCCTCGCCGGTGCCACGACAATCTGGGAGCGGTGGGACGCGTTGCGCGAGGACGGGTCGGTCCCGCTCGGGTCGCTCGACATCGGTTCGGGCAGTTCGATGGTGTCGTACAACCACTACGCCTACGGCGCCGTCGCCGAGTGGCTGCACACCGCTGTCGCCGGTCTGCGCCCTGATCCCGACGACCCCGGCTATCACCATTTCTTCGTCGAGCCCCGCCCGGGTGGAGGCCTCACCCGCGCGTCGGCGGCGCGGCAGACTCGTTACGGCACCGCATCGGTCGCATGGCGCCTCGAGGGCGATCAGCTACACGTCGACGTCGAAGTCCCGCCAAACACCTCGGCGACCGTCATGCTGCCCGACGGCTCCACGCAGCGCGTCGGCTCAGGCGTCCACGCCTTCGGTTAGACGCCGGGGACGTAGCTGTCGATGAAGTCGCGCATCTGGGGGTTGTTGACCTCGCCGTAGCTGCCCGGGAACTCGGGGATGGCGCACAGGAAGCCGTGGCTGACGACGCCGATTTGGATGCGCTGGCCGAGCGGGCCCTTCCAGAACAGCGGACCGCCCGAGTCGCCCTGGCAGCTGTCCTTCAGCAGGGCGGCGGCGCACACCTGGGTGTCGGCCTCGACGCCGCTGAGCCCGCAGTTGGCGTCGCTCACGACCTTGAGTTGCACGTCGCGCATCTGCGGCAGCGCCAGCAGTCCCATGGTGACGGGGTTCCAGTCGCCCCACCCGGCGACGGTCACCGCGGTGCCGTCGGCCTCGTGCGTGTCGTCGCCCAGCGGCGCCAGCGTGATCTTGGCGACCGTCAGCGGCACCGCCGAGGCCAAGTGCAGCAGCGCCACGTCGTAGTTGGTGCCGTCGTACGCCGGGTCGACGTGGAAGGCGTCGACGGGGATGACGACACCCCCGGCGGAGTTGTCGTTGCTGCCGACCCGCACCGTCAGCCCGTTGGTCGACTCACCCGTCATGCAGTGGGCGGCGGTGAGCACCCACTGGTTGGCGATGACCGAGCCGCCGCAGAAGTGGGCGCCGCCCGACTGCACCGACGCCATGAACGTGTAGGCGCCGCCGGGCGTGGTGGAACCACCGACGATGGCGTCGGCGCCCGGCGCCGCGAGAACGGTCGCGCCGAGCGCGAACACGACGACGAGAATGCCCCAGGCTTTCCGCATGCTGGGACAACGGACGAACCGGCGCATTTCTTGCGGTTAGGTTCTGGCCATGCCCGTCGACATTGGTCAGGAAGCCCCCGATTTCGAGCTGCGCGCCAGCACCGGTGACACGGTGAAGCTGTCGCAGTACCGCGGCGACAAAGCCGTCGCCCTCGTCTTCTATCCCTTCACCTTCACCGGCGTGTGCCAGGGAGAACTATGCGCCCTGCGTGACGACATGAGCCGCTACGAGAACGCCGGCGTGCAGGTGCTCGCCGTCTCGTGTGACACCGCGCCGGCGCAAAAGAAGTGGGCCGAGGAGCAGGGCTACAACTTCCCGGTGCTCGCCGACTTCTGGCCCCACGGCAAGGTGGCGCAGGACTACGGCGTGTTCAACGACAAGCTCGGCTGCGCCATGCGCCACACCTTCCTCATCGACAAGAACGGCACGGTCGTCGACCACTTCGACACCGACGCCATCGGCACGCCCCGCGAGCAGGCGCGCTACGAGGAAGCCCTCGCGAAGCTGGTTTAGCTCTTCGGCAGGCGTTTGACGAGGTACGCGGCGGGTTCACCGTCGTCGATCACGTCGCCCCAGTACTCGTACCCGAGGCGCTCGTAGAGCCTTCGCGCCGCGGTGTTCGTCACGAGCACGCCGATGCCGATCATCTCGTCGCCGCGCCCGTGCGCGAGTTTCTCGCACTCCGCGATGATCCGCGTCCCGACGCCCGTGCCCGTGGGCCAGGCATCGAGGGCGTTGATCTCGGCGAACTCCCCCAGCGCGTCCAGTACTTCGACGTACTTCGAGAAGAAGCGGAAGCGGACGCGCCCGCGCAACTCGTCGCCCTCCCATGCGATGAGCAGCAGCGCCTCACCACGCTGCTGGGCTTCGTAGCGCTTCCGCTCGAACTGTTCGTTCGCGGGGTCGCGGGCGATGAGTCGCAGCAGGTCCTCTTCCGTGGCGGGTCGCACGTCGATCACAGTGCGCAGACGCTACGCGGCCGTCACCTCGCGGTGTGTGAGTCGGGCGCGTCACAGGCGTGACACTCGAGTTCGAGCGTGGCGTGCTCGATCCCGAACCGCTCGTCGAGCATCGCCTTCAGTTGCTCGCCCCGTTGTTGCGCCTCGTGCAGCGTCACCTCGCCGCGCAGCACGACGTGCGCCGACAGCGCCGGCACGTCCGACGCCAGGTTCCACAGGTGTAAGTGGTGCACCGTCTCCACGTTGTCGTCGCCGGCGAGCGCCGCTGCGACCTCGCCGGCGCTCATGCCCCGTGGCGCACCCTCGAGCAAGACCTGGGTGGTGTCGCGCAAGAGTCCCCACGCGGACCACAACACCAACACCGCGAGCGCGATGGACACCGCGGGGTCAACCCAGTTGGCGCGCCACAGCACCACGGCGACACCCGCAGCGATCGCCCCGATCGAACCAACGGCGTCAAGGGTCATGTGCACGAGCGCGCCGCGCATGTTCAGGCTTTCACCGCCGGCGCGGGCGAGCAGCCCGGCGCTGACGACGTTGACCACGAGGCCCAGACTGGCAACCACCAGCAACCCGCCACCGACGACGTCGACGGGTGAACCGATGCGACGAACGGCTTCGAACACGATCCATCCTGCGACGACGAGCAGCGTGAGACCGTTGGCCTGGGCGCCGAGGACCTCGGCGCGCTGGAGGCCGTACGTGTGCCGGGCCGTGGCCCGGCGATCGACGAGTTGCTGCGCAATCAGCGCGATGGTCAGGCCGGCGACGTCGGAGACCATGTGGGCGGCATCCGCGAGCAACGCCAGCGAGTGGAAGGCCCATCCACCCACCGCTTCGGCCACCAGGAACACGCCGTTGGCGGCGAGCGCGATCCACAGGGCGCGGCGTTGCTCGCCCCGGCTGCCGTGGTGATGGCCGTGGACCACATCGTTGAAGGTACAGCCGTTAGGTTGCGCACATGGTTGACATTCAGGGGACGTGCGACGAGCGCTACACCAAGGTGCGCGACGTGCTGGCCAGCAATCTCGAGTCGGGCGCCGACGCGGGCGCGTCGGTCGCGGTACTGAAAGACGGCGAGCTCGTCGTCGACATCTGGGGCGGCACCGTGGACCTCGTCGACGGCCCAGCGGACACGCCGTGGCAGCGCGACACGCTCGTCAACGTGTATTCGTCGACGAAGACGATGTGCAACCTCAGCGCGCTCGTGTGCGCCGACCGGGGCCTCATCGACCTCGACGCTCCCGTCGCCACCTACTGGCCCGAGTTTGCCGAAGGCGGTAAGGACAGCGTGCGCATTCGCCACCTGTTGTCGCACACCGCCGGCTTGGCCGGCTTCGAAGAACCGATGGAGCCTGACGACCTTTACGACTGGGAAAAGTGCTGCGCCCGCCTGGCGGCCCAGACACCCTGGTGGGAGCCCGGCACGGCGTCGGGCTATCACGCCGTCACGCAGGGCTACCTCGTAGGCGAAGTCGTTCGGCGCGTCACCGGCAAGAGTCTCGGCACGTTCTTCCGCGAGGAACTCGCCGAGCCGCTCGGCGCCGACTTCCACATCGGCACCGGGCCCGAGTACGACCCGCGCGTCGGCAAGCTCATTCCGCCCGCCGATCCGATCGTGCCGACCAACGCCGACGAGACGGGCCTCGTCTACAGGACCTTCACCAACCCGATGGTGAAGGCCGAGGCCTCGTGGACACCCGAATGGCGGCGCGCCGAGATCCCGGCGGCGAACGGGCACGGCAATGCAAGGTCGATCGCGCAGGTGCAGTCGATCGTGTCGCACGGCGGCTCCCGCGACGGAAACCAGTTCGTCTCGCCCGCGACGCTCGACCGCATCTTCGACGTGCAGTACGAAGGCACCGACCTCATCCTCGGCGTTCCGATGGTGTTCGGCATCGGCTACGGGCTGCTCAAGCTGCCGGGCATGGAGCGCACGTGCTTCTGGGGCGGGTGGGGTGGCTCGGTCGTGTTCAACGATCTCGCCCGGCGCATGACCGTGGTGTATGTGATGAACAAGATGGGCGCGGGCACGACGGGCGATTCGCGCGGCATCGGCGTCGTGTTCGCTGCCTTCGAAGCCGCCGGAGCCGAATGACCTCGTCGGTCGACGACGGCCTCGCGGCGGGACTCGACTCGCTGCAGCGCACCGCCGCGGCCATCGCCGCGCTCCCGGCGCGTAGCGCCGGCGCGTTGCGCGCCGCCGCCCAGCTGGTGCTCGACCGCCACGGCGCCCTCGTCGTCACCGGCCTCGGCAAGTCGGGACTCGTGGGCGCCAAGCTGGCGGCGACGTTCGCCAGCACCGGCACGGTCTCGTACTTCGTGCACGCCGCCGATGCGCTCCACGGCGACTCCGGCATGGTGCGCCCCGACGACGTGCTGCTGGCACTGTCGTACCGCGGCGAGACCGCGGAGGTCGTCGCCTTCGCTCGCATGGCGGCGGCGCGCGGCGTGCCGGTGATCTCGGTCACCGGTTGCGGGGGTTCGTCAAGCCTCGCCG